>JACMQW010000098.1 GCA_014376785.1 Oligoflexia bacterium
CCTCGTTTATGGCGCCGAAGCCATGGGGGATCCTTGGGAGGTATTTTCCCGTTCGGGAATTCGCCATCCCTTGCGCATTTATTTCCGGCTCTCCCTTACTGCGCGAATGAAGAAGCAGATTTCGGGCGCCGCTTCGGTTGCGTACGTCACCGAAAAAACCCTCCAAAAACGGTATCCATCCGGTTCTGGCGCGCTCTCGACGGGAGTTTCGAATATCGATCTTCTTCCGACTCATCTCGCGCGCACCGCGAAAACACGAAATGCGAGCGAAGTCCTTCGCATCACAAGCGTCGGAAGCCTGGAACAGCTTTATAAAAACCCGGATATCGTGCTTCACGCGGTTGCTCGTTGTGTGCAAGATGGAATGAAGATTCAGCTGACCTGGATCGGCGGAGGCGCCTTTCTTCCGGAAATGATCAAACTCGCTAAGAGTTTAGGAATCGAAAGATCCGTGCGTTTTCTCGGACAACTTCCTTCTGGCGATGCCATCCGCGAAGAGCTCGACCAGTCGGATCTTTTCGTCCTCGCCTCGAAGACCGAAGGCCTTCCGCGCGCATTGATCGAAGCGATGGCGCGCGGACTCCCTTGCATCGGTTCCGACGTGGGAGGAATTCCGGAACTTCTCGAACCGCGGGAACTTTTTTTACCGAACCTTCCAGAAGCGCTTTTCGCGAAAATCAAAGAAGTCGCGGCGAATCCTGAACTTATGAAAGAAATGGGCGAGAGAAACCTTAGGAAAAGCCGGGAATTCCTTAAAGAAAAACTGGATCGTAAAAGAGCGGTTTTTCTCCGCGAACTCCGGCTGCGGACGGAATCCGCTCTAAAATAATGGCGCCATTGCGGCCCAACTCCACGTTCACGAGGCAAGAACCCACTCTTCGTTCCATCGTACCTGTGAAATCGATTTCCTCGCCTTCGGAATCGTACTGAATCACGTGGACACTTTCGCACGCCGTCTTCCATCCGTAATGACCACTTCGCCGTGCGACGATTTTATCCCGGCCGAGAACCGCACCCGAGTAAAGCTCTACGGGCGTGATCGGATAAATCTTAGCCAGGAAGGAAGTGCGGTATCCGAGACGCACGCTAAGCGGCAGAAGTCCGTGATCGAGAGGCGCAAGAATACGGTTCCAATCGTCTTCGGACCCAATGAACGCGAGCGGCGTCGTCAAATGAGCATAAGTACTGTAATCGGAACGATGCTGGCCTTCCACCATATGTAGATCTTGGCGAAGACCGAGACGGCGAGTCGTCGGCGGAGAGTTCGCCATCACCGCGCCCGCGCGTTCCGCAAAAGCTTCTTTCGCGCCTTTGCTCAAGAGATTCAGATAGCCGATTTTTCCGAGAATACGTTGGTGATCGTCAAGTTCGCAGCTAAATCCGTCCCAAGCGCCGCGCGTCGCCCTGACCCCCGAGTAATCGAGCGACTCCATTTCGTCCCAGTAAATTCCGTCTGCACCGAGTTTTTTTCCGAGATCGACAACGTCGAACAGAGCACGCCCATAACTATTTTCCAGCGTTGGGTAAAAACTCCAAGTCCGGCTGTACTCGCCGAGCCAATCGGTCGACTCAGGCGTGGAATCGCCCTTGAGAAAACGGCTATCCTCGTATTTCTGAAGCGAGTCCGGCGAACTATCTCTCTGAGCATCAAAGTAAACGTAGACCCGAATCCCCGGTCTCGCCGCTTTCAGTTTTCGAATGGCAGCAGAGATTTCCGTCCGGAAGCCCGAAAATCGATCGAGAAGCGGCGCCGTTCCAAAACCGATGAAAGGCGGTTTTCCTTTCTCCGGTTTCGCATGACGATCGACCCATCCGCCAAACATATTCGCAATGCCCACATTTTGCCGTCGGAGTTCCGTCTGCAGGTTCGAAAGCGGAATCCCGAGGATGTCGGCGGGGTGAAACCAAACGAAAGCACCCGGAACGCTTTTTTCAATTCCCCAGTCTTTGCGCACGCGATTCAAAAAATCCCAGTATGTTTTCCCGTGATCGGAATAAACACTCCATTTCAGAACGACTTCTTTCCCGGGCGCGAGACAGAGTGACGTCGTTTTCATTCCCGCGCGTTTTTCGAACGGGTTGAAGAAAAGGCGAACTTGCTGCCGGAAAACATCGTCTTCCGCGACGAGCCCAATCGCACCGGTGGGCGATAAACCGTATACTGTGGGATTCCAAGGATCCGAGAAATCGATCGGTGACTTCCGGTAATCCAGGTTTTTCAGGAGCGCGCGAATATCCTGACCCCCTAGGGAAACTTCTCCGACCGAAGTCGAGAGCGAATGGCTGATCTTTACGCCGCGCATCTCGGACGATTCAATGGAGAAGTGGTCTTCGATCTCGAGATGGGTGGCGAACGTGTTCAACTTGCGCGTCCAATGCACACCTTTTCCAGTCACCTCGGTGAGGACGGTGCGGTCTTGACCCGGCACGACCAAGGTCTTCTGCTGATCTACCGGCCGTGATGAGATAAAAAATCCTGCGATGGTTCCCACCGCCAGGAGGCTAACGCCGAAAAAAATGCGACGACTATTCTTCATCGAATGAAACTCGTGCCTGGAAGAATGTTCAAAATTTTGACCATGCGGTTTCAGGCTACCTACAAAGGATAAAGATTTGGAGTTTTTCGCGAAATCTAGGTAAAATTTCGATGTGACAACACGAAAGATAGTCATTATCGGGGCGGGCGGGTTCGCGCGCGAGACGGAGTGGCTGCTTCGCGAAATCAACCGCGCCCATTCATGCGACACCTACGAGTTCCAGGGCTATGTCGTATCCGATCTCGAAAAAGTTCCGGCCGGGGAACGCGCGGGAATTCTCGGAGACTTCGATTGGCTCGATAAAAACCGTGACCAGTGGGACTCTCTCGCCATCGGAATCGGTACCCCTGCTCTCCGCGTCTCGATTCCTCAGGAACTCGACCGTAGATTCTCCGGCATTCATTGGCCGTCCCTCGTTCACCCTTCCGCGAGAATGGATGCTGAATCCACACACATTGGCCGCGGAACGCTCATTTGCTCGAACGTCATTGGAACGGTGAATCTCCGTTTCGAGGAATTCTCGCTCGTAAATCTCGCCTGCACGATCGGGCATGAGGCGGTTATCGGAAAAGGTGCCGTCCTGAATCCTTCCGTGAATATTTCGGGTGGCGTGAAAGTCGGAAACGAAGTTCTGATCGGAACGGGAGCTCAGGTGCTCCAATATCTCACTGTCGGAGACGGCGCGCAGGTCGGCGCAGGCTCCGTGGTCACAAAAGACGTCGCCGCCGGCGTGACTGTCGTCGGCGTTCCAGCGAAACCTCTGCGCGCCCCATGAAAGTTCTCCACCTTATCAAATCCGTAGCGGGTGCAAGTTGGGCCGCTCGCCAAATCAAGGAGCTCGTCGCCGCGGGCATTGAAATTCACGTCGCGCTCCCCGCGGGTAATCCAGGCGAGATGCAGAAGTGGATCGATACCGGCGCGACCCTGCATTTCGTGAATCTAGATTTTCCGGTCCGTGCGCCATGGACTCTGTCCTCAGTTCTCACAGAAGCGCGGGAGCTCGTCGAGGAAGTGAGACCAGATTTGATCCATTCGCATTTTTTCGGGCCCACGATCGTCATGCGATACGCGCTCGGAAAGGATCATTCGATCCCCCGTATTTTCCAGGTTCCCGGACCACTCCATCTCGAGCACCTTATTTTTCGGACCTGGGAAGTCGGTTCGGCGGGAAAAGCGGATCATTGGATCGCTTCGAGTTATTATATTCGCGGCCTCTATCTAAAGGCCGGAGTAGCCGAAAATCGCGTGCAGCAGAGTTATTACGGAGTTACCCTCCCTGCGAAAAAACCGGAAAGAAGCTTCGCTCTTCATCGCCTCCTTGGGATTCCAGAGACTCAGAAAATCATCGGAAATGTGAGTTATATCTACAAACCGAAGTATTACCTTGGTCAGACAAAAGGCATTAAACGCCACGAAGACCTTATTGACGCCATAGCCGAAGTCACGCGCGCACGGCCCGATGTCACCGGAGTATTGATTGGTGGCGCATGGCAGGGAGCGGAAAAATACGAGCGGCGTCTCCGGAAGATGGCGCGAGACGCCGCGGGCGATCGCATTCGCATGATGGGAACCGTTCCGAGTGAATCCATTCTTTCCCTCTGGGCGGATTTCGATCTCGCGATTCATGTTCCTATTTCGGAAAACTGCGGAGGCGTGGTCGAACCTCTTTTAGCAGGCGTCACCGTCATCGGCTCGGAAGTCGGAGGCATCCCCGAAGTCATCGAAAACGGAGTAACCGGAACTCTCGTGCCCACCGGAAATCAATCGGCACTCGCCCGCTCCATTCTGGAGAACCTGGATCGCCTCTCTCGGAATCATGACCTCGCACTCGCCGGAGAAAAAAGAGTGCGAAATATCTTCGATATTCATCGGACATCGTCCGAAATCGCGCAGGTCTATCTTTCGATTTTATCATCGGGGAACGAGTCGAATCTCAGAGGAGCTCTTTCATGAACTTCCGCTCTTTGAAGTCAGTCCTTTCTATCCTAATCTCTGGCGTATTCGCGCTCAACGCCGCCGCGGATGTCGAAAAGAAAAGCCTCACGCTCCAAGATCTCTTCCAAATGGCGAAAGCGGCGAATCCCAACGTCTTGAAAGCGAATTCAAAGATCGTCGAAATGGCGGATAACGGCATCCTTGCACGCTCGAATTACTTTCCTTCGCTTACCCTTCAGTCGACGATCCTCAGTAACCAATTTCTCCTTAGCCAAAAGGTTTGGGACGGAGGCGCTACCCTTTCCGCATACAGACAGTCGAAGGAAGAAGAGAAAATCGCGGGTTGGGATAAGAA
Organism: Oligoflexia bacterium; assembly: GCA_014376785.1. Lineage (GTDB taxonomy): Bacteria > Bdellovibrionota > UBA1018 > UBA1018 > UBA1018 > JACMQW01. The sequence continues at coordinate 4,828 of JACMQW010000098.1, forward strand.
ATCGGAAATTCACCGCCTCTATCGGCTCGTTACCGAGGCTTATTACAAAGCCCTTTTTGAAATCCAAAAAATGGAAATTCTCGAAGGCGATGCGAAACTCATCGACGGGGCGCTCGTGTATGCAGAGAAACAAGTGAAATTCGGCGCGATCGGGCGCAATATCCTTTTGAAAGCGAGGGTCGCACATAAGAAGTCGGAGTCAGAACTTTTCGCGGCGAGATCCGAGAAAGAAAAGGCGACGCGCGTACTGATGCAACTCACCCGCCGCGGCGACCTGTCGCTCGACGCTTTGAATGGTCGGCTCGATCCCCACGACTTAGCGCCCCTCCCAGAAACCTCGGGTGGCGAAATGGTTCAAACCGCCGCTGCGCGCTCGTCAGATATCGGCGCCCTGAAAAGTCGAGAACAAGCCGAAATCAGTCGGAATAACTATTCGCTCTCCGAAGAACGCCCTCAGGTTTCGTTAATCGTCACTTACGGCGTCGGCGAGAAGAACCCACCCAAAAGTATTTATCCGGGCTATCAAACGGGCGTGAACTTGGGCGCCTTCATTAATATACCTCTCTTCAGCGGGTTCAGTTCGAGCGCTAAAAACCGCATTTCACGCGAACGCTTGGTCCAAATTAACCAAGATTTGAATAGCACACTTTCGAACATCGAATTTGAGACGAACAGTCTGCGCGATCAGCTCAAGCAAGACGCAAACGACGTCGCGACCCTCGACTCCGAGGTGAGGTTTTCTGAGCGAATGTGGGACGAAGTGAACTCTGAATACCAAGTTGGCTTGGGCAGTCCGGATCTCTGGTTTGATGCGACGACGAACCTAGAGATCTGGAAAATCCAGCAACTCGAGAAGACCCGCGATTATATGACCAAGCATGCTCACCTGCTTGCCATGATTCAAGACGGCGTGACGGAGTAGAGTAAAGTTCTGGATCCGCAGGCGGCTGAGGTTTCCAAGACTTTTCCGTTCTTCTCGGGACGCTCACCCTTAAGATTAATGAGGCGATTCTTCTGATCAATGTGCCCGCACTGACGATCGATTGCGCTGTCCTTTGCATCGAACCATTGCCCGTCTTCTTTGATCTAATGACCTCCGGCATCGGTTAAGTGACCGCTTTTCATTTCGAGCAGGCGACCGACTTCATCGATCCGTCTTCCCTGATCATCGAGGCGAAAGCCTTCTTTTTTGATGATGAGGCCGTGATCAGCCGTATCGGGGATGCAGGGGCGCTTTGATCAGATAAGGCGCACCTTGCTCATTCAGCATTCCTTTCCCTTTCAATGGATTGTAACCGAGCGAGTACGGAAGACCTGCTTCCTTACGTACCAAATTTTTGAAATAGACGGCGCGGAATTCGGAGATGACACCACTTTCCAGTGGTTCCATCCGGAATGATGGATGCAAGATCTCACGAACCGGACCCACCCGATTTCGCGTGAGCGGAATATGGAGTTCACCTTTTTAAAGCCGCTCGGTTGCGGTCTCCAGCACGGAGGCAAGACTGGAAGCCAAGCTAGCGCATTCGGTTTCGGTTTTGCGCTAACGTCATTTTGTTTGCCTCTTGGTCAATAGGCTTTGAATGAACCTAAGTTGGTTTGGGATGGTTTCGATACCTTCCGGTGGTGCGCTTCACGTGCGCGCGCACCACCGGATTTTTGAGCTGCCGCACGATAGTTCGGGTGGGCTCGCTTTGGTGAAACTTCGCACTTCAGTCGATCCCTTATTAGCTACAAGAATTTGAGCTCGTGTTGGCTCAGAAAAACTTGGGATCTGACGACATCGATCTATAAAAATCAACTTGTTCTGCCATCGTCCATAAGTCGGCCGCATCTACCTAATAGCGAGAGTAATGTCCTGAAACACAGGGAAACGCGCAGTCACCTCTAATTTTCACAGACTTCGCCGAGCCAAAAACTCAGTGGGATTTTTCCATTTCATTCGTCAGAAAACTTTACTCTTCTAAAATCAAAATCACGCCCGTTTGCCCATCAATGCGAACACGCATACCGGTTTTCAATTTTTCGGTCAGACCTTGGATTCCGACAATCGTTGGAAGACCCATCTCACGCGCGACAATCGCCGAGTGAGAGAGCAGGCCTCCTCGTTCCACTAACAGTGCGGAAGCGGATGGGTAGAGCGGGATCCAACCAGGATCGGTACGAAGTGTGACCAAAATATCCTTATTCAATTCCATGTCGTCGTCTGGAGAAAGAATCACCTTCACTCGACCTTCCACAATTCCAGGGCAACAACCGGCACCGCGCAGCGCTCCCGGTGGAAGATCAGAGAGATCAATGATCGGCGGAGCGGGAAAATGCTCATTCATCCAATAGACCGGTCCCCGAGTCATGAACCGTGGAGCCGGCTCCTGAGAATTGTAGGCTGCGTATTCTTCCTTCCGAAGACGAATCAATGCTTTTAGATTTTGGGTCGCTAGAGCGCCACAAAAAGCCCCGTCTAACTCTTGTACGGTGATGTAAAACACTTCCTCTGGCCGTTCGATCATTCCGCGTAACGCAAAATCTCTCCCGATCGAACAAAACATCCGACGAACGATCCCGTAGATTCGAGTCCGACAAAACCGGGTGTTCTCTCGATTCTTCACCGCCTGGCGCGCATTCTTCAGAGACCACCGGTAGACGAGGAGCTTTAATCCCGAAAGTGCGCCGGAGACTTTTTTTTCAGCTCCTCCTCGTATTTCTTGCTCGCGTTGCTCATATGCCTCCAGATCCGAGAAACCTGATCGAAGGTAATTTTTTAAACAAACAAAGAGAAATGTCGGATCCTTGTGGAGATCCGTCTGCTCGAGCTTCATTTCATTCATGCAGCGAAAACCATACAGATCGATGTAGCGATCTATCTGGGCTTTAAACTCGGTATGGGGCGACTGGCGCAGCCCTTCCATCAAATCCGGAGCTGGAGTGGCTAACATCATTTTTTTCAGTTCTGCACTCTTCTCAATCATCCCCGCCATTCGAATGAGTTCCCTCGTCGGTTCGGCAGACTCCAAATTTCCTTCTCCGCAAAGCAAGTCATTCTGAATCCCCGCACCCAACTCGGGCAGCCATTTCGCAGTCAATTTTTTCAAGAGGCCGAAATGAATCATGCACAGGTAGTCGTTAATGATCGGCGCTTCCCACCGTCTCAAAATCCGGCGCTCCAACTCCTGGTATTTCGCGTAAACTTCATCCGAGGACATTCGCTCATAATCGACACGTCGGAAATCATCGTAAACAATATGGAAGGTAACCAAAAAACGATCGACTACGGATTGGATTCGGAAGTGATAATAAAGAAACTTAAGTCCAGAGATGGTTCGGCGAATTTTAGTCGAAATTTTTTCTGCGGCGCCGGAGGGGCTGATCCGCTCCGCAATTTCATCCGAGAGCGAGTGAGGTGTCCCCATCATCGTCTCCATAAATCCACGGTTGTATTTAAAACCCGGAAGAATGCTCGTCAGTTTATACCAATTTAAAATATTATAGAACACCCGCCCGTAGAAACTCCCGAGCATGTTCCTTAGAAAATAATCCATGTCTTTGATTTCGCGGTCCGGAATCAAAAGAATCTGACAGAACTGAACGTAGACCTGATGGTAAACGTAACGCGCAAACGTGAACGTCAAAGGCAGCGTAATTCCGCCATAACTTTCGACAATGTTTGAATTATCCCAAACATAAAGAAGGCCTTCATGCGCACGAACCGCTGTCGTGACCGGTCGCGACTGGAGGATAAAGATCGTTCCATCCCGGATGCCCCACTCGATGTCTTGGGGAAAGCGGTAGGTCCGTTCGATGGCCACCCCGAGGGACGAGAGACTTTTGATTTCACTGTCACTCAGTGATGATGCTAACCTTAAAGACTGCTCCACGGGAACCTCGCGAGTTCCCGGTCCTCGCTCGGCCTGCACAAGCTTCAGGTCTTTATTCACAACTTCGCGAGAACTCTCACATCCAGAGTCTTTGTCCCAGACGAACGCGTCGGATTCGAGAAGCCCCGATACAAATCCCTCTCCGATCCCATAGACCGAATTGATGAAAATCTTACCCCCGTCTCCCGTGATGGGGTCGCAGGTGAAAAGCACTCCACTTCGGTCGCAATCGATCATCTCCTGGAAAACAATTCCGACTGAAATCAGGCTGGACGCTTCAAGGCCACTTTGCTTGCGGTAAACGAGCCCACGCTCAGAAAATCCCGATGCCCAACATTCAAGAACCGAATTTTTAGCGTCCTCGAAAGAAGAAACGTAAAGGAAGGTACTCAACTGTCCTGCAAAAGAATGTCCCGCCGAATCCTCATCCAGTGCACTCGACCGCACCGCGATCAGCTTATTTTCGAATCCTGAGTAAGCTTTCCTCATGTCAGACTCCAAGCCCGCGGGAAGGTCGAGACTGAGAAACCACTGGCGAATAATTTCGGACGCAGACTTCGGATCGTAACCTGGTCTTAAAAGTTCATCGATCTTTCCAGAAAGTTCGTGGTGATTCACGAATTTTCGAAAATAGGATGCGCCTAAGATCACCCAAGGTGGAACTGGGAAACCACAGCTGGCGAGGTGGAAGAGATTAAGTCCCTTACCCCCTGCTTCGCGCGTAGCGTACGAGAGGGTAGAATCCCGGGTGACTAACATCCGATTCCTTTCGGGCCAAACAAAAGCCATAGAGTGTAAACGATGACAATATAAACAGACGTTCCGGTTCGATAAATCCTTCCGAACTTCGGATTATTCTGCTGAACAAAGAGGACGCCGGAGACTCCAAGCAAACCGAGCGCAATTCTTCCGGAAAGAAACGAGGCCGAAAGAGAACGCTCGAAGCAATATTCGGCAACGCCTGCCATGCAGATCACAAGAACTACGGCACCTAATTTCCCAAACACCTTGGAGTAAGACGCCACTCCGGCTCGCTCTTCTCGATTTGAAAATGTTTTTCGGCCAAACTCGAAAACATTAAAAAGGCACCAAGTGCTTCCCGCAAAAAACCACACACGGTTCGGAAGTGACTCTAGCGAGGTCGCTTGTGACAACGATCCGGAAATCGCGATTCCGAGGAGCGCACTCACTACGGTGTGCGAAACGGCGTAGGTAGTTAGAAGCGGGCGAATCCACTTCGCAATAAAAAACTCATGGTACATGAGGACCGAATAGCCGGCCGCGATGCTGAACAATAGAAAAGGAAACATTCCCCAAAGCGCAAAACTAGCGGCCTCCAGGACCGTGCACACAACCATTCCTCGGAAGAGGTCACCGTGACTCACCAACCCTCGCGCAAGTGGACGACCGGGATTGAGTTCGAGATCTGTTTCGTAATCCTTCACTTCGTCGTAAAGGCGAAGTTTGAAGAAGAACGCAAGCGTAGCGAATCCAAGCGCGAGGATCTTCCAGTGATCCACTCCGCAAGGTGGGGTCAGTTTCAAGTGGGCTGCGTAGAACAGTCCGACTAGGGTCACATGGGTAATGGGCTCAAACCGCTCTTTTACAAAAATGAGCCACTTCGAAAGCGCAGTGCGAGTGGGATGTTCGAGAGCTTCACTCACCGGAAACTTCACCGTTATTAATCATTTCGCGTCGGAGCGAATCGTATTCGACTTTACTATGGTGCCTTGGGTCCATCGGCATCGCATTTCGAATCACGATTTCATCGACGGTTATGCCGTTTTTATCCATCAAGCGTCTCACCTCGGACCGGTACTCCTCCAACTCGGCTTTCGCGTTCAGCGCCTCCGCATCATTCGGCACGATGACTGCCACGATTTTTTCTCCTAACCTTGAGTCAGGAAATCCCAGATAAGCTCCGTAACGCACAAACGGAAGTTTTTTCAGGACGATTTCCGCCCTGACGGGGAAGTGGTATTCCTCCAACCTTTTAATCACATTATGCACTCTACCCACGATCCAGAGCTGTCCATCTTCGTCAAGGCGGCCCAGATCACCGGTGCGATGCCAAACGACTCCTCGCTCATCCCGGATTTTCGCACGGTGGAAAGCCTGGGCGTTATTATAATAATCTCGGCAAACATGCTCACCCGCAACAATGAGTTCGCCCACCGCACCCTTCTTCACCTCCAACGCCTCCCAGTCCAAAGCGGCACTCACCGTGATCGGATCTGGATTTATTTTCAAAAACTTTCGCTCTAACGAGTCAACCAGATGGCCGACGTTTACTCCTTCATCGACCCAATCTGCGTCCTCGCTCGCCTTCGTCCGGGAATGAATCATCGGCTGGGCTTCAATGTGGGCCATCGGCTCTGCTTCGGTCGAGCCGTAGAGAACCCAGACCTCCGCATTTTCCGCGACCTCAGTAAAATCGATCAGGTTATCTCGACTGACCGGCGCACCTCCCGTTGCGGCCCTTCGCAAATGAGGCAACGAAATTTTGTTTTTAAGACAGTAGGCAGAGAGGCCATTCAGGAGTGAAGGCGAGAGCGTCGTGCAGGTCACGCCATTTGCCCGCATTTGGGCAATTAAAATAAGAGCGTCTCGCTCGGATGGAACGCCCACATCCAAAGCTGGAATCACTGTACTCACCCCTTCGGCAAGATTATTCAAACTGAAGATCGGAAAAATCGGAAGATCGATATCCGCTTCCCGGTAAGGAATACAGGCATGGAGTTCGTAGTGCTGGGCTGCGAGAAACCGGTGCGTGCGATTTGCGCCTTTTGGAACTCCAGAACTCCCCGTCGTGAAAGTGATGAGAGCAGTCTCCTCCATTTCGACTGCAGCCGTTTTAGAGGTAGCCGGAGACGCAAGCAAAGACTCAAAAGTCGCACTGTAGGCCACATTACTGGGGAAAGATCCCTTCACGATTTTCAGCGGAATTTTTGCGATCTCAGGCTCCCCACCCACTCCTTCAAAGGCCTGATGAAAAGACACCATGGCTTTCGGCGAGACGGTCTTCGCACATTCTCCAAGCGAACCGCGGCGTGCCCATGAATCGAGAAAGACAGCAATGGCCCCAATCTTCTGCAGCGCGAACATGGCAACGTACATATCGAGCGACATTGGTAAAAAGAGAATCACTCGGTCGCCCTGCTCGATCCCAAGGTTCAAATAACCTTGAGCGACGCTTGAAATCTTCTGCTCGAAATCTTTCAAACTCACCGAAAGATGCGGCAATGGATCCTCAAGCTTGAAACTCCAAGCTCGCAAATCTGAGGGCTCTACCCATCGCAGAGGAATGAGGTCTGGTCTTTCAATGAGGTGTCTATCCAAAAAGGAGTTCACATTATTGCGCACATCTTTTCCGGGATAATACCCTGTGCGTTCAGCTTTGGAATCGCTCATCCGCTCTCCCTTATCAGTTGTTTAATCTTTTCGGCGATAATATCCGAACGAGTCCAGATGAGTGCGTGACCCGCATCTGGCACCACCGTTTGTTCATAAGTCGAGAGCACGCCTAGCCACTCCGTTTGAACGGGCTTTGCGAGTGCATCTTCGGATCCGGCAATCACGTAAATACGCGTTCCGCGCGACGCAGCGATCGCCAAAAACTTCCTTTTAAAAGGCTCATCGATCCGAAGATCTTCTTTTTCCAATACCGACTGCGCCAAGATGTCCGGCCGAGAAAATCGGCGAGTCATCTCGCGAACCCTTTCGGGTACGGCGTCAGGAAGGCACGCTTTCACTAGAAACTTTTCAACAATCTCCGAGCCTTTTTTCATCAGAAGGAAATTTCTGACGAAAGCGATGCGCAAAAGTTTTACCTTTATAAATCCCGCACTTTTTTCTGGAAAAAAATAAGGTGAAATAAATAGAACTGATTTCGGCATTCCCTTTTTTACACAGGCCTCGACGAGGCGAGCACATCCCCAGGAGTAACCAACCGCAATCTCGTCTGAAAACCCATCTCCAGAATCAGCGGCGCTTGCGAATTTAAAACCAAGCTTCGATTCCACCATGGCGAAATCTTCGTGAAATCCGGGGGATCCGTGAAAACCGACGACTGTACTCATAAACTCATTCCCTTCCGAATCAGTGCACGAATTTCCGAAATTTTCTTCGGCGCTTTTTTAAGGAGGATAGAGTCTGAGCGATTCATAATTTTTTCTGGCCATTCACCTCGGTCGGCAAAAAAATTTAAGAGCCCCGAAATCGCTTTGCCTTCTCGGGCGCCAGTGCGAGAGAGGTAAGCCAGGTAGTTCTTCTCGCCACCACCGGAAACTTGTTCCCGATGCAAAATCGCTCCATCATCGACCTTTTCATTCATGAGGTGGATTGAAAAACCAGCGTCACGGTTTTCAGAAAGCGCATAGAGATCACACATTGCACCTCGGTCGACGGGAAGAATTCCATGATGGATGTTCACACAACCGAAACGCGGCGCTCGCAAAACTTCTTCTCGGTAAATGCACCGGGTACGGGCATTCACTATGAGATCGACTGGTTTTTCGGTTAGCCAAGCGACCACTTCGGGACTGTTCATCGTGGAAACGCGGAGAATCGGTAGTCCTCTCGCTTTAAACAATTTCTCTCGCGGATCAAAACGCGAAGTTAGAAAGTTCCGGAAGAGCTGTAAACCAAGGCGCGGAGCGCCGGCTGCGACGAGTCCGGTAGCGCTTCGAAAAACGGATGTCTTGTCAGCTTTTAAGATGATGAGACCCGCCACATGATCCGGGCAGAGCGAGAAAATTTCAGTAAAAAGATCCAAATAGTTCCTCGGAACATAAGTCAGCTCGGAAGTTACGAAAATCGTTCTCATCGGTAAACCATCGTCTCAGCTTGGCTCCCGATCGTCAAAGTCACACGTTTGACGATCGCGGTTTCTGGAAGAAATCTGAAGTTGTGCGGCGGAAGCATTCCCCCGATACTGAAATCAACATGACTTATTTTGATAAATTAAATTACACGCTATCAAACGAAGATACTCGAGTCGAAGTCGAACTCCTTCAATCCGGTGCCCGTAAAGTATTCGCAATCGCTGGATCCGGGGCGCGAGTCTTACCCCTTCTGGCAAAAAATCCGAGTGAGCTCGTCGTGGTGGATGTTTCTGCTCACCAACTCTACCTTGCCGAATTGCGGATCGCTGCCGCAAAAAAACTCACTCACCCTGAGTTTATTTATTTTCTCGGTTACCGCGGCGGACTGGCTGAAGGAAACCGCCAGAATCTGGACCGAAGTGAATTCTTCGACATCCTCAAAGATAGCCTATCGGCAGACTGCCGTCAGTTCTGGGATGAAAACCGACCGGCCTGGTGCCCGCGCGGGATTATCTATCTCGGAAAATGGGAAGGACACTTCATTCAGATCGCGGCTATTTTTAGAAAAATACTTTTCATGAACGTCCTTCCAATTTTTGAAGCCCACTCGATGCAGGAGCAGCTCGAACTTTACCGGAAGCATTGGAAATCGGCGCGATTCAAATCTTTTTTGAGGGTTGCGGCAAGCGAGTGGGTGTTTGAAAAGTTTCTCTACAAAGGTCACTTCGCAGGCGCTCGGTCTCGAAAAACCGTCAAGCAACCGGCATGGGAATTTCTTCATGATGAATTCGTGAGGATCTTCACCACCACACTCGTTCGAAAAAACTACATGATGCAGCTTTTTTTTCTTGGAAAAGTCCTCTTCGAAGAAGGACTTCCGATCGAAGCGACGGCCTCCACTTTGGACGAAATCAAGCGATCGAACACCCGGGTTCGTTTTTTAAAGTCCGACCTTACTTCGGCATTAGCGAGCGAGCCTTTCGATTTCGTATCCCTGTCGGACACGATTTCTTACCTTCCCGCGGAACAAGCAAATCAAGCATTACAAATGATGGCGAGTGATTGCTCACCAGGTACGACCGTGGTGATCCGTTCCTTTCTGCGTGCACCTACGGCGATCGATACCCGCGGGTGGACGGAGGACCGAAGCGCCGAAGACCGAGCGTATCAGCTGGATGGCACCGGGGTCTACCGGTTTCACATCTTTCGAAAGAACTAATCGCCATAAATAATTGGAATTATTAGCTTAAATAACCGTCCCCGAACTGCCATGTTCATTCGTTAATTCTGTTCTCAGTTTTAACATTATGTGTCATTATTCGGCTCGGTCGAGGTTTTATGCGAGTTGATATCCTGATCAATGGAAATGCCGGGCAGTCCAATCAAAGAGAAATCATCGCTCGCGTGAGCAGCGTTCTTTTTAGATGCGACCTCCGTTTCCATCATCCAGATTCAATTCTCGCGATGCAGGATACTCTCAGCCAGGCTTGCGAGGAAGGAAGCGAATGCCTCATCATCAGTGGAGGGGACGGCACCCTGAACGCGACATTGGAACCGATGATGGAAAGATTTTTAGCAGGACAAACCATTCCGCCGATTTGCCTGGTCCCCGTTGGGACTGCAAACGATCTTGCCGGTAGTTTGCGGACACCCAGACGGATCGAAAAAGCCGCGCGCGCGGCGCTCGAAGGAAAGCTTAAGCCGATCGACGTGATCGAAGTGAGCAGCGAGAAAAATAAACGGTACATGCTCACCAATGGGGGGCTCGGAATTCCCGCCCAAGCCGCGCTCCAGGCAAACCGCCTTCGTTCTCTCGTTCGAGAAAAAGCGCACGGTTCTCGTAAAAGTTTATTCTCGAGAAAACTTTATCACTTCGGCGAAAACATCATGAGTCGTGCGGGATCGAAAATCTATGATGTCCTCGCGGTAAGAGAAATGCTCGGGTGGGAACCGGGGCGATGGGATATTTCCGTCGAAGCAGACGGACGTGCCCCCTTCCGAACCCAAGCACCATTTATTTTTGTGAATAATCAGCCAGGGATTGCGGGCAAATTCACCTCTGCTCCCTTAACGACGAACAATGACGGAACCTTCAATTTTTTACTGATGAATTTAACGGAGCTCGTTCCTCAATTAAAGGCCATGGCCGTCATGAGAGCCGGTCGCGAACTTTCACGAAAGGCCTGTCCTAGTTTCGAAACTCGATTCGTCCGCCTCACCGCCGAAAGCGGCTCAAAAGGATTAACGTTTTTTGGGGACGGTGAGATTCTCCACGAAGGTGTTCGAGAACTCTCCATCCGGTGCCTTCATCCAGGCATTCCTTTTTTGGTGATGGAATGACAACGGTTTCTTCTCTTTCACTCCCCACAAACCTGCGCATCCTCATTTCCGGGGGCACCGGATTTCTGGGAAGCGCCCTGGTACCCGCACTGAAGCCCTACGCATCGACGATCGATTGCATCTCAAGAACAAACCCCAAATGTATTTCCGGAGATTTGGCGGAGTGGGACGGAAAAATGGACCCTCGCTCTCTCCGAGGGAAATACGACCTCTTTATTCACCTCGCTGGACTCTACAACCTTCGGGCAAGTCCGACAGAACTGCTCCGCCAGAATGTCGGAGCCACGCACAACGCACTCGTGGTCGCTCAGAAAGCAGAAATTCCTCATTTTGTGCACGCAAGCACGGTTGCCGTCACGATCGGTGAACAAGGACTCGGGAATGAACGCGACATGCGCAGAGTCGGGATGAATTCACGCGATCCCCTCGTTTATCCCGACATGCTGGACACCTCGCGCGAGTTTCCGGATTTCTACGCGAAAACGAAAGCCCATGCAGAACACCTCGTGAAGAATTGGTCGACCGGGAGCTTCGTTTCACAATTGAACCTGCGTTTCGGCATTTTAGTGGGTGACACCTTCAGTGGTCGAATTGAACGGATCGACGGCCCCTATCATAGCGCCGAATTTCTTACTCGAGCGAAAGGATTTTTTGAACGGTACCGCGGTCCCGTAATCCTTCCCGGCAATTCCCGAAAAACGATCCCGATCGTTCCCGTCGATATCGCAGCAAAAGCGGCTGCAAAACTGATCGGAATTTCACGGGCGCTCGACTGGCAAGGCTACAAGTCTCTGCACGTGGCTCCGGGAACCGACCGAGCATTAGGGACTCGCGAGATGTACGAAAGCGCAGTCGCTCACCTGGGTTATCAGAATCGAGAGATTAAAATTTTAGAGAATTTGCCAAAAATACTCGTAAAATACCTGGGCGAATGGATCGGACAGATTCCCAGGCAGGAAGTGGAATACATCCTATCCTTTCCTCGTTTAGACGTCACCGAGACCGAACTGCTCTTAGGCAAAGATTGGTGTCCGGAATTTAAATCTTACGCTCCCCAGTTTTGGAAAGGTTACGATGAGTACATTTCGAATCGCTAACTTAGCCTTTGGGAAGTCCACTCTCGATAGCGCCTATGAGTTCGATTACGGTGGTCATCATTTCGAGGTTCAGCGGTATGGCACGCATTTTTCAATTCCGTACCTAAAAGACCTCATGCGTTCGCTTCGAACCACGGTCGACGCGATTGCCCTGTCTGACCTCCCTCCTCCCATGCACCTCGGGAAAAAAAGTTACATCCATCGCCAGGTTTTAGATGTCATGGCGACCCCGCTCTCCATTCCCCTCTGCGACGGCTACCAAATTCGCGAGATCGCCACCGTGGATTCCATCGCGCGTTACATCGCAGACGGTACGCTCGATCCGGAAGATGGAATTTTCTTTCCCATTGGTCTATTGAACTTGGAGATCATCGTATATCTGCGTGAGAAATACGGCGAATCCATCCGACTGGGTGATGCCTTTTCCGTACTGGGAATACCAAAGCTCCTTACCCCGTCCGACGACCTCGTACTACCCGCCCAAGCGCTCATGAATTTGGTGAATCTACGAGACATCGAAAAGCAAACTCCCATGGCAAGCAGCGGATGGAAGCGCATGGTTCGGGAACGAATGGCGGGAAGCTTGTCCGGAATCAAGTCCGTCGTATCGGATGTCGGTGTGCTCGCCTTATTTGGAAAAGACGTCAGTTTCATTCGGGGAAAAGACGTCTACCTCACGAGCTCAAACCCAGCGATGGAGAAGTTTTTAAATCAGCACGAACCCTCTACCATCCGAAACCTTTTCCCGGAGAATTTTCGACTCTCTCCTTTTATTAACTACTCCGTTTTAGACGCAGCCCTTCGACTAGCCCATGGAAAAACCGCAGCGCTTTCGATTGAAGAGTGGCAGGAAATGCTGGCAACCGAACCGATGGAAAAAGACAATCGACGTCGCTACGTCGTCCTGTCTTCGCCCTCTCTCCAAACCCGACTTCAAAATGGGGCCCATCAAGTTCTTCGTCGAACACGGGCTAAGGCAACGCCTGACTTCGCATTCGTCGTCCACCCCCTCTCTCGGGAAGATATTTTCCGGGTACCGGGGCTACGAGGTCTTCGAAATCTTCCGGAAAATTACGGGAAACCGATTGAAAAGCTGATTTCGAAAGCCCCAGGATTCGTTTACGGGCACATTCGCCAAATCGTGAGCGAAAAAAATAACCGGGAAGTGAATGGAATTATTTACTCCCTGCCGTCGACTCCTCGCCTGATGAAAGAAGAAGATCCAGACGTCACTTACCGAAAAGTCGAGAGACTTTGCCACCTCGCAGCCGAATCCGGCGCGAAGATCATCGGTTTGGGCGCTTACACGAAAGTCGTGGGCGATTCGGGCGAGACGATCAACCGAAATAGTCCCATACCGGTCACGACGGGAAACAGCCTCTCTGCTTCCGCAACGCTTTGGGCGGTTCACGATGCGGTTCAGAAAATGGGCATTCTGAAAATGGATCAAGCCACCGGGCTAGTGGACGGAACCGCGATGGTCATCGGCGCAACCGGATCCATCGGCAAGGTTTCCGCAAAATTGCTCAGTCTTGCCTTCAAGAAAGTCATTTTAGTCGCACCCCGTTTAAATCGCCTGGAAGAACTCGCCAGGGACGTGAGGGCAACATCGCCGGGCTGTGAAGTGCTCGTCACCACCGATGCCAATGAACTCGCTGGACACGCGGACGTCCTCGTCACGGCAACTTCTGCTTTCGACCAAAAGATCGTGGACGTGATGCGACTGAAGCCAGGTTGCGTGGTCTGTGACTGTTCGCGCCCTCTGGACTTTACCGAAGAAGACGCCCGCAAGCGCCCCGATGTGTTAATCATCGAATCGGGAGAAGTCGTACTTCCCGGCCCGGTAAAACTCAGTTGTGATTTAGGCCTTCCCGATAATTCGGTTTACGCCTGCCTCGGTGAAACGGCAATCCTTGCCATGGAAGGCCTTTATGAACCGTTCACCATCGGGCGAGACATCGATTGGTTGAAAGTGAAAAAAATCTACCGTCTCGCAACCGAGCACGGAGTGAAGCTCGCGACGATTCGCGGCCATGCCGGATTTGTGAGTGAAAAAGAAATTTCGATCGTCCGAGCACTTGCCCTGAAAGGGCTTAGCCTTCCTCGCTAAACTTTCCGTTTCGATTGGTAGCGCTGGTTTAAAAACTCAACAAACGCTGAAAACGCCATCGAGAAATAGATCGTGCCTTTCGGAATGTGGCTACCCAAGCCTTCGCCAATCAACGAACAGCCAATCAAAATCAAAAAACTGAGGGCGAGCATTTTGATCGTAGGTCTAGCGTCCACAAAGTCCGAGATGCGCCGAGCAGAAAGAACCATCACTCCCGTCGAACATATCACCGCGGCAATCATGACAACTAAATCATCCACCATTCCGACTGCGGTGATCACCGAGTCGAGTGAAAAAACAATGTCGAGAATAAGAATCTGCGCGATGACCGCGGCGAAACTCGCTTTTTTTCTTTTTAAGGAAACCTCTTCAGATTCCCCTTCGATTTTCGCGTGGATTTCGAAGGTACTTTTCCCAAGCAGAAATAATCCCCCTACCATGAGAATTAAATCGCGCCCTGAAAAGGACCGAGAAGCGATCTGAAAAAGAGGAGCCGTCAGACCTGCCAACCAGGAAAGCGATAAAAGCAGAAGAACCCTAGTAATCACGGCGAGGCTTAAACCCGTGACTCGCGCTCGGTTTTGCTGATCGGCGGGCAACCGAGCAGAAATGATCGAAATAAAAATGACGTTATCGATGCCCAGCACAAGCTCCAGCACAAAAAGAGTGAGAAAGGCCACTGCGGAAGCTGGAGTAAAAAATGACGACATCTATGGATTCCCCGGGATAAAAGTCCGCCAGTGAGAAAGGTAATCTCTCTGGAGAAATGCTTCTTTTTTCGCAAAATCAGTCACTAAAAGTGGGGCGCGGGATTCAAACATGAAGGCCAGCGTGTCTTCGAGCTTTACCGGAGTGAGCTCTGAAACGGACGCTTTTCGATGACTCTCGCTATCGGGACCATGGGCCGAATAGAAATTATGCAGACTGCCACCTCCAGGAACAAATCCTCCTGCTGTTTTTGCATCGTAAACACCCCGAATAAGACCCATGTATTCGCTCATGCAGTTTCGGTGAAAATAGGGTGGCCGAAACGTATTTTCCGCGACCATCCACCGAGGAGGAAAAATAACAAAATCCACGTTTGCCACTCCCGGAGTTTCGCTTGGCGAAGTGAGCACCGTAAAAATGGATGGATCGAGGTGGTCAAAACTGACCGTATTCACTGTGTTGAATTTAGCTAAGTCGTATTTGTAAGGAACGTAATTCCCATGCCAAGCCACCACATCAAACGGAGAATGCTCGATCTTCGCACCCCAAAGCTCGCCGCCGAATTTCGCGATGAGCTCAAAGTCTCCCGCTTTGTTTTCATATTCGGCGACCGGAGTGAGAAAGTGACGGGAATGGGCGAGCCCATTCGCGCCGATCGGGCCGAGCTCCGGAAGTCGGAAGGGCTGACCAAAGTTTTCTGCAATGTAGCCTCGGCAACTCAAGCCATCTGTTTCAAATGGGTTGATTTGGAATTTCATTCCGCGCGGGATCACGCAGATTTCTCCGGGCGAGACATCTAGCGAACCTAGCTCGGTTCGCACTTCCAACGCGCCTTGCTCGGGCACGAACAAAAAATCCGAATCCGCATTCATAAAAAAACGATCGACCATCAGTGTGCCAAAACAATAAAGGTGGATATGCAGCCCCCTTTGCTCACGAACTGCGGAAAGTGCAGGCCCGGTGCCCGCTAGGGTTCGAATACTGGTGACAAAATCAGTGGCTGACACAGACGCGGACTCCGCATCTTCCGGATAAGAATTCCATCGCATTTGATTCGGATCGAGGTGCTTCGGATTGAAAAATGTGGTTTGGGTGAGTTCGCGAAGAGGTGCAAAAGGCCCATGCATGACCGAAGGCCTTAAGCGGTAAAGCCAGCTGGACAGGTTTTGAGCGCGCGGCACCGTGAATGCGGAGCCGCTCAGCTGCTCTGCATAAAGCCCAAAAAGCGGCTTTTGGGGGGAGTTTTGATCCCGGGGCAGCGCCCCCTCTTTTGCTTCAGTGGAAAAGTGATTACCGAAACCAGAAAGGTATTTCGAAGGTGAACGCGCTTTATTTTGATTCCGCATTCGCCGAGCCTAACCGCGCAAACCGATAGAATGCAACGCGACTTTAGAGCGAGCGCGTCAGGGAGATGAATAAAAATCAATATGAGACTCGATCTTGATTTCGTATTTCTCGTTAATGAGACATGGTCTCGATTATGAATTCACGTTTTGCTTACTCGATTCTGGTCCTCACACTCATCCTCTCGGCAAATCTCCGCGCTGAGGAAGGAAACTCAAATTCAAATGCATTTCACTGGGGACTGAACGACGTCTCATTCCTTTTTCCGATTCAAGACCATAACGTGACGACCGAACTTCCGAGCGTGGCCACCAGCGGGGCCTTCGGCCCCCTCCTTCCCTTTTCGGTGATTCAGCAAATCGGCCGGCTTCAATCCTTTGAAGATCCGAAGAAATCTTATTCAGACCTCCGAATGGTTGCCGCTCGTATCGATCCTTGTTTTCCCGCGCCCGAGAACCCGTCCATTTGTCGCGCGCAAGTCAGACTCGTCTGGCAGCCTGTGCAAATCGTTCGAGGTCGCGCCGTCGGAGCGGACGCTGCGATTCACACGTTTTATAACCTTCCGGCTACGGACTTCCGCGCACTCACCGACGAACTGAAAATGCTTCGCATGTCCTTTGATTCTGCGGCAGCCAAGTCCTCAGAATCCGCGGTTTCGAATCGAGACCTTCCACTGAGTGTGCATCCGATCATTCGCCGCGAAGGCCTGAGCGGACCCTATTTCCAAGGATTTAAGCGGGCGATCTTAAAACGAATCGGTCGCGACCGTCTTTCGAGGGCAACTTTCGTCAAATTGTCTTCTGGATTTTTCCTCTGGGACTTTGGCGGCTTCGATGTGATCGGGGGTCGCTTGGTTCCGATGGTGATTCCTCGTACCGGAAGAAAGCGGCAGATGTTCACAAACAATGTCATGCCGGGAGAAACGGAATTTGTGGAAAGCGGAATTGCACCATCCCCACTGAAATCAGAAGCTAACGTGAACTTCATCACCTCTGAATCCTCTCGCATTCGACAAAAAGATGCCGAACCGCTGATTATTCAAAACGTGATCGATGCCGCAGCGATGGAAAATCCGAGAAAATTTAAGACTGCAGAGCTCGATTGTGTCAGTTGCCACATTGCTCAGGCAGCCCGTCTTTTCGCGGTGGGCGAATTCCGCGAAATGAATCTGGGTGCTCAAACCGCTAAAACCACCTACCGGTCCAAAACTCAGTCGCTCAAAGTCTCGAGTCGCGTCGGTCACATCACGGGCAATCTCCGAAGCTTCGGTTATTTTTACGGAGATCCGGCAATTAGCGCACGAGTGATTCACGAAAGCGCGGAAGTTGCGGACGCCTTAAATTCGGGTTCTGCTTTTAACCGCCCGCGAATTTCACGCGAAAGATAGACCCGGATTGGCCATCTGAAACGAGCAAACTTCCAGACGGTTCAAACAAAACATCTGCGGGACGTCCCCAAGATTTCTCGTCTTGCACAAACCCATCGAGGAAGGTTTCGTACGTCACGGCCTTGTCTCCATTGAGAGTCACAAAACTCACCCGATACCCGCTTTTTTTGCTCGGTTCCAAGAACCATGTTCGGCGATAAAAACCCCGTTTTGGTAAGTGGCAGGGAAAGACTTGCTCGTGCTGAATCGCATTCCAAGAGCCGCGGCGTGCGCGCTCAAGCTTTGGACAGGAGGGACCAACTCCGAACATTTCTTTTCACCGCCAAATTCCGGATCCGGGATCGACCCCGCATGGCAAAATGGAAATCCGAAATCCATTCCGACTTTCGAGAGTCGATTTAATTCATCCGGCGGGGTGTCGTCGCCTAACCAATCCCGACCATTTTCAGTGAACCAAAGTTCCTTGGTTTTAGGATTCCAATCAAAACCGACGGTATTTCGAATTCCGTGAGCAATCGTCTCCATTTCGCTTCCGTCCGCGTTCATGCGCCGAATACTCGCATATCCATCTTTATCTTCGTTGCAGAGATTGCAGGGAGCTCCCACCGGAGCGTAAAGTTTTCCATCCGGTCCGAAAGCGATAAACTTCCATCCGTGGTGTTCTTTTTTCGGGAGCTGATCAGTGACTAAAATCGGTGGAAGCGGACTTGCGAGGTGGGAATCGGTTTTTCCAAACTTTATAATTTTAGAAACCGTGGCAACATAAAGGTCCCCGTCATGAAGCGCAATCCCGCTCGGCATCTCCAAATTTCGGGCGATCGTGTAAACTTTTTTTGGATTTTTTAAATCGAGGGCCGACACAACTCCCGCTTCTTTCGAAGCGACATAAAGAATGCCCGCAGCTGAAAGGGCCATCTCCCGAGCATTCGGCACTCGCGCCACCAATTCCACTTGAAACCCTTTGGGAGCCTTCAGAAGTCCTGTCGATACGGGAGGCGGAGAGTCAGGAGCCGGATCTGGCTTAGGCGCTGCATTTACCGAAAGGATGAAAGAGAAGCTGAGAAAGAGGGGCATTACCAGAAGCGGGCACCGTGAGGAGTGAACTTGAATCATTCGACCATTTTAAGGACCGGCGAATGAATGCCCACTTAAAAATCTTTCATTCTTGATGATTACTTCAGACGAAAAACGACGGCCACGGTCGCGGTCACGCGCGATAATCCTGCCTCTAAAACAGGTGCACTTCGCTCAGCGCGGTCGGAACCGAGAGTCTTCATCATCATCGGATGGGGCTCATCTGCAGGTGGAGACGAGGAATCCGCGATCGACAGCACTTCGCCCACTTTTCCGTCCAATGCGAGGGCCATCGCTTCTGCTTGCACCCTTGCATTTAAAACGGCTTCTTTCTGACAAGCGAGCTTTTCATCCCGGATCTTTTTTTCAGTCACATAAAAAGAAAGGGCACTCATTTCCGTAACACCTGCCCGGGTCCCGATTTCGATGACCTCACTCAGGCGTGAAACAAGTCGGGTTTCGACCTTGAGTGAAATTCGGGTGTGGAATCCTTTGGAAACCATTCTATTTTTCTCCCATTCTTTCACTTCCTCGGAAATGTATTCGCTCGTGGTGACCTCTCCCTCAGGCAGTTTAAGCGCGGTCACTTCCGAACGAATCTGTTCGTAGATTTTCGCGGCCCCTTCCCTCGCCTCACCTGAAGTTTTTTTCCGAACATCGACGGTCAGTAGAATCCTACTTCGGTCCGGTGTGGTCTCATGAGCGCATGTCCCGAGAACGGAGATTGAACGCGGCAAATCGGCCCGCGCCGAAAGCAGACAGCCGAGGAAGCCGAGAAGAGAAAAAAGAACACGGCGAGCAGTTTTTGTTTTTTTCATTTAGTTTCCTTCGGTTCTTAAAATGACGACTTCAATGCGACGATTCGACCCGACAATGCGGCCCAGAGTGCTCTCGAGCGGACGGTAGTGGCCAAATCCAACCGTTTCAATTTTTTCAGGGGCCAAATCGAACTTCACCATCCAGTACTGAGCCAGAGCCGATGACCGCGCGGCGGACAACTCCCAAGTATTCCGATAAGACGATTTTCCTCGCTGAATCGATTCCGAGTCTTCGAAATCGGCGTGGCCTTCGATGCGCAAACGCCTTCCGGATTTTAAAATGAGCTCACCTAACCGATTCACGAAAGGTTCGGAACGACCGAAAACCTTCGCGGCTCCCGCCTGAAAGAGATCCGGAGTAGCCACCCGAACCAGAAAATCGCCGCTAGCCAAATCAAGGACCTCGACATTCGGACGGGAAGTCTCCCCAACCGAAGCGGCAAGAAAGGTTTTTGCGTCCGCGAGAATTTCTGCTTGAATCTCAGCGTTCATTTCCGCAGTCCCAGTGGATTCCGATTTACCTGAAGGCGTGTCTTTCGATGGGAGCGGTTTTGAACGTTCCTTACGCAAGGTTTCGACTTCTTCGCGGTATTTTCCGCTCTCTTTTTTTGCACTCGAGTAGAGAATCAAAAAAAGTGAAAAAAGGAGCAACATGATGATCGCAAAAGCGAGCGTCCAGCGATTATCGGGAGTAGGCGGTTGGGCAATCGGCCGACTCATCCGGTAGCAACCTGCTTTAAACGCTCTTCAATCAGATGAGGATTTAGCCCTTCTTGAATCCCCAGCACGGCAGATTTCACCATTTCATCGGGCAAGGTTGCCTCCGAAGCAAGGCGTCTTCGACGGGCGGCAAGCGGCGAAAAGACAAAATTTGCGAAGAAGAACCCGTAAAGTACTGAAGCCATCGCGGACGCGATTCCCCGGCCGAGTTGCGCAGGATCATCCAGCTTAGCCAATGCAGTCAAAAGTCCAAGGGTCGCCCCCAGCGCGCCAATCGAGGGCGCCGCACCGGCTGCAATTTCCCAGACACGGACCGACGATTCTCCCTCTTGAATTTTCCTTTGAATGCTCGCATCGAAAAGTTCACGAATCGCGGATTGGTCGAAGCCCGAGGTGAGGTAGCTCATTCCTTCTTTCAGAGAAACCCGTGAAGCGGTGACTTTCAGCGGATCAAGCGCGAGAAAACCTTCCTTTCGAGCGGTAGAAGCGAGTTCGATCAATTCTTTTTTCAGAGAATTCGTCGTTCCGCTCATGTCTTCCAAGGGTCTGAAAGCTTGAAAAAGGTCTCGATTCGGCGCACTGAGCGCTGTGGAGAGAAAGGTTCCGAGGATCACGAAGACGAGCGGGGCAGGTTGGAAAAGATCACTCAGCATTCCGCCGTTCCAAATGTGAACGATTCCTAAAATGAGACTTCCTAAAAATAATCCAACTCCCGTTTTCATCCAACTCCCGCTTTCATCGTCGTTTGCCGCACTTTCCGTGGGAGAGACCCGGATTTCTCACCCGTCTCGCTTTATGAAGGAAGGCCGGAGGTGAAGCCCCGCGCCCTCCTAGATTCTCTCTCGAAACCGTGTCAGTGTAACCCTTTAGGCCGAAGTGTCCAGTGACCAACCCCCATTCACCCTTCCCAGAAGGACATCCATGTCGGTTCCAAGCGATCAACAAAAACCAACCTCTCCACACGAACTCAGTCTGAGCCTACGCATCATCCTCTTCCTCACGGATTTTCTTCTCCTCTCTGGACTGATTGCGGCTCTCTCGGTGATCGCTTCGCCGCGAACGGTCGGCTCCATCTCGACTCATTTTTTCTTTCCGTTGATTCTCTTCCCCCTCGCTAGTTTTTTCGCGCACCGAACCTTCGGGGCGACTCCCGCGGAGGCCGCATTCGGAGTGAAAAGAAGACTTCCGGGAGGCGCTCGCGCGTCGCGCGGTTACGATTGGATTTTCTTACTCACGCCGGAAAACACTGAGCCGGGTTCGAAATTCCGAGGGTTTTTATTTTTTGCGGCGTCGGCAGTCTTATTTTCGGGTGCTCAGGCATTCCTTTGGATGCGGGATCCGACCGTGCACCCACTCGGTGACCGCGTGATTCCCCTGCACGCTCCTCAAGGTTGGACCCCCCTTCCTTTTTTCTATGCAACTGGCGCGTTTCCGCTCGAGCTGAAAGCAAACAGTCTAGCGACCGGATCCTCACCCAAAAAGGAATTGAGCGTCGAGTACGGCCTTCCCTACGAAAAGGGACCACCCCATCGTTTTTTGGGAAAAATCGCTCTCTACTGGAGAGACCTCGATTCCCGGTTGGTTCTGTCGGGTCCGCAGACTCTCGCAACTCCCGGCACCCAAGACGAACTTCGCCGCTGCTCAAGGCAGTGGTTTGGGTGCGTGGAAGCTCGGCGTCGCATTTGGAAATACGCCGTGATTCCCGCACTTGAAAATCGCCTGATCGACCGAGCGGAATGGTTTCACGTTCCAAACGAATTTCTGCTCGAAGCCGAACGTGCCCAAGGACTTTACGTGCGGTCAAAGTCTGAGCGAGGCAGAATCCGAGAGGCTTATTTTCTGATCGGTCCGAAAATGGCTAGCCAAGGATTTATATTAGATCGACCGGACCGCACGGAAGGGAATCAAGCATCGGAAACGTTGGCAAAAATCATCGGCAGCCTTCGACTTTCGCCCGACCTCGCCGCTCCCCGCGCTTTTTTGGACCCGAAGCTTGCGAAACTTCGAATCGGACCGGGGAGTTCTTTGAGTGATCTGATCACGGCAGAAGCACACCTCTTAGCGAAGGTATCGATTGAACCGAAGCAAGCCGAGTCTTTTTATCATTTGAGTGGAATTGGAATCACGCTCTACCGGATTGCCCGTCGAGAAGGACGAATCGAGCTTGCGGCCACTTCGAAATCGATTGTGAAAAACGCACTGAATTACGCACGCGATGTGGACCCGAAATCCGCCCGCTTGCCTGAGATGGAAAAATTCCAAGCGGAGGTCGATGCGAAATGATGCAAACTCTTGTGACTCTTGAAATCAAAGGCGACGGAAAAAGGAGGCTGGAAGAGCTCTTGGCCGCCGCCATTGAAAAATTAGCTCACGATTCTTCGGTGCGTGAAGCCTTTCTCAGGCATCCGTTACTGCAGTCGGTTCCGCCGAGCGCATTGCTTGGAAAAATTTCTCGCAAACGGGCAGCGAGAGTGATCGAAGCAGGTCTCCTCTCGAGTGACGATGGACGAGAACTCATCGGAGATGCGCTCTTTGGCAGAGGCCGTGAAATCGAAACAACCATCCCGCTTGCGCTGCTCCTTGGTGAGCTTGGTCTGATGCCTCCCTCGCTTTCACCTGGACTGCCACCGGTCCAAATTCTCTTTGAGAACGAAGACTGCTTGGCAGTTTACAAACCCCATGACTTGCCTTCTGCCCCACTCAGGTCCGACGAAACGGATTCCGCAGTCCATCGCACCTTAGCCTATTTTGCGAAATTGCCCATTCTTCGGGATAACCCTCTCGAACCGGGACTGATGCATCGACTGGACACCGGCACGAGCGGCGCTTTGCTTTTCGTAAAATCGGCGGAAGCCTTCACAAGAATCGGAAAAATTTGGAATAGTGGCCAGGTAAAAAAAGATTACCGCGCACGCGTCGCGCTTGAACCCGGCGCACCTCGACTGACCACCGGTAGGATAGAGCTCTTGCTCGGGCACGACGCGAAGTCCAAAAGAAAAATGCGGGTCATCCGAGGTCCGCAGGATGCAAAATTAATTCGCGGAGACGCTCAGCGAGCCTTAAGTGAAATCCTTCGCGTAAATCCCCTGGCTCAGGAGAGTTTGGACGTTTCGATCCGAATCGAGACGGGAGTTCACCATCAGATTCGCGCAACGCTCTCTCACCTCGGAGCGCCGCTGCTTGGAGACTCCATCTATGGGGGACGCGAGGAAGCGAGACTTTGGCTGCATGCTTGGAAAATCCTCATTCCCACAGGTGCAGGAAAGTCCCTGGAGATCGTTGCTCCCTTGCCGGCAGATTGGCCTACGGGATGAGCGAAAATCGTAACTCAAGCACGCCCTGCGCGAGAGCAACGACCTCTGGGGTTGTCTGAAGATTCAGTCGACCTGAATCCCTTTTTAAATCCGTGACAAAGATTTGTGACAGAATTCTGCAAATGAGTCTGCATTCTAAATTGGCGTTTTAAATTTTCATGAGGTCCGGAGGATGAGAAAAAACTTTTACCGGAGATCTGAATTGAAATCTCTCCTGATTTCGATGTCGTCCTCATCCTAAGGCCTCCTCATTACTTTGGGGGGAGAAGGAGTAATTGTCAAAAATCACCACTACCCCTTGGGGGGTGTGTGACTCGAACCCCAACCGATAGTAGGTCCTAGGCCCTCGCTCTCGATTGAAATCATTCGCCAATTACTCCTCTCGATGAGTAACCCCCGAGTGAATCGGGGCATTTCATGCGTTGCAGAAAACGAAAAAAATGCGATGAAAAGACTCATGAGCGACCTTTCAGATGAACGTCCCCAGCCCCAGAAACTTGCGTCGAATTGGACGGATTTTGAAACGGTGAATGAGGATTGCCATGAGCCCCTGCTCGAACTCGGCCTGGCCCCTCGCCTAGTCGACATCGCGCTTTCCCCCGGCGTCTTGCCACGGGTCGAAGTTGAGGGAGACACGACCCTCATCCTGCTCAGGGTATTCGATGCGACGGCAGATAAGCGGGCGGCCAGCACTCGCGAACTCACTCGCAAGCTTGGAATATTTGTCCGAGGGGACGAAATCATTACGGTCCATCGCTTTCCGACCGCAAATGTTCCGAAGTTTTTTGAGAAGGTGACCAGACGCGATGCCATTCTTTCTCACCTCTTTGATCGGATGCTCATTACTTATTCAGACGCTTTGAATGAGAGCGACGAACATTTCGACTCGCTGGAAGAGAGCGTCTTTCAAGCGACCCTCGCGAATCCCTTCCACCTCCGCGAGGGTTATTATTTCAAACGTCGCCTCAATATCATCCGTAAAATCCTCCGCATGACCCAAGACATGCTCGACACATTAGTTGCGCTGCCTGGCTGGGAAAAACACGCTCCGGCTTACCGGCTGGGCACCCGGAAGCGCCTTACGCACGCCATCGCTAATAGTGAGTCTCTCCTGGAAGCCATGAACCACCTCCTGGCACTTCAGCTCGCAATCGTTTCTCAAAAAACGAATGAAGCCAGCCAGCGGACAAACGAAGTGATGCGAGTGCTGACGGTTTTCAGCGCTTATTTTTTGCCACTGTCTTTTATCGCTGGGGTGTATGGGATGAATTTCGCCCATATGCCCGAGCTCACGGCTCGTTATGGGTACCCTGCGGTTCTTTGCCTGATGGTGTCGATTGCGGTCGGTATTACCGTGTGGTTTCGAAAGCGCGGATGGATGGATGGGATCAATCTCGGAAAGGGACGATGATGAAGAGCAGGCTTTCTTTGGGCGGTTTCCGAAACCAGTATTCGACTTCACTTGCACGAGTCATGTTCGCTGGATCATAAACTGCCATGACTTGCCCAGGGTCTTCAGGCTTCTTTAAACCGTCCAAAATCTCGTAATCCTTTGC
Source organism: Oligoflexia bacterium (assembly GCA_014376785.1). Classification (GTDB taxonomy): domain Bacteria; phylum Bdellovibrionota; class UBA1018; order UBA1018; family UBA1018; genus JACMQW01. The sequence continues at coordinate 29,994 of JACMQW010000098.1, forward strand.
ATAAATGGGGACATATTCACTCTTATTCCAGACGAGACTTGCTGAACGAAGCGGGTTCAAATCTAGATCGAATGTGACGGCATAAGTGACGTCCCGATCTGCTACGCCTGCTAATTCTCGCGCCTTCGCGCTCGCATCGACTGGAGCAAGATTCCATAAATGCGAGCTGGCATCACGGTCACTCCCCGTTTTTAAGGCCTGCTTTAAGCGTGTCCAGTGGAATTGGCGAACGACCACTTTGTGTCCAGTATGACTGTGCGCTTTCAACCCTTCACGGAGCGTCGTCTCTAAATCTTGCCATCGATGAATTTGCACTATCTGGCTAGGATTTTCGACGACGAGCGAATCATAAAGATTTAAGGACGTGATCAGTCCCAAACATTCGTCTTCTCCGGCAAGAACTGACTGCGCCGAAAAGATCATTCCAAGTGCGATACAAGTAACCAGACCTTTAGTTCGATTCCGAGCCCTTGCCGCGGAAAAATACGTCAAGTGAGCTTCTCTGAAAAATCATCTTCACCCAGGCCGTCGACTGCAGGCACATAAGTGTAGAGCTTTTTCTGATTTTCCACTTCGGTCTCTAAATTCACGGGGCGCTTCCAAATTGCAGCCAGCGAACGCATCGTTTCTTTCGTCCATTTCGCGTCCAAGTCCATTCCCATGTGCTTGTGCCAAAGCAAGAGTTCGCCTTTATTCCCCAAATTCCCGTCGGTGACGTAAATGAAGGGCTGACCGCGGTTCGTGAGTTGGAAAAGGAGCTTCTCTTTCACCTTCTTATAATCCCGGTCAATGATCTCGTACTGATTCGTTCGTTTGTTGAACCCGTAATTATAAAGCTTCTGGCGTTCACAAAAATCAGCCGTCATGTACTGATCAATAAACGTGATGTCGTTGCATACTTTTCGAACTTCAAAGATTTTTTGGCGACCGAGCCCGAGTTTTTTATCCCAGTTCGCAGCAACTCGGAGGTCATCACACTCGTCGAATTCCTTACCAAACGCTCCCCGGTCCCAACGGTCTTCAATGTCCCGAAAGAGTTCAATTCCGACTTTATAAGGGTTTAGGCGACCAGGCTGAGTCACTAGAGTTCCCGCATGGGAATCACAGAAGTCGATGACCTCAGACGCCTTCAGCGCTTTAGTGGTCATGATTTTCGAATGCCAATAAGAAGCCCAGCCTTCGTTCATGATTTTAGTCTGCGCCTGGGGCGCAAAATAATAGGCCTCGTCTCGCAACATGGCGAGCACATCGTGCTCCCAGGGTTGCAACGGAGCGTTCGCAAGCAGAAACGCGAGCACGTCTTTCATCGGCGACGGCGGGTTTTTCAGTTCCTTTTTAGCCTGCTCAGCTGCAATGACCTTCTGTTCAGCCAAATACTGCGGAGGATTAATAAATTTCTCCATGTAACCTCGGTCCACTTTCAAACGGCCCGCCTCCCTCTCCACTTCATCATCTGAATCGGTGCGAGCAGAAGTTCGAAGGTCTGCGCGAGGGCTCGGCGCAAAGGGCGCGAAGGGATCGATTAAGTTTTCAATCGCGAGAACCCGGTCAATAAAGTCCTCTACTTTTTCTTGGCCGAGCTTTTCCATGAGACTTCGTATCCGAACGGCGTGATTCGCCATCGTATCCAGCATTTTGCGATTCGTTTTTGAGAACCAATAATTATTTTTAAAAAAATCGACGTGCCCGAAGACGTGGGCCATCACGGTTTTCTGTTCGACCATGGTGTTTGATTTCATGAGGTAGGCGTACGAAGGATTCGTGTTGATCACCATTTCATAGATCTTCTGAAGTCCGTACTCGTAGCCTTTTGAGAGCTGGTCGAAATCCATTCCGAAACGCCAATGCGGATAGCGCACGGGAAAACCGCCATAGGCCGCGAAGGCGTTCATCTGGTCGTGATCGATCATTTCAAATATCGTGTCGAAAAAATCGAGTCCATACCCGCGGGCGTAGCCTTCGATTTCATCCCGTACACGCTTTAATTCCGGAGTGAGGTCCGAGCTATCGAATCCGTATGCCATCACTTCCCCTTACCCAAGAAGTCCTTAATGGACTGTAAGATGCCTTCTTTATTTTCAATTCTAGAGAGCAGCACTTCTTCGTGATTTTCGCCGAAGTAGGCGGCGAGATCTTTGTAAAACTGTCCGGATCCGTACCGAGATTCCACCTGTCCATAACAAAACGTATTCACCTTTGGCAGCAGAGAGTTTTGCATCATCTCTAAACAGAGCTTCGTGTCTTCGCCCGACCAATTATCTCCGTCGGAAAAATGGAAAGGATAGATGTTCCACTCAGAAGGGGGATAATGCGTGTCAATCAGCGACTCGCAGAGCTTATAGGCAGAAGAAATGAGAGTCCCCCCCGATTCGCGCGTGCGGTAAAAAGTGTCCTCGTCAACTTCTCGGGCGGTGGCATCATGGATAATGTAGCGTGTTTCGATGCCTTTGTATTGGGAGCGAAGCCAAGTGTCGATCCAAAACGCTTCTGTCCGGACGATCTCTTTTTGCTCATCACCCATCGAACCAGAAACGTCCATCATGTAGATGATGACGGCCGAGTTTTCGTGCTTCACATCAGACTTCCACGAACGAAAACGGAAATCTTTTTTGATCGGAATGATCATCGGCTTATCGGGATTATAAACTCCCGAAGCAATCTGCCGCTTCAAGGCTTCTTTAAAGGTTCGTTTGAAATGTCTGAGACTGTTCGGACCCTGAGACGCGATCGACGTGTACTTATCGACTTTCGATTTCAAAGTTTTGTGGCCGCGTGGCTCGATCTTCGGAAGCTGAAGCTCCTCACCGAGAATTTCTGCAAGCTCCGCAAGTGAGAGTTCTACTTCGAGATCGTGCTTACCCTCACCTTGTCCGGCTTCTCCCTGCCCCGGTTCATCCCCTTCTTCCGGCTCTCCTCCCGCAATCGCATCGCCCGGCTCGCCTTTTCCTTGGCCCACGCCACCCTGTTCTTTATCACCATAGCGAAAGCGCGGAATTTCGATTTGGGGAATCGGGATCGAAACGAGTTCCTTCCCCTTCCGGCCGATCATCTCGCCGTGGGTGATGTATTTTTTCAGATTCTTTTTGATCATTCCCTTAACGATATTTCTAAATCGGGAATGATCCTGGCGAATGGATGAACTCATAGACCTCCAGTGAGGAGGCGGGGAAATCGCCCAAAGCAATTTCCCCGCTGGACTGAAACATTAATGGGCATTAAGCATTCTTGTGCCCAACCCTGAAACAAACTACGAGCGCTTTTTCGCATCCCCACGCGCAAAGATACTCGCGACGTAATTCAGAACATCCGTGGCAGAAATCTCATCGTAACCGAAGTTCTTAATCAGACGCGATTTCACGATGTCGATCTTCTCCTGCGTTTGGCGATCGACCACGTTTGAAACCAGGGAGGTCAGCTTGATCGTGTCCTTTTGGTCTTCGAAAAGTTTCAACTCGAGTGCCTTGTGTAGGCGCTCGTTCATTCGGTAGTCGAAAGTCTTTCCTTCGATGGCCAGAGCACCGATGTAATTCATGATCTCGCGGCGAAAATCTTCCTTCCGAGATTCCGGAATTTCGATTTTTTCCTCGATCGAACGCATTAGACGCTCATCGGGTTCCTCGTCCTGACCTGTGTATTTGTTTTTCACCCGCTCACGCTGAGTATAAGCCTTCACACTATCGATGTAGTTTCCGCAAAGTTTCGCAATCGCGTCTTCGTCCGCCGAAATCGCACGCTGGACTTCGTTTTTAATGATGTCCTCGTATTCTTGCTTCACCACATCTACAAGCTCTCGGTAATGCTTCCTGCGGTCCTCTGAAGCGATGAGCGCGTGATGTTTCAGTCCGCTATCGAGTTCATTCAAAACCATAAACGGATTAATGCATCCGACGTCGCCGTTTTTATCATTCACGAGCGCATTCGATATCTTATCCTGAACATACCGAGGAGAAATACCGTCCAAGCCTTCACGAATGGCGTCTTTTCGCAATTCCTTCACGTTGTCTTCCGTCCAACCCGAAAGCGTCTTTCCATCGTAGAGCTTCATTTTTTGGAGCATGGAAACGTTTGCTTTTTTCGGGATCTCCAACCTAGAAAGAACAGCCCACATCGCTGCAACTTCGATCGTGTGCGGAGCGATCGACTTTCCTTTGATGCGGTTTGGGTTGAAGTCTTTCTCGTAGATCTTAATTTCTTCCTTCAACTTCGTAATGTACGGAACGTCAATCTTCACCGTTCGATCGCGAAGTGCTTCCATAAACTCATTATTCTGAAGCTTTCGAAATTCGGGTTCGTTCGTGTGACCGATGATCACGAGATCAATGTCGGTCTGCGCGAATTTTTTTGGTTTAATCTTATGCTCTTGCGAAGCTGTCAGCAAATCATAGAGGAAAGCGACGTCGAGCTTCAAAACCTCGATGAATTCAACCATCCCTCGGTTTCCGACGTTAAACTCGCCATCGAAATTGAAAGCTCGCGGATCCGAATCCGAACCGTACTCCGCGATTTTCCGGTAGTTAATATCCCCGGTGAGCTCTGTGGAGTCCTGGTTTTTTTCGTCTTTAGGCTGGAACGTGCCAATTCCAATCCGATCTTTTTCGGAAAGCACGAGCCTCTGAATCCGAATATGGCCCAGCACCTTCATCCAGTCGCCGTCGTAGCGCTTTAAAAACTCACGGAAAATAAAGCGCGATGCGGGATCCAGATCGCCCGTAATCGTCACTTTGTACTGAGATTTATTCCCCCGGTTCAGTTCTTCGATGGCTTTTGCCCGAAGCTCTTCCGGAATGAGCTTCAGCGGCTCTTCATGCATCGGGGAAATCACTTCACGTGCTCCCCCTAAAATGTCCGAAAATTTTCCTTCCGGGTCCACCCACTTGAAAGTGTACATTGCGCCCGCGTCCGAACGGGAATAGGTTTCGATTCCTTTTTTGAGCAACCTTGCGATGGTTGATTTCGCCGATCCGACTGGACCATGGAGGAGTAAAACCCTTTTCTCGGTGCCATAACCCAGAGCCGCCGACTTGAAAAAATTAACCAGCTTCATGAGCTGAACGTCGAGACCAAATACCGCGTCGCGGCCGTTTTCGATCGGATCATCAAAGAACTGGTAGCGCGTGATGTTCTTTTTATATTCGAGGTAGTTCGTCGCTCCATACGTCATGATCATGTCGTACATGCGTTGGAAGGAATTCCGAACGATCGCAGGATTTGCCTTTACGGTATCGAGGTATTCGAAAAAATTTCCTTCCCAAGATTGGTGGCGAAAATCTTCTACTACACGCTTATCATTTAAAATTTTCTGCCAGTCTAAGGTGGAGGCAGCGGCGGTAGCGCTCGTCGAATTCGTGGACGGTGTTCCAGAAGATGAGGTCATCGATGAATCCTTCTCTCGTCCGCCAGATCCGTTTGGCGGCTCATTGCTTAAGATTTTACCTTTGCAGTCGGGCACTTGTAAAGTTACCCTCCATTTATGGCCCGACCTCGTATGGATGTGGCGCTGGAAACAGCTCTGGACTTTGCCCGCAAACGCCTCTTGCAGATTAAACCGGAAGAGTATGAACTCTTCTTGAGTCGCTCCCGCGCGACGAAAATCGATGCAAAAGACCAAAAAGTCGAAGCATTGACCCGAGCGGAGGACGTGGGCCTGTCCATTCGGCTGAAGCGTCAAAATCGGATCGGTTTTAGCTACACCACTTCTCTCGACCCAGCCGCGATTGACCGCGCCGTCGACTCCGCACTGCAAGTCGCAGAGGTCATGCCCGAGGAAAACGACATTCGGCTCGGCGCTTTCGATGCCACCATCCCAGAATTCGAGCCACGATTTGACCTTGAGGGCCTTGGACGGCCGGTTGAAGAAAAAATCGCACTTGCCCTTCGGCTCGAGCGGCTCTGCCGGGAGAAGGATTCAAGAATCCAGACGGTGCGCAGCGCAAGCTTTTCCGAATCTTCGGGAGAATCGGTCCTGGCCTCGCACGATGGCCGAACCTTAAGCCACCAAGGAACGATTTTTTCAGTTTCGCTCGCTTGTAAGGCTGAGGAAAAAGGCGACGCCCAAATGGGGTACGAGTACTCTTTTTCACCCTATTTAAGTAAACTCGACGTCGACTTCTGCGCACGGGGTGCCGTGGAGTCGGCGACTGAGCTATTAGGAGCGACCAAGCCCACTTCAATGAAATGTCCGGCAGTGATCCGAAACGACGTGGTTTCCGATTTGTTGGACTTTCTAGCCGGAAGTTTTTCAGGTGAGCAAATCGAAAAAGGAAAGAGCCTCCTCCAGGGAAAACTGGGCGAAAAAGTATTCGCTGATTTCATTCAAATCAGGGACGACGGACTTCTTCCTGGCGGCCTCGCGAGCCGACCTTTCGATGCGGAAGGAACCGCATCCAGAACGACCCCATTAGTTCAGAACGGCGTCTTTCAGTCGATGCTTTTAGATCGCAAATACGCAAAACGGTTTGGGCTTCAGCCGACGAGCAATTCCGCGCGCTCCATTAAATCATCCCCGAGCATTTCGACCACGAACCTTTACCTCGAAGCCGGTAAACAGTCCCTAGCTGAACTGATTCGAGAAGTCGGCGATGGCATTCTCATCACAAACCTCATGGGCGTTCACACTGCAAATTCGGTCACAGGAAATTTTTCGCTCGGAGCCAGTGGCATTTTGGTGAAGAACGGAAAACTCGGTGCACCGGTAAAAGGGTTTGCCGTAGCCGGAAACATCCTCTCTCTCTTCCGAGACGTAAGGGCTCTGGGCAGTGACCTCCGCTTTTTTGGTTCAGTCGGAGCTCCTTCTCTTTTGCTTGGAGAACTTGCGGTGAGTGGTGATTAAGTCAGGAGCGAAAAATGTCGATTGAAGCGGCACTCCTTACAGATATTGGGCGTCGTCGAGCCCAAAACCAAGACTCCGGCGGTTCATTTCCGGAGATGAACCTCTTTGTGGTTGCAGACGGTATGGGAGGGCATCGCGGAGGCGAAGTCGCTTCTCGCATGGCAGTGGACACGATTCACGAAGTGATGACGAGTTCGCTGAAAGCAGGACGAACTCCCGCGGAAGCGCTCGAGCTCGCTGCGAAAGCAGCGAACGCAAAAATCATGGAGCGCTCAAAGAAAGAAGAAGAGTTAGAGGGAATGGGCACGACCGCCACCACTCTTTATTTTGATTTGGCGAAGTCGGATAACGGCGCGAAAAGCCGCGCTCTCGTCGGCCACGTGGGCGACTCCCGTTGTTATCTCTTACGCCCGGACGGGATCTGGCAAATCACCCGAGATCATGCGCTGGTTCAAGAAAAGCTCCGCGCGGGAATGATCACCCGGGACCAACTGAAGACCGATCGCATGAAAAACGTGATCACCCGTTCAGTCGGGTTCGATCTTCAGTTCGGAATTGATCTCTACGAATACGAGCCCGCGGAAGGTGATCTCTTCCTGATTTGCTCCGATGGACTGACTGGCCCACTTGAAGATGCGATGATTTATGACATCGCTTGCGAGATTTTTTTCGACGTGATCGAGGAAGAAAAAGCAGATGGAACGCCATGCGCATTCGGAGCACACCTCGCGAAACTGGCAGAAGCGCTCGTTCGCGCGGCAAATGACCGCGGAGGGGATGATAATATCACCGCTCTGGTCGCCCGGTATTCAGGTGATACAAAATGAAATCTTCTACCAACCGATTTTACACCATCATGATCGTCCCGGAAAAAACCACTCAAGTGCGGAAGATTTTAGTTCCGGCCTGGGTCGTTCGGCTCGGTGCGGTCGCCATTGCGGTCATGATCGTTCTAGTCGGTGTGATGGTCGCAAATTACGGTTACGTCATGAGTCAGGTCGGCGAAAACAACGAGCTCAAAACCGAAAACCGCCGACTTCGCCAAAGCGTGCAAGTTTTCAAAAGCAAAATGGGAACGCTCGAGAGCGCCATGGAGCGAGTGAAAACTTTTTCGACGCGCCTAAAAGTGATCACCGGCGCGGAAGACCGCGGTGGGGTTGCTTCGCTTATGAAATCCATTCCGGATTCCGCTACCAACATCGGAGGCCCGAAAGACGTTTCTCCAGAAGTCGCAGCCATCGAGGCTGAACTCGACCCCCGGGATCCAGAGCACGAAGAACTTCAGAAACAATACAGCGAACTCGAACTCAAAATCAGCTCCATGACTGCTGAGTCGCTCGCGCTGGAGCAAAATCTCCAAGATCAGTACGAACACCTAGTCGATCAAAAAACTTTTCTCGCGGCACTCCCGACCCGAAAACCCGTCATTGGTTACTACACCAACGGATTCGGTACTCGTTACGCACCGTTCGGTGGAAAGCTGAAGATGCACGAAGGGCTCGACATCGCGAATCATCCCGGAACTCCGATCAAAGCTACGGCGGACGGCGTCGTGACCTTTTCAAACACCAAAGCCGGCTACGGCCAAACCGTCATCGTCGACCACGGATATGGTTTGCAAACGTGGTACGCCCACACCCGCAAAATCCTCGTGAAAAGCGGCCAAAAGGTGCGCCGGGGCGACACGATCGCCCTTCTCGGAAGCTCGGGACGATCGACTGGCCCACACTGTCATTATGAGGTGCGCGTGAACGGAATTCCGGTCGATCCGCTTTCCTATATTTTGGAAAACTAATCACTGAACATTTCTGGCCAACGTCAGGAAATCTCTCGAAAAAACGGGACCTTTTCTAATGACTTTTTGGCCCCGTCGAAACTAAACTCACCCCTATCCACTATGGCAATTCTCAATTTCGCTCAGAAAATATTTGGCACCCAAAACGATCGCGAACTGAAATCGGTCGGACCTTTGGTCACTCGGATTAACGAACTCGAAAAATCGATAACCGCACTCTCCGACGCCGAACTCCAGGCAAAAACGGCAGCTTTTCGCGAGCGCTTATCCCGGGGTGAGAGTATCGACTCCCTTCTCCCCGAGGCTTTTGCCGTCGCCCGCGACGCTGGACGACGCGTCCTCGGCCAGAGGCACTACGATGTGCAAATGATCGGTGGCATCACCCTTCACCGCGGTCGGATCGCGGAAATGAAAACCGGCGAAGGAAAAACCCTCACCGCCACCGCCCCTCTTTATTTGAACGGATTAACCGGCAAGGGCTCCCACCTCGTCACTGTGAACGATTACCTCGCGCGTCGTGATAGCGAGCACATGGGAAAACTTTACGGCTTCCTCGGATTATCGACCGGTATCATCGTACACGGACTGAATGATTCCGAAAGAAAACGAAATTACGGAGCAGACATCTCATACGGAACCAATAACGAATTTGGTTTCGACTACCTCCGCGACAACATGAAGTTTCGACTGGAAGATTACGTTCAGCGGGACTTGAATTTCGCCATCGTCGATGAAGTCGATTCGATTCTGATCGATGAAGCGAGAACACCGCTTATTATTTCCGGACCGTCCGACGATTCGAGTGGCCTTTACGTCGAGATCGATGCGCACCTTCGAAGTGGCGGCGGACTCGTAAAAGACGTCGACTACACCGTCGATGAAAAATCGAAATCTGCGGCATTGACCGAAACCGGGATCGACAAGATGGAAAGCCGCATGGGCACCGAAAATCTTTACGATCCGCGAAATATCGAAATCCTCCACCACGTCATCCAAGCGCTTCGTGCTCACGTGCTTTTCAAACGCGACGTCGATTACGTCGTTCGTGATGGCGAAGTCATGATCGTCGACGAATTCACGGGCCGCTTGATGCCCGGCCGCCGCTGGTCAGACGGACTCCACCAAGCGATCGAAGCGAAAGAAGGCGTCGATATCGAAAGCGAGAACCAAACCCTCGCGACGATTACCTTCCAAAACTATTTCCGGATGTACTCGAAACTTGCCGGAATGACCGGGACCGCAGACACCGAAGCCGCCGAATTCAAGCAAATTTATAAGCTCGATGTGACGGTGATTCCGACGAACAAACCCCTGATTCGAAAAGATCATGCAGATGTGATCTTCAAGAATCAGAAAGCAAAATTCAAGGCCGTTGCCCAAGAACTGAAAGTCTTGCATGAAAAAGGACAGCCGGTCCTCGTAGGAACCACGTCGGTTGAAAAATCTGAACTCTTGCACGAGCTTCTGAAACGCGAAGGAGTGAAGCACTCTGTTTTGAACGCAAAACAGCACGAGCGCGAAGCTTATGTGGTTGCCCAAGCCGGACGAAAAGGATCGATCACGATCTCCACCAACATGGCCGGACGCGGAACCGATATTTTACTCGGTGGACAGCCCGATATGCTGGCTGAAGAGGAAGTGGGCAAACTCTCAGCGAATGCGACCGATGAAGAGCGCGCCGAGTGGGAGCCCCGCTACGAAGAAGCACGCAAAAAATGGCGCGAAACTTGCGCCCGCGAGCGAGAAGAAGTAAAAGCTGCGGGTGGTTTGTTCATCTTAGGAACGGAACGCCACGAGTCCCGCCGAATCGATAACCAGCTTCGCGGACGCTCCGGACGTCAGGGAGACGCGGGCGGATCGCGCTTTTACCTCTCATTTGAAGATGATTTGCTTCGTATTTTTGGACACTCCACCCTCCTCCAAGCGACAGTCGCGAAAATGGAAGAGGACGTTCCGGTGGAACATGCCTGGACCACGAAAGCGATCGAGAATGCCCAGAAAAAAGTCGAAGGACATAACTACGACATCCGGAAGCATTTGCTCGAATACGATGACGTGATGAACCAGCAGCGAAAAGTCATCTACGCCCTTCGAAAAGAAGTGCTCGCGCGAGAAAATCTTCGCGAGATGGTCTTTTCGTTCTTAGAAGATATCGTCCGAAACATCGGACAAGAGTACTTTCCAAACGGAAAACTCAAGCGCGGCGAACAGGGGATCGCAAAGCTTGAGATTGAAGAGCTGAAAAAGTCGATTGCGACGACCCTCCAATTCATGCCGGAAATTCGTGAAACCGAAATCACTCCCTTCAGCCATCTCGGCATCGAGAAACTGATGATGAATTTCGCCCACGAAAAATACTCAGAAAAAGAGAACCAGTACGGTGCGGAAATGATGCGCCATCTGGAGAAAATGATCCTGCTCACCACGATCGACCAACTCTGGAAGGATCACCTCCTCGCAATGGATCACCTCCGCGAGGGAGTCGGCCTGCAAGGCTACGGTCAAAAAGACCCGATCTTGGTTTATAAAAAAGAAGGATTCAAATTCTTCGGCATGATGATGGATTCCATCGCGCTCGATGTCGTGAAGAAGTTATTCGCCATCCAGCTCGCACCGAGCGACACGCCCGAAGACATCGACGCGGAAATCGAACGCGAAGAAAATGCACTTCTGGGAGATGGGAACTTCCAATACAATTTGACTGAAACGGGCGATCTCGTGGCTGCTCCGAGTGGACAGGTTTCTCCTCAGGCTCAGAAAGCCGCACCGGCGAGCGGAAGTGAAGATCCCATGGACCTCTCTCACCTCCACCGTGCCCCTCGGCAAATGCAGCTTTCTCGCAGCCCTGCCCCTGCTTCGGGAAGTCCGTTTGCTCAAAGAGAAGCGACTGCACCGGGTGGTGGTGGAATGAGCTACGCCGGTGACGTTGATAAAGTCGGAAGAAACGACCCCTGCCCTTGCGGCAGCGGCAAGAAATACAAAAAATGCCACGGAACGGAAAGCTAATCCGGCCACCCCATGAAATACCATTCGGTCGATGCGTGTCTGAAAAAATTAGACACCCTGCCTGGTCCGGTACTTTTTGCATTTGATTTCGACGGCACTCTCGTGGGCTTTAGACGAGGTCCAAACCAAGTCGTTTTAGGTTCTGGGATGAAACGGTTGCTTGAGCGACTTGCCAAGCGAGAACACCTGGCCATCATCACGGGCCGTAGCTTACAGAACATCGAGCATAAAACCAGTGGTCTGAAGATTCACCTCGCCGGTAGCCACGGCTTCGAAATCAAACTCCTCGATGGGCGAACTATCGGTGATGGGAATGAGGCTTGGCAGGCGGCCACTGAAATTTGGGTTGCCGAAACGAAACGCCTCATGGCATCCGTCGACGAATTCCGTGAATGTCGTCTCGAGGAGAAGAAATTTTCGCTCTCTCTTCATTTTCGGCAGTCGAAAGACCCGGTGACCGCTCAAGCCCTGTACACGAAGCTCATGAAAAAAATAAAGCCCACCCCCCGAATCGTCGGCGGGCACCTGGTCGTGAATCTGGTACCCAAGGAATCTTTCGATAAAGGCGACGCGCTCAAGGCGCTGATGAAGACTCTGGGATGCAAGTCCGCCGTATTCGCGGGTGATGACATCACGGATGAAGCTGTTTTCCGCCGAAATTTTAAAAATGTGCTCTCGATTCGCATCGGGGGTTCGAACCGCGAAATTCCCGCGCAAATCCACTTTTACGGACGCGGCGAGATGAAGACCTTCATGACGTCCGTGCTCGCTCGCGGAAGGCGTTCCAGCTTGAAAGGCTCCTAAAAGGAGAGCAAACTTTTCAAGTGGATGAAAAAAAAGACCTCACCGCGCTCACTCTGACTCCTCCCGAAAGCGGCGAACCGCGCGATCCATCCTTTTCAGCCGAGGAAAGCCCGGAGTCGCCCGACGAAAGTCTCGACGATCTCTTTGCGCCCATGGCCCCAACCGCCCCGGGAAGTGAATTTGATCCACTCGCGGAGCTTTTGCCGATGGATCCAGAGATCGAGAACCTCGCGAATGCCTCTGATTTTCTGCAGGCCGGTGAGGCACAGCCGAGCAATGCTTGGGAGACCCCCGTTTCTGAATCAGAACAAGCCGACTGGCAATCCACCCCGCTCGTCACAGAAACGGCCCCAGAACTGCTCGATGATCCATTCAATGCTCCTTTGGAAGGGGCTCCGAGCGAGCCGTCCCCGAAAAATACGGCGTCCACTCGGCTGAATGCGCCCATGGAAGAAGTCAGGCACTATTCTGATCACCTCGCTCCCTCCATGAGTAAAACCGCCGAAACGCCTTACTCTTTACTGATCGATGGGTTCTTGAAGGATTTTGAGCGGGAAACGCTGCTCTCACTGTTATCGAGAGAAAATCTCGGGATACGCGAAGTGGAGCTGGAACCCCAGTTCGAATCAGGGCGCATTCTCATCCCCCGAATCAGCGAATATGCGGGAGTCCTCATCGTCCAATCCCTCCGGAATGCTCACGTGAAAATGCGGTTGGATCTGGCTGAGAAAATTTTCGCCTCCAAGGAAATCGATGCGGATGACCATCTCATTTTTCCGCCCTCCCAGGATTCGGAACTCCTGATTAACGAAGAAGGGCACCATCCCGCTGATTCGCTCGTCCTCACGACCGACGACTCTCTCGAGGGTCGCGGCCCAGCCGAAGTGCTCGACACGCTGCACGGCTCCATGAATTTGAAAGCGGCCCAGTTGGCTCATCCCCAGGCACCTCTCTTTCAAGACGCGCTCGAAAAGCTGAAACGGCAGCTCAAATTTCAAGCCTATCACCGAGGAGCGCAGGCCCTTTTATCCTTCAAATATGATTTGCATCCGCTTGAAGGACAGACGATTTATAAACTGATCGTCCAGGCAAAAGCCGTTCGATTTTAGCTGCGGCAGTCGCACCTAGAGGCCGAGAGATTTTTTCATGAGTCACCCGATCGATCCCAACGGAGTCGCCGTTAAAAACGATGCCTACTTCAGCTTAGACGGAGCTCCGGAATCTTCCGACATCCTCTTTCTCTCGCTGCCGTGGGACGTCACCACTTCTTATCGACCGGGAACTCGGAGCGGACCGCTCGCCATCATCGATGCGTCCTCTCAACTGGATTTGTACACGCCTTTTCTCGACCGGGCGTGGGAGATGAAACTCGCGACGCTTCCCTACCCACTAGAATGGGATCAGAAGAGTGAGGAACTCCGAAAAAAAACGGGGCGCTACATCTCGTTTCTGGAAACCGGCGGGACAGCAGAGTCTAGCCCGGAAATGAGCGAAATTCTGAAGGAAGCCAACCGAGAAGCCGGTCGCATGTACGAGTGGTCGCTTGGGGAATCTCGAAAATGGCTGGCGGCTGGGAAAAGTTTGATTGGTGTGGGAGGCGACCATGCGATGAGCCTGGGCCCGATTCACGCCTACTCAGAAAAATTTCCAAACCTCAGCGTGCTTCACTTCGACGCCCACGCCGACCTGCGGGTTGCTTACGAAGGATTTCCCCACTCCCATGCTTCGATTATGGACCGCGTGGTGGAACTTCCAGGGGTGAAGAAATTAGTTCAAGTCGGCATCCGCGATGTTTCACCGGGTGAAGTCGAGCGCATCCGCACCAGTGAGAAATCCGGAGGAAAAATTTCTACTTATTTCGATTGGGATCTACAGACCCGGAAATTCAAAGGCGAAAACTGGGACCGCGTTTGTGATGAAATCGTTTCAAAACTGACCTCCGACGTTTTTGTCTCTTTCGACATCGATGGGCTTGATCCGAAACTCTGTCCGACGACCGGAACGCCAGTTCCGGGCGGACTCGAATTTATGGAAGCGGCTTACCTGATTCAGAAAGTGGTGACTGCGGGAAAACGCATCGTCGGAGCCGACTTGCTAGAAGTCGCGCCGAATCCTAGCGGGGATCCCTGGGACGGAAATGTGGGCGCTCGAATGCTTTACCAACTCACGATCGCCGTGGCTCGTTCGCTCCGCTAACCTCGGGGTTTCTGCCACCTATGAAATACAAACGCAAAAATATCGCGCGCGCATTCGAGATCGAAACGATCTGGAGTAAACGCGCGCCTCTGGGCCCCTATCCCGTTATTCTGGTGCTCGATGGTTTAAAAGCGGCGTTCAATGTGGGCAAGATCGTTCGGACGGCGAATGCGCTCGGGCTCCGCGAAGTTTTCCTCGTCGGCATGCAACCGTGGGATCCGGTCCTCGCTCGGGGTGCGCTGAAGGCAACCCGAACCCGCGCGTTTCTCACGTTGCATGAGGCGCTGTGCGCTTTGCGCGAGGACGGTTACACGGCCTATGCCCTCCATCCCCGGGGCGAAATCAGCTTGGGCGATATCGCTTACCCGGAAAAAACCGCGTTCATCGTCGGGCACGAAGAGTTGGGTTTGAGTCTCCCGCTCGAGGAACAACCCGACGTGAAAGCCGTTCGCATCCCTCAATTTGGGATCGTGGAATCCCTGAACGTGTCGGTGGCTGCGTCGATTGCGGCTTTCGATTACTTGCGGGAGCGGAAGCTTCTCGGGACCGCGGACCCGCTGATTCCTCTTCCATCATCGCCCGCGACTGCCGACCCAGCGATTCGGTCTTCCGTTTTGAATCCGCCTTGAGACTGGAAATGATCCGATGAGACGCACGCTTTACACCGTTCCGCTTCTTCCGGCCGAGGTTCGAACGGAATTCCTCCGCGAAGCTAAACTAAAAAACGTGGAGCTGGAAGAACTGGAGGGAGAATTTTTTCTCGGACCGGCGGATGCACCGAATTTGATTTGGGCAACTGACGTGACTCATGATGCGACCATCGTCGAGATCCCGTCCATCGCCGCGGGCGCGAAAAATCTGCGGGCCGCGGTGAAGCGAGAGTGGCCAGATTTGAAAAAATGGGGTTGGGTCTTACTCCCGGGCACCCATCATCGTCGCGCAACCCTGATCGCGAGCGAACTTCGCGCGAAAGAAGCCACGCCGCTCTCCTTTCCGGAGTCGCGACAGGAGGCGCCTTCACCGTTCATCGGTTTTTTTCTCACCGCGACTGACCGCGCAGTCCTAGTGCTGAACTCGCTGACGCCTTCGCCCGGGGGCGGAATCGAATTCCGGGAGGAAAAAGTAGGACCGCCAAGCCGCGCTTATCTAAAAATCTGGGAAGCCCTCACCCGGGTAAAACTTTCATCTGGGGTATTTCCTGCCTCGGGGGACGTCACGGTCGACCTCGGAAGCTGCCCCGGAGGATGGACTTGGGCGCTGGCGAAACTGGGGTGCATTTGCCTAAGCGTCGATGGTGCCGCGATCGATGATTCCGTTTTAAAAATGCCGGGGGTCCGGTTTCTAAAAAGTGATGCTTTCAAGCTTTCACCGGAAGCGGTCTGCCGGGAACTCGGGGTGAAAAAAATCGATTGGGTCTTCTCCGATATGATCTGCGAGCCAAAACGCCTCGCCCCTTTTTTAAAAGCGTGGCTGGATTCGGGAGTTTGCGAAAATTTCATTATTTCAGTAAAATTTAAAGGCGAGGCGGATCTCGCGGCGATTCGCGAATTAGACGGATTAGGCGGTGGCAAGCTTCGTCACCTTCGTCAAAACAAACACGAAGTGACTTGGTTTCGGGTACCGGGGCTTAAGCGAATCTAGCGGCATTTAAGTTTCACGGGTTTGGAAAATGATCGCGCTGACTGAAAGCCTGTAACGCTTCAGGCCCTAACCCTTCTCAATGATGTCCGCCCTCAAAGTGAAAGGCCCGAAACTCTAGAGAGAGTTCAGGCCTTTCAAACTTAAGCGAGGTCATCGATCCGCTTGGCTGATCAACTCCGTCTCAAACAGACTAACTTCCGCAAGAAATGCACTCGTTTGGATTATCGAGCGAGCAGACAAGGTCCGCAGCCGTGGCGTCGGAAATTCGCGGCATTCCGGCATCACCCACCTTCGCACTCATCCCACCCGCGTCCATCGTCATCATCGGCGCTGGACGGGCCGTGGCTGCAGATGCGGTAGCCGGTTGGTCGACGGTGAACTTCGTTGCGTCCGCAGCTGCTTTCGTACGGAGGTAATACATTCCCGTTTTCAATCCGAGTTTCCAGGCGGTGAAGTGCAGCGCGGTCAACTTCGCAGCGTTCGCCCCTTCCATGTGAATGTTCAAGCTCTGCGACTGATCGATGAAAGGTGAACGAGTCGCCGCCATTTCGACGATGCGCTTTTGTTTGATTTCCCAAACGGTTTTATAGATTTCGCGAATTTTAGCCGGAATTTCGGCGATTCCCTGGACCGATCCATTGTGCTGGATGATCTGATCTTTCAGAGACTTGCTCCAGAGACCGAGATCGATTAGGTCCGCAACCAAGTGCTTATTGATGACAGTGAACTCTCCCGATAGAACTCTGCGCGTGTACAAGTTCGAAGTGATCGGTTCGATGCACTCGTTGTTCCCCAGGATTTGCGAAGTACTTGCAGTTGGCATCGGAGCAAGCAAGAGGCTGTTTCTCGCGCCATGGGCTTTCACTTTTTCTTTTAAGCTGTCCCAGTTCCAAAGTCCGGATGGCGTCACATTCCAGAGATCAAACTGCATTTTTCCTTCTGAAAGCGGTGAGCCCGGGTAGGACGTGTACGCTCCGTCTCGTTTTGCAATGTCTGAACTCGCCGACATCGCGGCATAGTACAAAGTCTCGAAGATTTGTTGGTTCAGCTCATTTGCTTCTGGAGATTCAAACGCCATGCGGAGCTTGAAAAAAGTATCGGCAAGACCTTGAACACCAATCCCGATCGGGCGGTGGGTGCGATTCGAATACTCGGCTTCCGGAACCGGGTAGTAGTTCATGTCGATCACTTGGTTTAAATTCACCGTGACCTGATACGTGACGTCGTAGAGTTTTTCGAAATCGAATTTCCCGTCCTTCACGAATTTCGGAAGGGCAATCGATGCGAGGTTGCAAACGGCCACTTCTTTCTCAGACGTGTACTGGATGATTTCTGTACAGAGGTTTGAGGACTTAATCGTTCCGAGATTTTTTTGATTCGATTTCTCGTTTGCGCTGTCTTTATAGAGCATGAACGGAGAACCGTGCTCAATTTGCGACTCGATGATCGCGCCCCAAAGTTCGCGCGCTTTCACCGCACGCTTTGCGCGGCCTTCGGTCTCATACCGCGTGTAGAGTTCGGTAAACGCTTTTCCGAAAACGTCGAAAAGGCCCGGAGCTTCGTGCGGACAAAACAGCGACCACATCTCGTCTTTTTCGACGCGCTCCATGAAAAGGTCATTCACCCAAAGAGCGTAGAAAAGATCGCGAGCCCGAAGCTCTTCTTTTCCGAAGTTCTTCTTTAACTCGAGGAAATCGAAAATGTCCGCGTGCCAAGGTTCGAGGTAAATCGCAAATGCGCCTTTCCTTTTTCCGCCGCCTTGATCGACGTAGCGAGCGGTATCGTTAAACACACGCAACATTGGAACGATTCCGTTGCTCGTTCCGTTGGTTCCGCTGATGAAAGAACCCTTCGCGCGGATGTTATGGATCGCAAGCCCGATCCCCCCCGCACTTTGGGAAATCAGCGCGGTTTGTTTCACGGTTTCATAGATGCCTTCGATCGAATCGTCCTTCATGGTGAGAAGAAAACAAGACGACATCTGCGCCTTGTTCGTGCCGGCATTAAAGAGAGTCGGAGACGCATGGGTGAAGAATCCCGTGCTCATGAGCTCGTAGGTTCGAAATGCGTTTTCCAGGTCTGCCCCATGAATCCCGAGTGCCGCTCGCATGATCATGTACTGGGGGCGCTCGACGATCTTTCCGCCCATTTTCAGGAGGTAGGATTTCTCGAGCGTTTTGAAACCGAAATAATCGTACTCGAAGTCCCGCACGTTTTTGATCGTTTGGTTGATCTTGTCTGCGTTTTTCTCCACGAGTTCATAGAGTTCGCGACTGACCAGCGGGGAGTGTTTTTTGGTGTGATTGGATTCATTTAAATAGAGTTTTTCGATGCACTCGCTGAAGGTCGCGGGCGTGTAGCGGTGCAAGTTCGACAGTAGGATTCGCGCACCGAGCGTCGAATAATCCGGATGCGTACTCGAGAGGTAGGCGCAAGTCTCCGCGGATAAAACGTCGAGTTCTTCCGTACTGATCCCGTCGTACATTCCCTCGATCGTCTTCTGGGCAATCAAAACCGGATCGACGTAGGTCTCATTCAGCCCGATGGCTAGATTTTGGATCCGGTTTGTAATTTTGTCGAAGCTAACGGCTTCTAGTTTCCCAGAACGGCTTTTTACTTTCATGTCATTTTCCTCAAACTCAAACGTTAAACTACGTAATTTTTCTAGGGCCTGCGCCATGGCGTCCGATCTCAGTGCTTTAGCTATGGCTTTAAATCCCAGGCTTACAATTCAAGGCTTAGAATTCGGCGCTCAGATCGAAGCTCGATCCGTGACCAAATCCACCGCGGTTCCCCTGAGTGCCTTCGCCGTTACCGGTGGTGAGCACTCCCGCTTTTTGGTACTCGGCGACCTTCTTCTCAAAGAAATTCGTTTTGCCCTGAAGACTAATGAGTTCCATCCAATCAAAAGGGTTCGTCGAACCATAATGTTTCGGCAGGCCAAGCGTCCGAAGCAGGCGGTCCGCGACGAACTCGATGTACTGGATCATGAGTTTTGAATTCATGCCGATGAGCGAAACCGGAAGGGACTCGCTGACAAATTCTTTTTCGATCTCGACCGCGTCTGTGATGATTTCGACCACGCGAGCGGGAGCGAGCGGTTCCAGCATCCCATAGAGGTGGCAGGCAAAGTCCGTGTGCAAGCCCTCATCCCGGCTGATCAACTCATTTGAAAAAGTCAGTCCCGGCATGAGCCCGCGTTTTTTCATCCAGAAAATAGAACAGAAACTCCCGGAGAAAAAGATTCCCTCGACCGCCGCAAAAGCAATCAACCTCTCCGCAAAGCTTTCGCTGGAATCGATCCACTTTAGGGCCCAGTCGGCCTTCTTTTTAACCGAAGGAACGTACTTGATCGCCTTGAAAAGGTGGTCTTTTTCTTTTGGGTTTTGGATGTAGGTGTCGATCAAAAGTCCGTAAGTTTCAGAGTGGATATTTTCCATGGCGATCTGAAACCCGTAGAAGCACCGAGCTTCCGGAATCGGAACGTCTTGGTAAAAACGGAGGGCGAGGTTTTCGTTCACGATGCCGTCGCTCGCCGAGAAGAAGGCAAGGACGTGCGAGAGGTAATGTTTTTCGTCTGGGCTGAGCTTCGCCCAATCGCTTAAGTCTTGGTAAAGATCGATTTCGGCCGCCGTCCAAAAAGAAGCCATCGCCTTTTTGTAGAACTCCCAGATTTCGGGATGCTGAATGGGCATCAAAATAAAACGCTCTTCATCGCCGTAAGCTGAAAAATCCTTTGCGCGGCGAGGGGTCGCCGGTGCGGAATCGATCCCCTGGACAGGGAACATCGCATCTGTTTCGACAATGCCGCCGGCTCTGACTCCGACACCGACGCCGGCAGAGCTTGCCTGAATTGGCAGCGCCTCTTCTTTGACGGTTCCCGGGACAGCTCTTAAATTTGTGGTTTCCATTCCTCTACCTTTTCCTTTGAAGCGATTCCTTGAGGGAAAGCGTTCCCCTGGACCTGCGTGCTCCGAGCCCGCGTCCTACCTTGGATGATCGGCACGGACGATTGAACCCCAATGTTTCAATCCCGTACTTTTTCACGTTTTGACCGACTTTTCAGAAACCCAAATCGCCAGGTGTGGCCCTCGGGGTGATGCTTTTAACTTTACGGAGTTTTAGAGCGCGGTCAACGGATACCACTAGGGATTGTGGTGTGAAAAAATTTGACCCACTACTTATAGCGGTTATTAGAAAGTCTTAGATCTTGATTTGATTCGGTTTTTCTTCAAAAACGGAGCGCCTCGTCGGAAAGACCTTAGATTTCATGCATTGCAGAAATGGCGGATGACGATGCCGCCCTACCGGAGCTTCGAAACGAATCGGCTCCCAGCCAAATAATACCGCAAGCACCAGTCTCGGGCTTTAGCTGACGAATCGATTCCCCCCGGCGAGACGCTTCCACGTTGAATCCGCCAGAAATTAACTTCCCCTCTCTCAATAAAAATTCGGGACCGGGAAGACGCCAAATTGAGTCCGTCGTCGTCTCTTTCGATCCCATAAAATCGGCAAAGTTTACCCGGACCGTTGGTTTCTAACCGCGAACCCCG
Organism: Oligoflexia bacterium; assembly: GCA_014376785.1. Taxonomy (GTDB): domain Bacteria; phylum Bdellovibrionota; class UBA1018; order UBA1018; family UBA1018; genus JACMQW01. The sequence goes on from JACMQW010000098.1 coordinate 50,818, forward strand.
CTCTGGTGGGGCTTCAGACAACGGAAAGGGCTCGGTCGCCCGAATCAGGACGGCCTCAGGCACTCCTCGCTCCCCCGTGACGGCATTCAGACAAAAATACATCCCGTAGATGAAGTAAACGTACGAAGTCCCTGGCTTGCCGTATATGGCCTCGTTTCTCGCTGTCCTTCGGCCCCCGAACGAATGGCAAGCCCGGTCTAGGACACCCAGATAAGCCTCTGTTTCTACGATTCGACTCCGCTTGAGACCCTCAGGCGTGCGCACGACGAGAGTCTGTCCAATCAGGTTTCGGGCGACTTCCTCAGTCGGAGCGAGGTAAAAACTCTCGGGAAGAACTTTCATTCAAAAAATGATAATGAGAAAATCCGATGGCCAAACACCCGCGCGGAATCGCGCCCGAACTGCTCTTCACTCAAGTCCGCGGCACGATGCCGTACCTCTTCAGCGAATCGCTTGCTCAGGAGCATCCAGAGCTTGAACAGTTTCCGCCTGCGCGACTTTGGCGTGGGTTCATACCCGCAAATAAGGAAGAAAAAGCCACCGAACTTTCGCATTCCGATTATTTCCGCCTCTGCCTCTCTGCCCATTACCTCACTTGCGGAACCCCCGTACCCACCGATGTCGACAATCAGATCCGACTGAAGCTTTGGCCAGCAAAGCTTTCTCTCGAAACAGCGATCGAAATGGCAGAATTTGTTCTCCAAAGTCGGCACTGGAATTTCTCCACCGTGTCGACTCGCTACACCACCGGGGCACCCGGATCGGCTTTAGAGAATGAGAAACTTTCAGGCCATCTCGGCGAGTGGTTTACGGTTTCCTGCGCCGCTTACTGCGCAATGAGAAAATCCAAGGTTCCGGAAGCGGTGGGAATGGCTGAAAAACTTTTCACCGCCATCGAAAGCGAGATCGCTCGGCACTCGGAAATCTTCGGTTCGCTCTGGCGCGCAAAAGACGGCGCACGCAGCCTAAAAGCCGCCGCAAACATCGCGCACAACTTCGGCGACCTCGACCGCGTGATGGACATGTGGGAACTGCCCATCGGAGACCCCCTCCGACTGCGATTTTATAAACTCACGGCATTGCCCTTTGATGGCGATAAAAACCTGCGCTATCAGGGTCGGCTTTGGGTCGCGGGTGAACTCTACAAATCAAAACTTCCGCTTGGAAGTTTAGGCAGCGGATCGCTTGCCTTAGAGAATCACCGGCATTTCGCCCTCCGAAAACCGAGATCCCTTCGCGAAAAACCAGAATTCGTACTACCCACTGCGCCCTTTTTTGATGACTGGGGGTTCGCTGTGGCGAAAGGTTTGAGTGAGGCGGACGGTCAGCCGAGCGCTGAACTGCTCGATGTTTTCGACACCTTGGCTGAAGCTTGGATTCGTCAGCCCGGAACGTTCGCTTACGGCCGCGGCCTACGAAGCTTTATGGTGACCCATCCAGAGCTTGAAAAACGATGGTCGCATTCCCCAGGCGCAGCTTCTTTGAGTCCCCTCCACTCGCAGGTCCTCGCCCTGCCAAAGGAAGCTTTCGAGGCCCTCTGGGGTGAAGCGGCGCTGGCAGAGATGGACGACATTCCTTCCCGCGCCTAGACGGTTTACTCCGTTCCGTCCGTGTCCGCTTTCAAGGAATCAAAAATCGTAAACTTGTGATTTTTCGCGACACCCGCGACGTTTCGGAAGGTGCGCCGAAGCTGGTCCCCGATTTTTAGATGCGAATTACCGATCACGCGGATTCTGCCGCCGGGTTCCAGCGCTTGGTGAGCATCGCGGAACATCTGAGACGCGATGAAATCCCCGATGGTGCTCCCCTGATGGAAAGGGGGATTGCATAGCACGAGATCGACCGAATTCGCTGCTCCCGCTTCGAATCCATTGGTCCAGTGGAATTCAGACGACGCCTGACCCTCTCCCGGAAAATACCGAGCGAAATTCAGACGAGCACTTTCAACCGCCATCCAAGAGTCATCGGTGAAAATCACGCGTGCTTTCGGCCATTTTAGTTTAGCCGCGATTCCGACGATTCCATTTCCGCAACCGATGTCGAGCACTGCTTCAGGAGTTTCATCAGGAAGATGGTCGAGAAAAAATCGAGTGCCGATGTCGAGTTTATCCCGGCTAAAAACATTCGCCAGGTTTTGGAAAGGTTTTTTAAATCCTTCGATTTTTACGTCAGGCGCCGGGGCAAGCGACGCGGGAGTTTTTTCGAACTGGCAGAAAATCAATCGGGCCTTTTTCTTTGCCAGGCTGGTCGTCGTCGGACCGATGAATTTCGCGAGCAAATCAAAGCTTGAGTTTGCCTGGTGCTTCACCGCGTAGCCCGAAATGATCTTTGCACCCGGGCTCAAGTGATGACTGAGTCTGCGTAAAATTTCTTCGAAAAACGCCATGCTTTTTGGAATCTTCACCAGCACGACGTCGTAATGGCCCGAGAGACGAGCTAGGTCAGAAAACGGCAGAACTTTACCCGCGCTATTGAGGTCCGCTGCTTTCGCGCTCACGAAAGAGTCGGTATAGGATTCGACCGCTGAACTTCCTTTGCCGTCTCCTTCGCTCTGGGCTTCAGCGAGAGTGACCGCAGTGGCCAGCGCTCCGAAGCTGTCATTTACGACTAAAAGCCTTTTTCCATTCAAGTCGAGCGTTGCGAGGTGCTCGAGGATGAGTTCGTCAGCCGCATCCCAGGCCTGCAACACTTCCCGTTTCCGCAGCGGATAGCGTTCCCATTCAGGATTGATTTTATAGCGAGAGTTGGCGGGTTCGGTCGTCTTTTCATCGGTCATTTTAGAGGCTCATTCCTTTGAAAAGATTGCGGAGAAACTGATCGCCACATTCTCGGTAATTTCGGTGATCGCGTTTTCGAAAAAAAGCGCTGAGTTCGCTCTTCGATACCCGGAGGCCGGACTTTGCGATGATTTCGATGATGTCGACGTCTTTCAGTTCGAAGGCGACCCTCATTTTTTTAAGGACGACGTTATTCGTCACCGGAACATCGAGGGGCGGGAGGGGCGATGCGGGATCTCGACCCCGCTTGTAAACAATCAAACCGTTCAGAAAGCCCGCCATCACTTCATGACTGAGAGGCGTATAACCGGCTTCTTGATCATTCATTAAGAAAGACCGAATTTCGTCCAATGTGATGACGGTCTCACCGAGGGCCGCAATTTCCACCAGACGAGCGTCCGTGATATTCATGAGATAGCGCAGTCCGATCAGTGCTTCATTGTTCGTCACTCGAGCCTTCTAACACCGGATCCTTGGGTTGATTCATGAAAAAACACGCTAAAAAGAACTTCCCGGTCGAAACGTCGACTCCTCTAAGAAATTTAAGCCCGAAAAGCCCTAAATCGAGTAGGGTCCAGGCCATGCCCATTCAGATCAAACTGAAAAATAAACTCGCTCCCGATACCTCGCCTCCGATCAAACCCACCGTGAAAGAAGTCGCAGCCGGACTCCGCGAGTTTACGGGCGAGGACGTCTCACTCTGGCACTTTGCCATGATGAACGACGAAGTGAGGAATGGTGCCTACGACCGAGCGCTCGGTGGAGCGGTAAAACCAGGGACAAAAGTTTTGGATATCGGTACCGGGGCTGGATTACTCGCCCTCATGGCAGCTCGCCACGGCGGAGAAGTCACGACGTGCGAAGGAATTCCCGTCATTGCTAAAAAGGCGAAGGAAATTTTTCAAGCGAATGGATACAGCGAAAAAATTCGCGGGATCGAGGGCCTTTCGACCAAACTGGTCATCGGCAAAGACGTCAAAGAACGTTTCGATGTTTTAGTCACGGAGATTTTTGATGACGGGCTACTCGGAGAAGGCGCCTTCCTGGCCATCAAACACGCAAAAGAACACCTTTTAAAACCGGGCGCGAAAATCATTCCTGAAAGCGTGCAAGTCTACGTCATGGGAATCGAATCAGACGAATTTTTTTCACACTACCATGTGGAAAAAGCAGCGGGATTTGATGTGAGCGCATTCAATGAATTCACGCTGCAGGGTTACATTGGATGGCATTTGGACAAGTGGAAATGGAAGGCGCTCACCGCTCCGACCCCTGTTTTTCATTTTGATTTCAACCAGCTTCCGAACGCAGAAAATCGCCCACTTGATTTGGAAATTACCACGGCCGGTCATCTCCATGGACTCGCATTTTGGTTTGATCTGAAGATGGATGACAATACGGTCCTCAGCAGTGGTCCTGGGCTTGCGAAGCTTTCCAGTTGGAAACAAGCCCTGCAACTCTACGGCGAGGGCAGGGAGTGTCATCCAGGCTCGAAGATCGAATTGACGGCCCGGCACGATGAAAACGAAATTTGGTTTTCCACGCGAAATTCTTGATCGTTCTGGGTGGATTTACACCCCATCCATTCAGGTACGAGACTTGCTGAATTAGGCTACTTATACAGAAACTAATGAAACAGATGAAATTCCTTCATCCGTTTCTTCGTTGAGGAGCGCTTCATGGCAAAGAAAAGTTTAAAAGAAATCAGTAAAAAAATGCGGAATGTCGACCTCTGCATGATGACCACCATCACCAGCAGCGGAATGACGGCTAGCCGCCCAATGAGTAATAACGGCGATGTCGAATACGATGGAAACTCCTACTTTTTTACCTGGGAAAAATCCCGCCTCATTAAAGACTTAAAGAAAAATAACCACGTGAACCTTTCCTTTAAAGGAAAGAAGGATTTGTTTATCTCAGTAGCCGGCAAAGCGAAGTTGGTTCACTCCCGCACAAAAATGGAGAAACATTGGGTAAAAGATCTCGATGTGTGGTTTGAGGACGGCCTCGACACCCCAGGAATCGTGATGATTCACGTCTTAGCGAAACATGTGAAGTACTGGCAAAAAGAAGAAGAAGGCGAAGTAAAACTCTAACCCGGGCCGATCTGGGATTTGCTCATTGCTCTTCTAGGACTGAGTGAATCGGCCCAGGCCTCATGTTTGCATTACGTCTTCCAACCCACCTTAAGGGGGCATCCAGTCATCTTGGTTGCCCCTTTTTGCATCCCTGATTTGCCCCATTTGAAGCTTAAAAACAGCAACTCAAAACCTAGTCTGAAAGATTCGAATGCATTCTCCAAACTCTATCCCACCTCCGATGAGAGAAGTCCGTAAAACACTGCGCGCTCAGTTTGATTTGAAGTCTCTCAGAGCGGGCCAGGAAGAAGTGATTCAGTCTGTTTAAAAGGGAAAAGACACGCTCGCGATTTTAAAAACGGGAGGCGGTAAGTCGCTCTGCTACCAATTGCCGGCGGTTCATTTCGGCGGCACCACTTTGGTTATTTCTCCCCTGCTCTCGCTCGCGAAAGATCAGCGCGAAAAGCTGAATGACTTCGGAATTGAATCCGTGGAATTCAATCGTGCCGTATCTCCATCGGAAACCGAGATCAGTCTCGAGGCCTTTCGGCACTGCGAAGCTCACTGCGTGAGCCAATGGGGACATGACTTTCGCCCGGCTTTTTTAGAGATCGGATCCGCAATCAAAGAACTGGGTCACCCGACTGTTTTAGCGCTTAGAGCCACCGCCACCCATGAAGTGGCTGAAGACGTTCGCATCCAACTCGGCCTGAAAGAAATGCAGACTTTTCGAACCAGTCTTTACCGAGAGAATCTCCATTTTTCTGCCGAACTCACCGAATCGGAAGCGCAGAAGCAAACCCGATTACTAGAGCTCTTGAGTGCCTTTGATCTAAAATATCCGGACAGTGCGGGAGCAATCTACGTATCCACCGTGAAGAAAGCAAAAGAGCTCTATGAGCTACTGATCTCAAGCGGCCTTCCCGCACTCCTCTATCACGGAAAACTTTCTGTAAAAGAACGAGCAAAAAATCAGTCCGAATTTATGAGCGATGGGGGTGGTCGGAAAATTATGATCGCCACCAATGTTTTCGGCATGGGAATCGATAAAGCCGATATACGGTACGTCATTCATTACACCTACCCGGGTTACCTCGAAGCATATTATCAAAAAGCCGGGCGTGCAGGAAGAGATGGGAAAGCTTCAGATTGCACGCTCCTCTATTTAAAGAAAGATCGCTCCGTTCATGCGCTGTTTCTTTCGAGAAAATATCCTTCGGATGAAGAGGTCAGAAAAGTTTTCGAAGAACTGACGCAGGCGCTGAAGTCAGCTTCGCTTAAGACTGAGGTTTTTTTGAATCGAGAGGGCCCTATTCCGTCAAAGAAAAATGCACTCGTGATTGCGATGTTGAGAAGGCTCCGAGTATTAAAGAAAAGAAAGAATGAACTCACGTTTCGCCCGGGGCCTCCGGGAGAAAAAGAATTCCTCGAAATGACTGCTGCTTACCACGCTCGAAAAGATCAGGACCAAGAGAAACTTAAAAAAGTCATCATCTACGCCCAGACCGCACTTGCCGATGGAAATCGATTCGTGAGTATTTCGGTGAGGTAATCGATCTGGGGTGTGGAACTTGTGATAATTGCCTGCGTGATGGGGCACGCGGCGCTTCGCTTGATTCAAAGAATCGAACGAAAGTTCTTTCGCTTGATACGATGGAAGTCGTCGTCTAAAAAATATTTCGCTCGAAATTTATTTTCTCCGAATTTTATTTTCCGTCGAAGAGAAGTGGGATGGAGGTTGATGACGAGACTTTTTTCCAAAGGTAGAAAGTCTCATCCAGTTCCCGGGAAGCACGAACAACGGCACCGAGGTTAGTCTGACCCACATCCGCGCGCTCGATGCTCCAGGCAATCGAATCGCGCACCTTCTGGTAAGGCTTCACCATGCGTTCCGCGATTTCTTTCGCTGACCGCAGCGACGCTTGGAGGTCTTCGGCCGTCACCGATGGTTCTTTTCCGTTTTGGGGAGAAATTCGCCAACGAATCTCCGCTCCGTCTTTATGAACGGTCCAACGGTTTGCAACTTCCGACGTGTAGGAGTCGATTAAGAGCGCGCGCGACCACTGACCGGGAAAGTCTCGGACAGGCTTCCAACCCGAGTCCGTTTTCCAAGCCTGGACAGAAAGAGCACGGCTGGCTAGATCTATGGTCCCCACAGACACATCGAGGCCCGTGCTCGCGACGTAGCGGATCGATCCTAAAAGTTCTTCGACGGCTCGTGACTCTCCGCTTGAGAGTTTTCGGCCGATGTACCAGGTGAGTTTCTCCGCAAGCAAAACGACCGACTCGACATAGGCTTCCACTTCTTCAAATGTCTGTCGCCTTCCGTATCCGCCATGAGTCTTCACGATGACTCGTCCGACTTCGCTCCCTATTAAGCCAGCGTAGGGATTGAGCGGATCTAAAATCCCTTTACGACGAGCGCGGTCATGAGCAGCATGGATGACGGCTTCGTGATGAAACGACTCATCGGCGACGCCCGTTGCTAGCATTTCGTGAGAGATTCCGAGAGCCGCATCATTCTCAGAAAAAAACGCATGGGTCCCTCGCATCAGAAATGAGGGAGCATAGACAAGCCTTATCCCGGGGAGATCTCGACCAAACTCGGACGCTAATTGGTTTAAGGTTGAGTCCTCGCCAGGCAAAATTTTAAAAGCCGTTTCGCCACGCTTGCCCATCTGAATCTCAGTGACCGCTATTCCTCGTTCAGCAAACAGTGCCCGACTTGCGGCAACTGCCACCCGCTCGTACATCTCGCTCTCCTCACTGCCTACGAAAGAAGTTTGCTTGGAGGTTGCAGATTTCCACTGACGAAAAATGGGAGTGTCGAGCACCACTGGCTCGCCCTTGAGGAACTCCAATGTCAATCTTCTCTCCGGACGGATGAGCGGAGCGCCGCCCGACTCTGAAGTTCCCAGCGATCGCAGGACGTTCCGACAAACTTCGATCGGATACGCGGATGCGATCTCAGGACGAAACCCTGCGCAAATCCAAAGGACTTGAGCCCAAATGAGAGATCGAATTCCGTAAAAAGCAAGTCGGCGGCTTCGGGCAGTTTCCACAGTCTCCTGAGCTGAAATCAGATCCAGCTCTTAAAGTTTGCCTGGTCCGCTCTCTTCCATCAACTCACTGACTGAAACTTACTGAGCAGGAACGAGGAAGTCTTTTACAACCGCAAGGTGCTGCATTCCCGGAGAGCGACTATCGGTTGCTTGAATGCCATTCAAACGGGAAAGCGCCGGGAAAACCGTGCTGTCAAAAACGAGTCCGTTTGGAAACGAGGTCACATTTAGCTGCGGCGCTTCCGCCTTAGCGGATAAGAAACTGACCGGGACTTCGTGGGCGGCGAGATCAGCATCCGTCAAGATCCAGTCGTAGTTCTTTTTGCCGTTCATATTCGTTGTTGTCGCGCCATTCGTATCCGTCGGAGCGTTTCGTTCCGAAACTTCCGGAGCGAGAACATCGAGAATTTCATTCTCCCGAGAAGTCAGATTAAAATCGCCACCCAAAACAACGTAGTCCGTCGCGGGGAGCGCATGAATGCGGCGAGCAAGCTCTTCACTCTCGGCGCGTCTCACGACTAAATTTTTTGAATGAAGGTGAACACTGATCGCCCAAAGATCGCGGGAGCCGGGAATATCCAACCGAGCGAAGGCGAAGTCACGATTCGGCATTCCTGCATCTTCCCACTCTCCGGACTCCAGAATCGGAAACCGCGAAAGAATACCATTTGGGATCTGATCGGTCGGCTCATTCTCGCGGGAGAAAAACGCTTTGCCCGAGAAAATCGAAGAAAGAAACTCGAGCAGGTCGGTTTCAGAACTAGATTTGTAATTAAATTCTTGGAGCAAAACCACATCGGCCTGTAATCCCTTTAGGATCCGAGCGCCCTCGCCTCCATCGTAATTCTGATGCGTGCCGGTTGAAAGATTCCCCGTTACGATGCGAATCTTCGTTGCGGTCTCTGATGACCATGCGACGGAAGTGGTGAAGGCAACGGAGAGGATCAGAGCGCAAACGAGGTTCAAACGGTAGCAATTCATGACCGCTTGATAGCTCATTGCGTTACCGGGCACAAGGGTGTTCTCCAGGGCCTTTCGTCCAATCCGTTTTCATCTCGTTTAGAGTCGTGAGAGCGTTCTCCGATGACCTCTCTAAAGACAGCGATTCCTATCCATCGAAATACGGAACCTCACGCGCTCGGAGACTTAAAATGATCTTAGCGGCGCTTCTGGGTGCTGTTTTCGGTTTCATCTCAGCAGTCCCTGTCGCCGGACCGATTTCAGCAATCGTCTTCAGCCAGGGCATGCAGGGCAGGTTTTCCCAAGCCCGGTGGATAGCACTCGGAGCAGCACTCGTGGAGAGTGGATACGCCTTTCTCGCGTTCTGGGGATTCAACCGATTCCTGTCCAAATACAGCATTCTACTCGTGATATCTAAGATCGTCGCCGCAGTCGTCCTTTTGGGGCTTGGAATTTATTTTATTCGCTCAAAAAAAATGCGCGCTCCCCTCTCGTTTTCGGAAACAAACGGCGCGCGCGCTCCGAAAGCATTTTTCCTCGGCGCGGGAATTAGTGCTGCAAATCCAACCCTGATCGCAACCTGGGCTGCATCGATTACCACACTCTATTCGATGAGCCTCTTTTCATTTTCAAACGCCAATTCCGCTCTTTTTTCGCTGGGTGTTTGTGCAGGAATATTTGGATGGTTTTCTCTCTTCATTCATCTCATCGCAAAACACCGAAACCGATTCGACTCCCGAATTCTAGGACGGGTGCTCACGGGGATTGGTATTGCGCTGATCGGAATTTCAGCTTGGATGGTCGCGACGAATTTGCTGAAATCTTGAACGCATCGTAAAAAAATGAGGCGCTCATTCACATGGAATGAACGCCTCCCCTAAAACCCTAAAGATTAGCGAGCGCGGTCGACGGCTATTTGCAAATCCCGCACATTTAAATAAGCAAAATCGCGGCGAGTCAGTTTCAAGAGGGTATCAATGCCATTCGCCCGGTTGAAAATGTAGTCCGATAATTTCGGAGCAACCTTTTCCCGCATTTCACGGTTCAAAACATCTGCGGCGCGCGGACATAGGCGAGCCCCGATCGCCCCCATTCCTTGGCTATTCGCAAGCGTCTGACAAGCTCCCAGAGTCGTGTAAAAAGTCACGATCCCTGCGAAAGGCACAAAATGATCTCGGTAATCGTCTCGGTCGTCCCCTGCGTTACGACCGCCGCGCCATTCACCCTTCGGTGCAAAGACCACCGGAATCGCATAGTTCATCGTGTTTAGGTCTGCAAGCAGCACGGCGTATTCTGCTTTTTTACCGATGGTGCCCGAAAGCACACGGTAAAGGGTCGCCAGAAATTGGGACAGCGGAGCATGATCGCCCACTTCACTCAGGCGAATGGAAAGGCCGTGGTTAAATTCTTTTTCCCAACGCTTGCGGTACCGTGCAGCGAGAGCGGGTTCGCCTTCTCTTTCTAATGCGTCCAAACTTGCGAGCACGAGGTGATCGAGAGTGGAAGCGGCCGCTTCTTTCACTCGGCCATGCGCGAGGTCTTGAACTAGATCATCGCGACTAGAAAGACTCGACGAAAAACCAGGAAATGAACTCGCCTGCGCAGAAGAACTGGCGCAGATCCCACTAACTGCTACCGAGGCAGTTACCAAGCCAGTCACGAGGACAGTTCCGCAAACAGTCAGGAAAGAAAACAAAACAGATTTTAGGTTCATAGATCGCCCTCCGGCGGTTTTCATTAAGAATGGAATTGAGTAAAACGTGCTCATCCTGATAAATCCATAGAATTCACGAGGCATCTCGGGGAAGGTCTTTTCATGACAGACGTGTCGCCATTCGAATCTGAGTTCAAAGCCGAGGTACGCAGTCACGGATCTCAGCTCGTCAGCAAAGATAAAGTTTCTCTTTCTCATGGCTCAGACACTGAGATTGGAGGTTTTGTGAAAGGGACACCCCCCGCGCGCGTGGCCTTCCAAGCCGAGTCGATTGAGAGCAGTACTTTCACTGCATCCTGCAGCTGCCCCATGAATGCGAAATCATCGTTTTGCAAACACGTCTGGGCGGTACTCGTTCAGGCGATCGCTGAAAGACCCGATTTCTTTTCGGAAAAAATCTCGATCGAAAAAAAGAATTCTAGCTCGCCAAAAGAGGCGGAAACTTCACGAATTCAATCCGAAGCGAAGAAACGGGCTTCCGACTACCGCAAAGCGCAGTATCAAAAACAAAAAAGCCACTCGAAAGCAAAAAAGACGGGTGAATCCGTTCCCTCAGAAAGTAAATTACCAAGCACAACGCCGGATGCAGTGAGCGAAGCGATTCAATACTTTAAAACCAATGGATTTTTCTTAGATGAAGAGGTTTCCGAATCCGGACTAGGAGAGGCGAAACGAAAACTTTCTCGCGTCTTCCATCCCGACAAAGGAGGAACCCATGAAGAAACCGTCGAATTGAATCTACACTCAGAAACGATCCAAAAATTTTTAAGAGGCTGACCCGGGCGGTGTCTCTGCGACCCATCGCGAGTCCCTCGGTAGCTGCACGATAAAAGTCGTTCCTTTTTTCGGCAGACTTCGAACCGAAACCGATCCACCATGGGATTCACAGACTCCACGAACCAAAGTTAAACCCAGGCCCCATCCTCGTTGCCCACTGGCAGGTGCGGAAATCGTGCGCGAGAAGGGCTTGAACAGGTTTTCTTGCTCTTCCAAGCTCAGGGTGAAGCCACGGTTGTGAACAGAGAGTAAGATACAGTCAAGCCTCGTTTGAAAATCAATAGTAATCGGCGAATCGGAATCACCATATTTCACTGCATTTAGAACGAGATTTTCATTAACACGCCTCAGTTCATCACAACACCAATAACCGACCACCGCACCTTTCCCTTTCAATACGAAACGGTCTCCTGCAGACATGCTGAGTTCGGTCAGCACATCTTCGACCGCCTGCCGGAGACCGCACTCGCTCAAAACCTAAGGCAACTTCTCCCCGGCGCGAATCAAATTCGCATCCAGCAAATTATGAATCATCTTGTCTGCCCGCTCGACACTATGGATGATGCGATTTCCGAGCACTTGGTGTTTTTCTCGTTGATCCGGATAGCGAACGATGATCTGCGCACTCGTCTTAATCGCAGTCTGTGGAGACCTGAGATCGTGAGAAAGTGTGGATACGAAACGATCGCGGAGGTCTTTCTCTATTTGAAGCGCCTCGACGTCTGCTTTCGCTTGGTCAAAACGCATTTGCTCCGTCATGTCGGTTGCGAGCAAGCAAACGCCTTTGCCGCCCTCTAAATTTGCGGAACTCATCGAAAAGAGGGAATGCAGAACGGCTCCATTCGAATTCAGCTGAAGCGCACATTTAGCATTCGACCCCAATGCCAATTTGAAAGATTGCTCGAACTTTCCGAGGTCGGCGGGATGGAGAAACTTGTTTAAGGTCCTTCCGATCACCGCGGTCAGGGGCAGACCGACCATTTCCGCAAACTTCGAATTGCCGTAGAGAATGATCCCTTCGGAACTCACCTTAAGCGCGCCCTCGTTCATGAACTCTACTAAAATACGGTAAGGAAGATCGGCGTTCGTGAGGGTAAATACTTTCTCTCCGTCCGCGCTGTTTACGACGAGCGCGTCCACTTCGCCCTCGCGGATCGCCCGAAGGGTTTCTAGTGCGTTCTCTCATTCATTCCTCAGTTGATCCACTTCACTCATCATGGGTGACCTGATCGCATTGGCTGAGTTTTTCGGTAATGATTTATTTTTTGTTTTCGTATTCATCGCGTTGCTGACAGGAGTCCCAAGCTGGCTAAGACTCGACTTTGATTGGATAAGTCGCCCAAGATCTGCCGCGTCGGCAGCGTAAAAGCCCGCACCAGAGTCGGCACGGCTAATATTTGGTCTTCCTTCGCTCGCGCGGGAGTCTGGTAAATGTCGATGATTTCCAATTCAAAGCGGCTGCTCAAATACTTTTCACAGGTCGTGTGTAAATTCCTGACCGCTCTCTGAGACTGCGGAGTCGTTCCGGAAATGTAGATACGGAAAACAAAAAGTTCGGTTTTCGATTGGGTCGCCGCTTTTTCACACGCGGTAAGAGTTTTTTCGTTTTTCGTTTGGGTTTTTTTGGTCAAGAATCGCCTGCGGCTTTGATATTCAGTCCGACCAAAACCTTCTCGATATTAGAGAGGTCGCCAATGTTTTTTTTGATCGGTTCGGGCAAGTGACGAACCAGAGTCGGCAATGCGAGAATCTGGTCACCTTTCGCAAGCTGCGGCTCTAATAGAAGGTCGACGATTTCGATTCGGTACCGATCACGCAGGTGTTCTTCATAAATCGCTTTCAGATTATTAAATGCAGATATGGATTTCGGAGTCTGTCCGGCCACGTAAAGCTTTAAATTCCACACTTCCACGTTTGGCTTTTTCGAGCGCGTAGGACGAGCGGGCTTCTTCTTCGCTGACTTTTTCTTCACGGTTTTCTCAACGGTTTTTTTCGCAGTTTTTTTTGCGGTCTTTTGCTGATGCCACTTCCCACCTGCCTGAGTTTTCTTTTTCACGGGAGCCTCACCCGTGGGCGATCGTCCCCATCCTTACGCAAGGGCACGATCGACACTCCCTGATTGCTGAGCACCAGACGTAAGACTTCGTTTGAATGGGGCATGCCTCGAGATTTAACGATGTAAATGCCGCGAGCGCGGTGACTCTACTCGTCTTCCACTTCGCGAACGACGATCCAAGTATCGATCAGCGAAGAAACTCCCACCTGTGACGAATCATTTATGCCGTTCTCCGAAGAAACATGGCAGGTAAAGATCCCGGTGATTCCGCGAGACTTTAGCAAGTCGATCATGCTCGTCAGCATGGATTGAATTTCCAGAGGCCGCCCCTGGGTCAACAGGCTCGTCAGAGGGTCCAGAATGACGCTTTTTGGCTTGAAACTTTCCACACGTTTATGGAGCTCAAGCAAGTGCATCTCTAGACCATGGAGCGAGGGACGGGTGGAATAAATTTCCAACGTTCCGATTTCCACTCAAGGACGAAAATCTAAGCCGGTCGAGAGCATATTTTGGGTGAGCTGCCCGGGCGATTCCTCAAACGACATCAGCAAATAGCGCTCGCCTCTGCGACAAGTCTCGATGGCGAGTGCGGCAGTCAAACTGGTTTTCCCGGTTCCCGCAGTGCCTGAGATGAGAACGCTGCTTCCCCGGGTAAACCCCTTTCTGTCGAGCATCGCGTCGAGTTCTGGGACACCGGATGAGACCCTCTTTTTCGTCCCGGGATGGCGGAGACCCAGAGATTCGATCGGAAGCACCGACACACCCTCGACGTCGATCAGAAAAGGAACTTCATTCGTCCCATGCAAGGAACCGCGGTATTTTAAGATGCGAAGTCTTCGAGTTGAAATCTCGTCGATTACACGGTGATCGAGCAGAATCAAACAATCGGAGACATACTCTTCGATTCCATGTCGAGTGAGCGCGCCTTCCCCCACGTTCAGCAGTAATAACGGCCGTAATTCCTTTGTCTTTTAACCACTGAAACAGACGCTTTAACTCAGACCGCAAGGTCGAGGCGTCATCGAGGTTCGAGAAAAGGGTTTCGATCGAATCGATCGCGAGATTCAGCCTTACAAAGAGCGATTCTAGATTGTAATCTCCTGCCTCGGCAATCTCGCTACGATAAACATGGATGTACTCGACCAAAAGCTTTTTTTATCGAGCGATTTTTTTCAAATCAAATTGTAAGGACGCAACGTTTGAGACGGGGTCCCCTTCTGTTTCTTCGAAGGAAACAAAGATCCCTGGCTCGTCGTATTTCGTCGCTCCGCAAACTAAAAACTCCATGGCGGAAAGAGTTTTTCCGCAGCCCGCGCCCCCACAAATTAAAGTAGGTCGCCCTTTCGGCAATCCGCCAAAGGTGATTTCGTCCAGACTTTTAATGCCGCTGGGGGTCTTTTTGAACTAATGCGAATCAAAAGGGACGGACTTCGAACGATTGGCTTTTTTCATGACTCTCCTGCAAGCGTAGGATTTTCTAAAAGTCTCTCAAGATTCGCTGCTCTTCCAGATTTTTACTGTCCGTAATGAGCGCTCACACAATTCAGTAGGTCATCCAGATCGATCGGTTTTTTCAAAAAATCGACCGCGCCCACACTGTTTTTATTGTCGACCGTAGCCGAAATGATCAATACGGGAATGGACTTCATGTCTGAATCGGCCAATAAGATGTCCAGAAACTCTCACCCCCCCCCATCACCGGCATCAACATATCAAGCACGATCAACCGAGGAAAAGATCGCGAGTGCTCTCTCGCACGCTGTAATCATCATCCACCACGAGGATATGGTTTCCGCGACGTTCGATGCTCATGGATGAAAGACTCCTCGGACGATCATGAAATCATTTCTTCCCTTTTTCTTGCTTTGGCATTGGCAAACTCTGGGCCTTAGGTGCAGCGTCCGCCGCACGAGGACCGATTGCGATTCGAGGAGACCAAAGTTCCCACTCTTTTTTCGGATCGACTTCGATCGGGAAAGTGGTTCCTGATTTCACTTCGCCCTGAGTGTCTTTATCTGGGGTAGCGAAAGTAATTCCACCGGTGGTGAGGGTTTTCAGCGAATCAAGTTTCAGGTGAACTCCACTGAAAATTCCGCCCTCCATATCAAAACCACTCGCGATCCAAAATTTAGAATTCCCTCGAACCAAGGCCGCGTAGCGACTCCATACCAAAATTTCAATATTCAGGTGGTCTGCTTCGTTTGAAAGGGCCACTTTCTGAACCGCACCCACCTGAATGCCTTTGTAGGTGACTGCTGATCCCTCTTGCACATGGCCCATTTGTTTTGCTGTGAGGGTAAAGTTCTTTCCGGCCTCAGTGTTTCTCGGCGCTCGGGAAAGTCCTTCGATTTTTTCGAGTTCGTCATCACCGTCTCCCGGCAGAGCCGCGATGTAAGGCCCGGTGAAAAGAGTGCCGAGTCCACTGAATCCCGACTCGGAAACTTCAGGGCGAACAATCCAAAAGCTTGATCCTTTGGTTGCGAAAATGCTTTCCTGCTTGTCCATTTGCACATGCACCAACGCACGCTTCCGATTTTCGCTGAGTTCGATCGACGTCACGCGACCGATGTCTGCGCCGCGGTAAATGACTTTTGCTTCTCCCACTCGAAGTCCCGTGGCATCCGAAAAATCGATCGTAATCTCAGGACCGTGGTTCGCGAAGTAATCTCGCATGTAGAGACTCACACAAATGGCGCTGAGGATCGGGATGAGCCAAATGAATGGATAAGGCCATTTCTTTTTTCTCACCACTGGGGATGCCGGCCCGGGAGCGGATGGACGATTTCTATCTTCGTTCGTATTCATGATTTTTTTTCTTCCCAGATCATTTGCGGGTCAAAACTCGCGGAAGCCAATATTGTAAAAATAACCACCATCACAAATGAGAAAGCACCCTTGCCGCCCACCACATTCGCTAACCGGCCGAGTTTGATTAAGGAGATCAGAACGGCAACTGCGAAAACATCTAACATTGCCCATCGTCCGAGCGTTTCGACAGCCTGATAAAGTTTTGTTCGGAAAGGTTGAAAGTTTTGTGAGTGGATGCGCGTGGAAACAACCAAGAGGATTAAACCGATGATCTTCAAAAAAGGAATCAAGATGCTCGCGAGAAACACCACGATTGCGACGAAATAATCTCCGTCTTGGTAGAATCGGATGACTCCCGTGAAAATGGTGTTTTCGGTGATTCTCCCAAACATGCTCATCTTTAGGATCGGGAAAAGATTTGCGGGAAAGTAAAAGAGCAGAGCACAAAGTGAAAATGCGGCAGTGAGTGCGAGGCTGTAAGGCGTTTTCCGCTTGAGCTCGTGCCCGCACAGGGAACAATCGAGCGCATACCCCGTTTCGACTTCCGGAAGACGGTGGGTTAAGCCGCAAATTTTGCACGAGACAAGGTATTCTTCAGCCATGTTATTAAAAGTGGCTCATTGCAATCCATCGGCCAAGCGTAAATGGGGCGGTTTACGATAAAGGGCTTCGATTTCGTCTCGGACCAAAAACGGATCCGTTGCCAGAGGCCGAGAGAGGTGAAAGCTTAGGCCTTGTTATGTCCATTTCTCCCCCCACACCTATAAAAGCGACCAAGAGATACGACGCCGTCGTCGTGGGATCCGGACCCAATGGATTCGCGGCCGCCATCACCGTGGCGGAGCGAGGCGGTTCGGTCCTCCTGCTTGAAGGTTCCGAGAGCCTGGGGGGCGGAATGCGCACTAAGGAACTCAACCTCCCGGGCTTTCATCACGATGTTTGCTCGACCGCGCATCCCCTTGGAGTGAGCTCTCCTTTTTTTCGGAAGTTACCCCTCGCCGATCACGGACTAGAATGGATCTTTGCTCCGAGTGAACTCGCCCACCCCCTCGATGATGGGTCGGCTGTGATGCTTGAGAGATCACTCGATAAAACAGCCGCTGGACTCGGAGTTGACGGCGACATCTACCGGGAAATCATGAGCCCGTTACTCGAACACGGGGACTCCCTTCTGGAAGAAATCCTCCAACCGATTCTTCATCTCCCCAAACATCCTCTTCTGCTCGCTCAGTTCGGATTAAAAGCCCTGAGGTCCGCAGATGGATTTGCACGGGCAAAATTTCAAGGGGAGCGAGCTCGCGCGATTTTCGGCGGAATCGCTGCACATTCGATGATCCCTCTCTCCCACTCTGGATCATCCGCCATTGCTTTAGTGCTCAGCATGGCCGGCCACTTAAGAGGGTGGCCCGTTGCAAAGGGAGGATCCGGATCGATCACGCAAGCTCTTCGCTCTTACTTGATTTCGCTCGGCGGTGAAATTCAGACTGGACGGTATGTGAAGAGCCTCCGCGAGCTCCCCGCGAGTCGATGGACATTTCTCGACATCACTCCGAAAGCTTTTTCCGAAATTGCCGCAAACGAACTCTCCGAATCACAGAAACGCAGTTTAATAAAATTTCGATATGGAGGAGGCGTGTTCAAAATGGACTTCGCGCTCTCGGATTCCGTTCCTTGGACGGCGAAAGAATGCCTCCGCGCTGCGACGGTTCACCTCGGAGGGCGCCTTGACGAAATTGCGGCATCGGAAAGGACAGCGTATGAAGGTCGAACCCCTGAAAAACCTTACGTGCTGGCGGTCCAATCTAGTCTCTTTGATCCTTCTCGTGCTCCAGAAGGAAAACACACCCTCTGGGCTTACTGCCATGTCCCATCCGGTGAAAACACCAGTCAAGAAGCGGTGATCGAAAACCAAATCGAGCGTTTTGCGCCCGGATTCAAATCAAAAATCTTAGCGAAAAGCTCGCTCACCCCGGCAGACTTCGAGCGCTACAATCCAAACTATGTGGGAGGAGATATTTCCGGAGGGGCAATGAGTCTGAAACAAACTCTATTTCGCCCGAAAGCTTCCTTCTCTCCTTATGCAACTGCCCTCCCGGGGGTGTTTCTCTGCTCTTCCTCGACTCCTCCAGGACCCGGCGTGCACGGCATGGCCGGGTATCATGCGGCACTCGCTGCACTGGGAAATTAGCGGTAACCCTCTGCCTGCATCTCGAAAAGGCGAGAATAAGTCCCCTCACACCCCATCAGCTGATCGTGAGACCCCTCTTCCGTAATTTCTCCGGCTTTTAAAACGACGATTCGGTCCGCCATTCGAACTGTGCTGAATCGGTGAGAAATAACGAAGGCAGTTTTGCCGGCCGTTAGTTCTTTAAAGCGTTTAAAGATCTCGTATTCTTTTTCGGCGTCGAGCGCGGAAGTGGGCTCATCCATAATAATCACCTCGCCTTCACGCATGAAGGCGCGACTGAGCGCTATCTTCTGCCACTGACCGCCGGAAAGCTCTCGACCCTTTTGAAACCACCCCCCCAGCGTCGTTTCCCATCCTTCGCTGAATTCGGAAATCATCTCTTCCATTCCGCCTTTCGAGGCCGCAGCGTCTAACTTTTGCCGATCATCCGCGTGTTCGTAAGCGCCAAACCCTACGTTTTCACGAACACTGAGTTGGTAACGAACGAAATCTTGAAAAATGACTCCGATCTTCAAACGTAACTCGTCGATCGACCAATCGCGAAGATTCCGGCCTTGATAAAAAATTTCTCCTTCCGTCGGCTCGTAAAGCCGAGTCAGAAGCTTAATCAAGGTCGTCTTGCCTGATCCATTCTCTCCGACTAACGCTACTTTTTCTCCGGGGCGGACAGAGAGCGAGACGCCCTTCAGAGCAAACTCGTGTTGGCCCGGATATTTAAAGGAGACGTTTTTCAATTCGATTCCCAAGCTTGGGTCAGGCGTTGCTGCAGAGTTTTTGGTCGGATCTTCCGCTTCCGGCAAGTCGATAAACTCAAAAAGGTTCCGCATGAAAAGGCCATTTTCAAAGAGACCATTCACACTTTCAAAAAGGCCGGAGAAACTTCCCTGACTCTGCCGAAAAATCGCCCAGTACATCGTCATGCTTCCGAGGGAAATGGCACCGAGCAACGCGCGAAAAACGACCCACGCATAACAGACGTAGTAGCTCAAGGTACTCAAAAGCCCCCAAGCGAGGCTTGCCCATGACCGCTTCCATGCCAGGCGAGAATCCTCTCTAAAAACTTTCCAAAATAATTCGCCGTACCGAGTGAGTAAGGGTTCTCCTAGCCCTAAGAGTTTAATTTCTTTTGCACTCGAATCGATGGTCAGCAAGTGTTCATAATAATTCATTCGGCGCGACTCGGGAGCCTTCCAACTCTGCAATCGGAAATTCATTTCGCTGTAACGAGTCTGAACGAAAAATGCGGGAAGTGCGGCTCCGAAAAGAATGAACGCCACCCAAGGACTGAAGGCAATCAAGAGCGCCAGAAACGAAGTCAGCGTGATGAGACTGCCGAAGATCAGAAAAATCGCGCGCACGATGGCAATCGCTCGGTACTCCGACTGCCGTCTCGCGTTCTGCATTTTATCGTAAAATTCCGCATTTTCGAAATAGTGGAGTTCAAGTCGAAGTGCTTTCCGAATGATTTTAGAGTTAATCAAAAACCCAATTTTATGATCTAAAATTTCATCCAGAAGTCTGCGAAACTGTGTGACTAAAGCACTTAGGAAGAAAAGAAAGAACTCGAGTAAAATAATTGGAAGCAGCCCTATAAAGGCAGTTCTTGCATCGGTTCCGTTTGAATAGGCATGGGTGATTCCGTCGATGATTTTTTTCGCAATCCATGCCTGAGAAACGGGCAGAAGCCCGCCGATGACGGCCAGCGCCGCCATGCCTAGCATGCTTTTCGAATCAGCGGCCCAGACCAAATGGAGCGCGCGGCGGAGGGGATGGAGAACTTGGGTAAACCTTTCAATCCAAGTAAGCTTTCCGTCGTTTACTGAATCAGGCGTTTTGCTCGGGGAAGAATCGGACACGGGTACAGCAGACATTGGAAATTTCTCCAGATTCC
Source organism: Oligoflexia bacterium (assembly GCA_014376785.1). Classification (GTDB taxonomy): domain Bacteria; phylum Bdellovibrionota; class UBA1018; order UBA1018; family UBA1018; genus JACMQW01. The sequence goes on from JACMQW010000098.1 coordinate 71,129, forward strand.
CAAGTTAGTCCTCATCCTCCGCCCACGCAAGGCGCGCATTTTGCGTGGCACCTGGATTGCAGAAACTTTAGCTGCTATGGCAAATCGAAAAAAATCCGCAACAAAACGTTCGCCGAAAAGAACCTCTGAAAAAATCTCTGAAAATTCATCCAAGAAATCGAAAGGAAAGAGCGCAAGGACACCGAACGGCCACGAAGGGGGCAGGAGTCTTTGGACCGGCAGCTTGAGCTTTGGACTTCTAAACATTCCCGTCAGCTTGGGAAGTGCGAAAGAAGAAGCCGATCTCAGCTTCCAGCTCCTCGATAAAAGGGATTACGGGCACATCGGTTATCGCCAATACAATAAGTCGACGGGAAAAGAAGTGCCCCGGGGTAAGATCGTAAAAGGCTATGAATACGAAAGTGGGAAATACGTCGTCGTCACGGATGAGGACTTTCGCCGCGCAAACCCTCGAGCGGTCTCGACCATCGATATCGAAGACTTCGTAGAGTATAAAGAAATGGACCCGATGCTCTTCGACACTCCCTATTACCTTCGTCCCGCAAAGAACGGCGAGAAAGGTTACCGCCTGCTCAGAGACGTGATGAGAGATGAAGGAAAAGTCGCGATCGGACGCGTGGTCCTTTTTCGAAAACAAAGGCTGGTCGCCGTGCTAGTCCGCGGGGACTACCTGGTGCTCGAAATGTTGCGTTTTGATCGAGAAATTTTCACCGCAGATGAAATGGCGAGTCTCGTTTCCCAGCTCTCTGGCGTTAAGATTAGTCCAAAAGAGCTAGATATGGCTCGGGCACTGGTAAATGGAATGACTTCGGATTGGGATCCCAATAAATACGAAGACACTTACCAAGCTGAACTTTTGGCATTGATTCAAGCGAAGGCGAAAAAAGGCGGGGTGGAAGCGCTCGACTCGCCAAATGAAGAGCCTGAGGCATTACCTCAGGGAAAAGTGGTGAACCTCATGCCACTGCTGAAGAAAAGTCTCGAGCTAGGCCGGAAGGACAAAAAATCAGCCAAGCTTCGCGCTTAGTTGTAAATTCAGAGTGACAAATTTTAGGTCCTAATTCGTAGGTTCTCAATTCAATTCGCCCACGCTGAGACTTACTCTAAATGAATGAGTCTGAGCGTGTTTGCAGATAACGAATCCGCATCGATCCAGATATGGCCATTCTCTTCGTTCTCGTGAGAACGAGCTTGGGCATGATCGAGCGAATCCCGAATGAGGTACCGGCATTTCCCGTTTCTAACCGCCCGGCCTACGACCACGGCCACGTGAAAAAAACAACCCGGGGAAAAATTCTCAAACTGGCGATCCGTGTTGAGGTACTCCAAAGAAGCGTCGAAACTTCGTTTGGTAATCATGTCACTATTCCCGTAAAGAACCCCCGCGCAAAACTCCAGAGCGAAAGGACTCGGACTCGCGCGGTCCAAAAGGGAATCCATCTCAGATCGAAACTCAGAAGGAGAATGGAGAACCTGACCTACTTTTGTTTTTTGCAGGCCAAACATTTCGCACCGAGGAAAATGCTGCGGAGAATTCTCCCCTCTTTGCTCTGCAATCCATTTAGCCGACTGGCAGGTCCGACCGCGGTCCGCATTGAAGATCTCGGTGAACGAAGGAGACTTCAGAATCCGTTGATAATTTAACTCAGGGTCCTCCGCGGGCGCGAGATACCCGGGTTCATTTCCCGACATTCTCGAGGTCCAAACTTGATCCAAAAAAGTCGCACTATACACCGCGCAGGACGGATCTTCGGGGTGTTGGTTCTGAATGGGAATCCGAGAGATAACGGGATCGGTGAGATCGAGTCGCAAAGGAGAGCAAGACTCACCCGCTTCGGCTGCGAACAAAGCACCGGACCAGTCATTCGCACTAAGGAGAAGATAAAGAACGAACGGCAACATCATCACACTGCTATCATGCAGTGCGTTATCAAGCAATGACTTCCCTAGAGCTTCCGATTGGTGCCAGAGTTGGAAGATGAAGCTTTCCCACCCAGAAAATCGCTCATTTCGCTTTCATGCAAAACACGCCCACTTAGTGCCCGTATTTGGGGAAAGCTGGTTTGCGCTGAGGGCTGAAGCGTTTGCCCGCTTCTTTGGAACGCCCCTCTTTTTGGTCGGGCAGACGATCATCGTCTTGATTTGGATATTACTGAACAGCTTTGGTCTGACTCATTTCGATCTTTATCCGTTTATCTTGCTGAACCTCGCTTTCAGTTTGCAGGCTGCTTATGCAGCGCCCTTGATCTTACTGGCCCAAACGAGGCAGGCCGACCGAGACACCGCCCATGCAAAAGCGGACGCCGAACATCGAGAGTCTTTGGCTGCGGAAAACTCAGCCGCTCAACACTCGATTGCCGCCCAAACGGACCTCATCCTCGAACTCATGCAACAAAACACGCGCCTCACCGAGACGACGAAAGGACTCAGCGAAGAAATTCGAAATCTCAGCGCATCGATGCATCGAAAACTCCAATGTGACTTACAGTGAACTTTCACTTGAATGTGTTGAATTAAATTCTGACCATTAACGGACGACCTCATCGTTGTTACACGGCTGTCACCACGGTATTCACTTTGAGAAAAAATGAAAAACGCGAAGAACGGACGCAGTGAGCGTTCATTCTTCGCGTCGGATAGAAATTTGATTTCGAGAGTTCTATTTCTTTTTTGTAGCCGGAGCTTGCTTCGCGGCAGCCGCATCCCTTTTTTTAGAGTCGGCACTTTTGTCTTTTGCCTTTTTTTGGGACGCTTGTTTCTGCTGAGACTTTGGTGATTTATCGCCCATGGTGAATTTCCTTTGTTTATTGGATCCATTAGACCATGCCTGATTTTGCGTCGATCACCTAAATCTGAATAAGGGACTAACATCTGTTAATTGCCTGACAATGAACCGCTATCCCCCGAATAGCTTGTCCTGGTCTCTGATTTGCAGTCACATCTACGCCGATCGCAAATTGAGACCTTTTGACATTTTCGCCCTCGCGGTCAATGGTGAGTGCACTTATGAAATATCGATTCATGGCCCTGATTCTTCTCTTTTCCACACTTGCTTACGCAGAGTTGAAAGATAAGAAAGGTCCGGAGCCCAAGCCGGGCGCGCAGGCGGCATTTGATTTCGATTATGAGTTCGGACGACCGATTCGACCGGATGAGGAAACCTATAATCAGTACCGAAAAGCTCACGCAGAACATGCGGAGAAACAAATGGGACTTTCCGCGGCAGCTGTCGGTGACGGGATGGATACTTGGCACTGGTGGGTCGGGGTCGATAACCCCGGGTTCTGGCAGGACCTCGTCAATTTAACCGGAGGCAAAGAGAATGCGACTGGACTGAGGTTAGATTTTCTCAGAGTCGTGATGTCCGTGCCTCGAGCGGAACGATTCAAACGTCTCGGACTCATCAATGATCCGGACACCGTCGAGGCGGATAAGCCCGATCAGTTCGGGCTGAAGATTGACCGCATGAAAGATGGAGCTCTCCAATGGGATCCTGAAAAATTTGGGTATTCGTCTGGGGTGATCGGCCTCCAACTTTTTAAGAATAAAGACTTCGATCCTAAGAAGTGGAACGCAGAAACTTATTTGAACGATGCCAAAGGAATGCAGCCCCCTTATAAAATCGGGATGTCCTGCGTATTTTGTCACATCGGAATGAATCCCCTGAATCCACCGGATAACCCGGCCGACCCTAAGTGGGAAAACCTCACCTCCACGATCGGTAACCAATACCTGAGGGAAGGCCTAACCTTTGGTGAAACGATCGAGCACCAATCGATCATCTACCAATACATGGCGACCCAAGAACCCGGAACGAGTGAAACGTCGCGGTTCCCCACGGATTCCATCAACAACCCCACCAACATCAACTCCATTTTCAGGTTACGCGACCGCTTGAAAGTTGCGCACGTGGAAAAAATCACCCCGGCCCAAGCGACGCTGATTAAATCGATGTATAAAAACGCGGGCCTTGAACTCGATAATATCGGAGGAGCGCTGGGGGGGACCGAAAAAGAACCTACGCTTAAAGTTCCCCACATCTTAACCGATGGTTCTGACTCGATGGGTATCCTGATGGCCTCCGTTCGCGTCTATGTGAATGAAGGACTGATGCATAAAGAATGGTATGATTCCTGGCCCGTGAACCCTTGGAAAATGACCAAAAGCGTTTTGAGAGGGTTTAAACCCGCAGAATTCGACATCATCGAGAAATGGCGGAAAGATCCGAACTCGCCCTGGATGCAGACGGAACGCCGGATGCCGAACATGGCAACGTTTTTGATGTCCTACGATGGCTTCCCTCTCGCTGATGCAAAAAATGGAAAGTCCTATTTGAAGAACAACCCTAAATTATTAAACCGTGGAAAAATTGCATTCGCGGAAAATTGCGCGTCTTGCCACAGCAGTAAAAGTCCGGACTCTACGATTACTGACCCCGTTCTGAGAAAAAAAGCCTGGAAGGAACTCGTCCTTTCCGATGATTTCTTGGATCACAATTACCTGTCAGACGACCAACGCCATGCTTACTCGGAGATTGGAACCAACATTCAGCGCTCCGAAGGGACGAATGCAATGCGAGGATCTACCTGGGGTCAGATGTCGAGCCAGACTTATAAAGATCAGCGTAAAGAACAAATCACAGTGAAAAATCTGTATAATCCGCTTACCGGAACTTACGACCTCGAATGGAAGGGACCAAACGCTTATTACCGAACTCCCACTCTGGTAAGCATCTGGGCTACCGCTCCGTACTTTCACAACAACTCTTTAGGTCTGTATAATGGAGATCCATCCGTGAAGGGGCGAATGGACGCCTTCGAAGATGGAATGACGAAACTCCTCACACCGAATAAACGGCTCGGTGTAAGATCCATTAAAGTCACTTCCACCGTCACGACACTTCCGGATGCATTTCCAGGCTTTAAAGCGAAACATCCGTACTTCGATGAGATGAAACTGAAGCTTCTGGAGTTTCCGGTCGGAACTCCGGTTAATTTAATGATGAGTTTGAATCCGAAACACTTTCCCTCGCTCATCGCAGCGTATGTGAAAGGAGTGGTGGCTGGAAGACCTGAAAAAGAATTTCCAGGTCTTGTCGACCGACGGCGCAAAGCAGGAATAGAGGCCGTGAAGAAAAAAATGCTGGAGCTGAACACCGTTCCCGACTTTATCGAAGACCGCGGTCACACCTTTGGTTCAGATCTAAGTGATGAAGACAAATTAGCCCTCATTGAATACATGAAGCGGTTTTAGAAAAGGAAATAGAAACGATGAAACTTTCTAAAGTGGTGAACGCAGCGATCTTCTTGAGCTTTATCTTCTTCACTACTGGAGCCCAAGCTAAACAAATAGAAGTTCAGATGAAAAGCATCAGCTATTCCCCAAAACTCATAGCGATCCATTCAGGTGACTCTGTGGTTTGGAAAAATGTTTCATACTCCGAGCACTCCGCTTCTGGAGAAACTTTCGACACAAGCTCCGTCGAACCTAAACACAAATCGAAAGCGATTCTTTTCGAAAAACCGGGCACCTATACTTATCACTGTAAAGTCCATGGCACGACGATGAATGGAACCATTAAGGTGGAATCGAAATGAAACCAGGATTCGAAGCGGAGCTCAACCAGACCTACGCGGCTATTCGGAAGTCTCTGAAGACCAGCCCCCGTGGTTACGAGTGGCGACGTCAGCAGCTTCTCGCACTTAAATTATTGCTGGTCGAAAATGAAAAATCTATCAATGACGCATTATGGGCTGATTTTCATAAAGGCGCTTTCGAGGCAGCCGCCACGGAACAAGGGATTGTCATTTCAGAAATCGACTTTGTTTTAGAGAATCTCGAAACTTGGATGGAGCCTATCTCAGTCTCGACCCCCCTCTTTAACCAGATCGGCACCTCTGAAATTCGTCACGACCCGTTCGGTGTCACGCTTGTCATCGGCGCTTGGAACTATCCGATTAACCTCCTGCTCGCCCCGGTGGTTGGCGCATTGAGCGGCGGTAACGCCGTCATTCTAAAACCATCCGAGATTTCTGCGAATGTTGCGAAATTGATTGGCGAACTCATTCCCAAGTACTTAGACAAAAATCTCATCGCCGTGGTCCAGGGTGGACCGGATGAGACGGAAATTCTTCTGAAGTTAAAATTTGATCTCATTTTCTTCACCGGAAGCGGAAAAGTCGGAACCATCGTTGCGGAAAAAGCGGCAAAATCACTCACGCCGACGATCCTTGAACTGGGAGGAAAGTCGCCCGCACTCGTGTTGGCCGACGCCGATATCAAGGTGACCGCTAAACGACTCGTGTGGGGAAAATTCATGAACGCAGGCCAAACTTGCGTGGCACCCGACTACCTGCTCGTCCAACCTTCAGTAAAAAAGGAACTGTTGAGCGAGATGATCGCCTGCATCCAGGAATTTTACGGGGAACAAATTCAAGAAAATAAGGATTACTGCCGCATCATTAACGAAAGAAATTTTGATCGCTTGGTTGGATTATTAGAGGGCAGTAAAATCTTATTTGGCGGAAAGAGCGACCGCGCGAGCCGATTCATTTCACCGACTCTGCTCGAATCAAAACCTGAATCGAAAGCCATGTCAGAAGAAATATTCGGACCTATTCTCCCCATTTTAGAGATTTCCGAACTCAGCCAGATGATCGAGTTTGTGAATGAACGACCAAAGCCTTTAGCGCTCTATGTTTTTGGTCACGATTTGGGAAATATCGACCGAGTGCTCGAGGAAACTTCCTCGGGCGGGGTCAGCGTGAATGACGTCATCATGCACATGGCCTCACCGAATTTACCTTTTGGAGGGGTCGGCGCCAGTGGGATGGGCAACTACCACGGCGAATATAGTTTCCGAGCGTTCACCCACGAAAAAAGCGTTTTGAAAAAATCCACTCTGATCGATGTGCCGCTTCGATATGCTCCGTATACCGATTCGAAGATTAAATGGATTAAGCGGCTGATTTAGAGAGGTGAAACATGAGAGCCAATAGCCTCAAGCTTATTTTGGGAAATCAGCTTTTTTCTGGCTACTACTCCGATGGCCCGTGTCTCATGATCGAAGACCGGAGCATTGCGCAGAGTTACCGCTACCACCAGACAAGAATCCTCCATCAATTCGTCTGCATGCGCGAATTCCGAGATGAACTCAAGAAAAATGAAATCCAGGTGGACTATTTCGAATATCCGGAATCGCTCCAACTTGGAGAAGAAAGTTTCTTCGCTAGGGTAGAATCAACCCTGAAAAAGTATGAAACGAACCAACTGATCACCTGCCGCATTCCGGATGTTTCATTTCGAGAGAAGATGATTCGATGGGCGACTCTTAAGAAAATAGATCTCAAATTCGAACCCTCTCCCCAGTTCATGGTGAACGACGACTTTTTCACGGCCTATCTCAGTTCCCATAAAAAACCATTCATGAAGACATTTTACGAAAGGGTTCGCCTCGATCATAAAATACTGCTCACAGAAAATGGCAAGCCCGCTGGAGGACAATGGAGTTTTGATACAGAAAATCGGAAGAAATTAGCTAAAAATTTAAACATTCCTCCATTGCCGCGAGTGCCCAATTCGAAACACTTCGATTCAGTCCAGTCGCTGATTAAAAAATATTTTTCAGACCACCCAGGAACGCTTCCAAACAAAGAAGAAGGACTCTGGATCCCTTCGACTAGAAAGGTCGCTCTCCTATTTCTCCAAAATTTTTTAGAATATCGATTCGAACAGTTCGGCCCCTATGAGGATGCGCTCAGCTCTCAGGAAGACTTCATCTTTCACTCAGCGCTTTCTCCGCTTTTGAACATCGGCTTGCTTAACCCTTTAGAGGTCGTGGAAGAGGCTTTACGCTACGCTGAGAAAAACAGAGTTCCACTCGCCTCCCTTGAAGGATTTATTCGGCAGATCCTGGGATGGCGGGAATTCGTTCATGGGATCCACCAGAACTTTCATTCTTACCAATCTAAATTTAATTACTTTGGTCACCGGCGCACGATGAAAGAATGCTGGTATGACGGGAGTACCGGTCTCCCACCTTTGGATGACTCCATTAAAAAAGCGAATCGCTTGGGATACAATCATCACATCGAAAGATTAATGGTTCTGAGCAGTACGATGCTCATGACCGAGCTCGACCCGAGAGAGGTTCATCGGTGGTTTATGGAAATGTATCTCGATTCCTACGAGTGGGTCATGGGTCCGAATGTTTACGGAATGGGGCAGTTTAGTGACGGGGGAATCTTCGCAACGAAACCCTACGTATCCGGCTCGAATTACATCTTGAAGATGAGTTCCTACCCTAAGGGTGAATGGTGTGAGATTTGGGATGGTCTTTATTGGAGTTTCATCGAAAAGAACCGTGATACATTTTCGAAGAACCCAAGAATGGCAATGATCGCAAAGTTACTCGATAAAATGGACTTGGCTAAGAAACAGCGAATTTTCACATTGGCCGATCGATTCAAGGACCACGTTTCAACAGCGGCTTCCTAGGTAGAATAGATTTCGAAATCCGATTCGTTGGCGGAGATGAGACCAGCATTTTGCAAAAAATTTTAGAGGTCGTTTACCATAGATAATGCGGTCGCTAGCGAAGCGCGAATTCGCTCACGAATCTCTATCAATTCACACTCTTCCAACCTTAACTTTTCGCGGGTGAAATTGAGATCTTGAGCAGAACTTATCGGCACGAGGTGGAGGTGAGCATGCCGAGTCTCCAGTCCGATCACTGCAACCCCGACTTTTTTGCATGTCACAGACATCTCAATGGCCTTCGCAATCGGCTTTGAAAAAACCAGAAGTGAACTCAACGCCCCATCAGCCAAATCAAACAGACCGTCTTTCGCTTCTTTAGCGACAACCACAACATGCCCAAGCACAAGCGGCTTGGTTTCCAAAACGGCTAGAAAATATTCGTTTTCAGTTAGAATCCATTCGCGGTCGCTTCCATCAATGAGCCGAGAAAAGGGAGAAGTCATGGCTAAGAGGATAACATCGAGTTTGACAGAAGTTCAGAAATCTCAGCCGCGTCGAGATCACAGGCAGAATCGATGGTTGAATCAGGGCGCACCAGTATCACCTGCTCCCTGTAGGGGCATTCCTCTGCCCAGTAACTGCCACTTTCTGAATGGGAAGAAATCTGAATCACATTCACGTCGCTTGGCAGATCGAGATCAAGCCTCGCTTCTCCAAAGACGAGTAAAGTGAACCGATCGTATTTCAGCAGGGAATAGAGTCGAGTCTTCACCGTTCCTAAAAATAACTCGAAATCAAAAATCCGTGATCCGCTCAGGCCTTGCTCTCCGTAACGGACTCCCATGCCGGTGATGTTGCCCGCGCGCTTCCGCACGATTTCGAGGTAGTCCTGCGCATGAGTTCCCTCCTCCGAGTACCGAGTCGAGCGAACAAGCTCGCCCGATGTCTCGACCACACTGAGCGCCACGGGTTTTCGCTCGGACTCATAGCTCTCTAGAAGTTTCAGTCCCGCGCCGCTTTGGATCGCCCGACGCAGTTTCCAGATCAAATTAAATGCGTCTGAAAGACCCGTATTCAAGCCTTGTCCCCCATTGACGGAATGAATGTGACAAGCGTCACCGGCTAAAAAAACTCGGTTCTGTTCAGAAAATCGCTCTGCTACCGATTCCTTTACGGAAAATTGAGAAAACCACACCACTTCGCGGAACTTCAGCGTGTGCGGCGCCATTGCACGATTAATTTTAGCAACCGCTTCCTCTAGCGTAAATTCATTCTTGTCCATGCGGACATAAAATCGGTCGATCGTCCCTTCTCGGGGGATCCAAGCCACATCAGAGGTCTCCGCCTGAAATACAATGATTTCAGGTACTTTCGGAAAATCACTCTCGATTACTCCGTCGATTACCGCCCAGACGAGTTCAGGGCGAGAAATCTGAAAAGGAATTTTAAAAAAGTCTCGCACGAAAGACCGAGAACCATCCGCACCGATGACGAACTTTGAGTGGATTCTCTCCCCATCCGCAAGTTGAGTCAGGCATCCATCTTCGCCAACCTGAACATCAACCACTGGCGCAAACCTGCGGGGAGCGGCACCTAAGTTTCGAAGTTTAGAATCTAAAAGCTGTTCAAGGTAGGACTGTCCAAGCATTAAAAAGTGGCGATGCAAACAACCTTCGAGATTATCCCACCACGACGATTGGCGGGAAATCATTTTTCCATCCGCCCAAATAGAACTCGTATTGCAAGGCTTACCAAGCGGATAGAGTTCGTCGAAAAGTCCTACCGTTTCCAAAAGCTGCAACGTGCGTGCATTCAGTGCGTCCGCCCGCCCAACCTGAAGCGGTCCAGCAGATCGATCCAATACGACGGTTCGCAACCCACAGAGTTGCCCAAGGTAAGCACACATCAGACCCACCGGACCTGCGCCCACAATCAAGATATCGGTTTCATGAAAACTCATTGGTGGGAAACCAGACGTGGATTATCTAGAGGAACCTGGCTTAAGACATGCACCCGCCTCAGATGCCGTGGCGCTTTTGTGTTGAACCCTTCCCGTCCATGCAAGAGTGAAAAATTATCCGCAATCACCAAATCACCCGTCTGCCATTCATGCGCATAGAAATTTTCCGGCGCGTAGAGCGTTTCTCGCAAGCTCCGGTGGCATTCAGCGATTTCATCGGGACTTCCCCCCGTAAAATCAAGCGCTGGAGGATTTAGAAACTTTTCAAATTCCTCTCTCGGTGGCTCATTGTAGCGAATGACTGGAAAACCCCGAAAGGGATGAGTATCCACGATCGGAGAAATCGTCTTACTCTGATAAAACTCCATTTTCCGCTCATAACTTCCCGTCACTTTTTCCCAGAGCGCGCGCGTCCGAGCGGGAGCGTTTTCAAGTGCCGAAACGGTGTTTGAAAACGTCGTCCGACCTCTTTGGCCGGAAAGCGGTGCACTCACGCAATGGAAGATTTGGAACTCAGGAACCTGCGGGCGATACATCCCATCCCAGTGCAGAGGTACGGCGTTATTATCAAAAATGTGGTCTTCTGGATGAGGCTGCTCGACGAGCTCGAGGATTTTACCAAAAGGCCAGATGCTAATCACTCCCCACCGCTCACAATAACTGGATAGTTCTTCCCCACCTTGAAAACTTTGAAACCCCCGCAATACGACTAAGCGCTCTTGCCAAACCAGCTCTCTCAAAAATCCGATCTCTAGATCATGGATGCTTTGTTCAGGGTGGGTCGGCTCCACAAAGACACCGAACGAATCTCCTCGAGTGATTTTAGTTTTCATCTCGTGCTCCGGTTAACTTCAGTCGTGCCAGTCCGCCAATCATTTCATAGTGGCTAGGTCGACCATCCAGAGTGACTAAGCGCGCGCCAAGCGCCTCGGCTTTCGCTCTTTTTAAGAGCACGAATTTCTCGCCGATTTTCACCGCAACACCGTGCCAAGGAGTCAGCCAAGCGTCCGGGGTGACGAGTTGGATGCCGAGTTTCTTCGCACCACAGGTTTGCGGGTGAATAGAAAGCCTGACCGCGTCGGGAAAGCGCGCTTCCAGCTGATCGCCCCATGCTTTGCTTCTTTGAATCACGTGATACGCGCGCGTTCGACATTCCTTTTGAATGGAGGTGCGGCTTCTCTTTTGGCCTGGGAATGTCGAGTCTTCTACCAAAAACCGGGTAATTCCGCAGTAGAGCCGATTCGATTCCTCATCTTCGACCGAAAAGCCGCTTAGTTTCCCACCTCGGCTGACCGCTGCTTTGAGGACGTCGAGCGGCTCCCCATACACCGTCATCAAACGTGCCCGCATCTCATCGAAGTTCAATCCCTCATAAAGGTCATCCAAATCAAAGGTCGATATCGAAGAGAGATCTAATTCTTTGATCATCCGGGTGAGTTCGCGCTGGTAAGCCGTGACGTCCTCGTCCCGCATTCCGACCACGTCACTGAAAACACGCCCATCGGAACACAAAATAATATGAGCCCCCGGAGCGTAAAGATTCTGAATCCGATCACAAAGTCCCTGAAGAAATAAAAGCGCTTGCCTCTCAGCCATGTCTGGCAAAATTCCGAGTACTTTTTCTAAATTAGGAGACTTTCCCGGAAAAGCCGGAAGCACGAATGTAACGGTTTGGTTTTGATTAACCGCGGAAATTATTTTTGCCAGGTGAGGCTCAAGACAGCTCTCACAAGGTGAAAGTGCGCAGTCTGTTTGTGGACCACACACGCGACGAAATTGCATCAAATCGACTAAGATGTTCCTTGCGATGACCTCATTCCGAGAAACCGAACGATCGACTAAGTTGCTAGAGAATGAGAGAGTGTCAACCTCCGCTAGCGTGCAATGGACTGAACTTTGTCTAAATTCGAGCATTTCCGTTCCCCTTGTTAGAAAGGAACTTAAAGGTGAACCTGTTATAAATATAATAGGATTGGTTACCGCCCATCATAGTCATCATTAATCATTCTGGCCTTGGCATGATAGGTCCGATGCTTCACCTCTCTGTTCATAAGTTCTCCCGGCCAGAATTTAGCGATCACTCCCTACAGGTGTTGAAAAGTCGTTTCCCACTTTTAGCTCCTCGGGTGGATAGAATAGATTATAGGTTTTAAACTATGATGAATGGGAGACTTCCGATTATTGCTCTCATTCGAACCCATGTAGGGTTAGGAGCATGACTCCATTTCATGCGCACATTTACTTCAGCGAGAACCACTTACCAAGCGCCCGGCTCTGGGAAAAAAAAGCAAAGGCAGCCTCACTCTTTACATTTGTCCAGCTTCAGAAAACTGCCATCGGTCCTCATCGCAGCGGCATGATTGAAACTCACTTTAATGAAGAGAACCATGAATCCGTTTTAAAGTGGCTAAACCTCAATCGAGAACACTTCTCGGTTTTCATCCATCAAGACACAGGAGACGACCACAGGGACCATACCCAGGGGATCCAGTGGCTAGGGCCCGAAATGGAACTCGACTTCAATTTTTTTGAACTCATTAAAAAAAGGCCGGAGTTAAGAATTCACGGCTGACCATAAATTATAATCGCTTTTTGAACTTCCTATGATAGCTCGAACCTATGTTACCCACCGGCACGGAAATCGAATATTTCATCGAAGTTTACCAAACCCGCCACATCTCGAAAGCCGCGATTCGGTTAGGCGTAACGCAGCCTACGGTGACTCTGAGCCTCCAGAAACTGGAGGAAAAACTAGAAACCAAAGTCTTTCATCGGACGAAACAAGGAGTAGTTCCGACTGAACAAGGCTCCCTATTTTACCGCAAGGCCCTCATTTTACTCGACTGCTGGGGAGAAGTTCAAAAGGGAATACAGAAGTCCACCAGCGAGATCTTTGGCCGCTTCAAAGTCGGGTGCCATCAAAGCGTGGGCGCCTACACGCTCCCCCACTTTCTCGAACAACTTCGAAAAAATGCTCCGGCCATAGAGATCGAACTCATGCATGACTTCTCTCGAAAGATCACGGAGGGTGTCGTGTCCTACAACATCGATATCGGATTCGTCGTGAATCCAAGCCGCCATCCCGATCTCGTGCTGAAAAAGCTCGGCGATGACAAAGTCCTTTTTTGGAAAAAACGTGGCGCAATCGACCTTCCTGAAAGAATCTTCGCCGACGTGAACTTAGCCCAGATGCAGGACATTCTGGGTAAGACCCAAGCGAAAGAATTTAAAGGTTGGAATATTGTCAGCACGCCAAGTCTCGAACTGATTCGTACGCTGACCCTCTGCGGACAGGGAATCGGGATTTTGCCAGAACGGGTTGCGAAAGCGGATGGTGCAGATTTGGTTCCCTTTGACCCAAATTTACCAACCTATGAAGATAAAATCTTCCTCGCCTACCGCAAGGATGTTTTATCCAGCAAAGCAGGCAGAGAGCTCGTTCGACTTGCCTCGTTTCCGCTTTGAAGCGTGAACGAAGTTTTGAGGACTTTCGCTGGGGCATGACGGACCAAATCGATTTGGCGGGGATCATGCAAATAAATCCATAAAAAGGAATTTATATCATGCGTAAAAATAGAACCCCCCGCTCCTCTCTCCTCTCTTCTTTCACGTTGGCTACTGCTTCCATATCGCTCTTATTGTCCGTACCCGCCTTTGCAAAGGAAGAGGCGAAGTCCGCCCCGCTGACGGTAGCAATGAAGAATTCTGCTGGCGAAGACGTCGGCACGATCATTTTGACCGAAACGAACAAAGGAGTGAAACTAGGACTCGATCTGCACGGACTCACTCCGGGAGAAAAGGCCATTCACTTCCACGAAACCGGCGATTGCACGGGACCGAAGTTTACTTCAGCCGGAGGACATTTTAATCCACTCGGAAAAGAGCACGGGAAGAAATCTAAAAATGGGAAACATGCCGGAGACCTCGACAACATCAAGGTCTCTAAGGGTGGAACCGTCAAATCCGATCTGAAAACGGACCTCGTTACTCTTTCGCCGAGCGATCATTCGTTGTTAAAGACCGGTGGCACGGCAGTTGTGATCCATGCAAAAGAAGACGATTACAAATCTCAGCCCGCAGGGGATGCGGGTGACCGAGTTGCTTGCGGTGTGATCTCCGCGATGTAATTCAATCACAAACTGAGAAGATTCTGAGGGCTTAACTCAAACCCTGAGTTAAGCCCTCTTTTTTTGGTAACGCATTAAAGCGCGCATTTCCATCCCTGCGAAACCAACCGCTTCCGAATTTTCTCACGCGCATTAAAGCAGTGCTCGACGCCATGAGCGCTGTAAGCTGGAACATTCAGTTTATCATTTTTTTCGTAGACGAGCTCACATCCCGCGTCTTTGGTCGCTATAGAAAGGGTACGCGTCTCATCTCGACTCGAACAGGTCATCAAATTATTTCGATCAGGCGGGAGATTCGAATTTGTTGAAGTCGCCGTTTTGGGTTCGCTCACCAATGGGATTACTTTGGGCAGGGACGGTGCCTGATCCGATAAAACGGGAACGGCGACGCTCTTCGAAGCGGATGAGCAACCACTGAAAGAAATGAAGAGAAAGAGAGCGGGTGTAAAGATGAAGTTCTTATTCATGGATGGACCTTCCTTTGCCGAAAAATATTAACAATGGCTAGCTATGGAGAGTTTAACGTTCGTTTTCAATCTGGCCAATCCTATTTACACTTTTAAGGAAAAGCGGAACTCCCCTATTCCCGAAGGTGGCTCATATTACCACTAAGGCATGCTTGGTTTTCTACAGGTAAAACTACAGTGAGCAGAGCTCATGAGATGCAATCGAAAGAAATGAATCTCACACTCGCCTCGCGAGCTCCTCCCTCGGGCACGAATGGCTCGTTGATTTTTTCAGGATTCACGCTCTAAACTCAGAAAGTGAATCCTATTTTGCTTTCAAAAGTCCTACTTTGCTTGCTCTCTATCGCCTTTATTTGCGTGTGGTTTCGAAGCGCGGCCGCTCAGCGCTCCAGCCCGAGATCTAGAGCCGGAACATTCCCAACGCCAAAGCTCCTGCTCATTGGCTTCATCACGGACTTTCTCGATACCTTAGGAATCGGCTCGTACGCTCCGACCACTTCGCTCTTTAAGTTTACGAAATCTGTGGATGACCGATTGATCCCTGGAACCATGACGATCGGGCACATGATCCCCACCTTAGTGGAGACCCTCATCTACCTCACGATTGTTCCAGTCGATCCGACGACTCTTTTTTCGATGTTAGGGTCCGCGATGCTCGGCGCCTGGATGGGAGCGGGAGTCGTATCGAAACTCTCGAAACGCGCGATTCAAATCGGGATGACGATTGCACTCTCGATCGCGGTGATTCTGCTTTCATGCAAACAAATGGGATATTTTCCCGGCGGTGGCGACGCGCTCGGAGTGACCGGAATAAAACTCGGGATAGCCGTCGGGTTTAATTTCGTTTTCGGCGCACTCATGACGATTGGGATTGGAATGTACGCTCCCTGCATGATTGTCGTTTACCTCCTCGGAATGAGCCCGACCGCTGCGTTTCCCATCATGATGGGATCATGCGCTTTTCTCATGCCGGTGGGAGCTTTGCCGTTTCTGAAGGAGAAGAGCTATGATCAACCCGCAGCACTCGGACTGACGCTCGGGGGAATTCCAGGGGTCCTCCTTGCGGCTTACGTTTTTTACCAACTGTCGATTCGTTGGGTGCTTTGGCTCGTCATCGCAGTGAGCGTCATTACAGCAGTGAACTTATTCCGGTCGGTCATGAACCGAGATTCGTCTTAACGGACTGACGTCGGAGTAGAGGTGAAGCTAGCCGATGGAGTGACTCCTAGGATGATTTACTAGCCGTTGCTTTTCCTCTGTCTTTTCCTCTGTCTTTTCTTCCGATCTTCAATATCCAGTCTTTTTTTCCCGGTCTTATGTTTCCAGTCTTAATGTTTTGAGTTTTTTAGTTGATAGGCTTCAGATTTCAGTCAACGGTCCCCGGAGCTTGTTCATTCTCGGGCTAAAAAATCTTCTCATCTTTTTTTCCCCGTATTCGGCGACGGCGCTGAGCCGATTGTGCGCGGGACAATACGCCTGAAGATTTTCGGCCGTATTCGCACCGCCCTTTGCGAAAGGAATCACGTGC
>JACMQW010000099.1 GCA_014376785.1 Oligoflexia bacterium
ACCCTAAAACTTAAGAAGGCCCGCCTCGGATTTTCCGAGGCGGGCCTTTTATTTTGGAAGTTTGAAAACTCAACGGGGAGTGGGACGTCCCGGAGGGGCCCGGAGGCAATCCGCAATGACTTGTCGGTGAAACGCCCGTAATACCGAGCTGAGAACAAAGCATTGCAGTTTTAACACGCCATGCTAAAGAGCTTTCAAACCCACCGAAAGGCAACCGGTTATGAAAATACTCTCCATTCTTGGACTTCTCGCAATGAACTCGGCCATCGCGGCACCCACCGTGACTTGTGAGAATCGAGTGCCTTCGGAATCCGGAACCAACGTGGCGACCCGTTTCATCCTTCGCCCCGCAACTTCTGACGAGGGTTACATCGCAGAACTGTTCCGCACTGGTGCCGACACGGGAGAAACGACTGTCGAATCTACGGGCGAGTCCTACCCACTCCACTGCACCTTCAGCGAACTGCAGCCCCTTTTCACCTGCCGCGGAGGCTCTCGAATGTCCCCGACAAATGCTTCATTATCGAGAGTCACCATTTTTCCGACCGAAACCACGGGTTCGGCAGATTCTCTTGCGCCCCCTCCCTTTCTTCGCCTCCGCCTAGAAAAAGGCGGAAATCCTTTCAAAACGACGAACGATGGATTCGAAGTAACCACCCAATTTGAATTGTCCGAATGCCAAATCACCCAATCCCCGACCGTAAACTAAAGAGGCGCTCGGCGATTTCCATTACCTTTTCAACCTGAGTTTGTTAGAGAGTGCGTCATGCGTTTTATCGACGAAGCTTCCATTAAGATTTCCGGTGGTCACGGCGGCCCGGGTTGTGTCAGTTTTCGTCGCGAAAAGTTCATCCCTCGGGGTGGCCCCGATGGCGGAGACGGCGGCGCCGGCGGAGATGTGATCTTCGAAGCGTCCATCCAGCTCGGAACGCTTCAAGATTTTCGGTTTAAGCGGGAATACAAAGCTCCGAACGGCCGCCACGGTTCCGGCGTGAACAAAGCCGGGCTTGATGGCGAAAACATTCTGGTACGCGTTCCAGTCGGGACCGTGATCCGAGACTTCGAAACCGGCGAGATCATCTGCGACTTCACCACCGACGGCCAACTCTGGATCGCCTGTCGGGGAGGACGCGGCGGAAAAGGAAACGCCCACTTCGTCAGCGCCACCTTCCAAGCGCCTAAATTCGCCCAAGACGGCGAAGACGGAACCAGCCGTCACGTCAAACTGGAGTTGAAACTGCTCGCCGATGCCGCGATCATCGGATTTCCAAATGCTGGTAAATCCACGCTGATTTCCAGGATTTCCGCCGCACGCCCTAAAATCGCGGACTATGCCTTCACGACTCTCACTCCGAATCTGGGCGTCGTCTCTTTACCGGAATACCAGAGCTTCGTGATCGCGGACATTCCCGGATTGATCGAAGGAGCCCATAAAGGACTCGGTCTCGGTCATAAATTCTTAAAACACATCGAGCGCACGCGTGTTTTCGTTCACCTCCTCGATGGAACGAAATTTCTCGAAGACGCAACCGGCCCAGGCGAAGACAGCTTCGACGTTGCGATCGAAGAACTCGTCAGACGTTACACCGTGATTCGCGGTGAGCTCGGCCTCTTTAACGAAGCCCTGCTTCACAAGCCTGAGATCGTCGTCATTAATAAATTCGACGTTCTCGAATCCAACGCAGACCTGATCGAGCGCGCGCGAAAGGGACTCCGCGACCGCATCGCGAAAATTCGCGGCGTTCAGCCCGAAGCGCAGGAGCCTTATGTCGTCTCTGCGGCGACGGGCGCAGGCGTTCAACCCCTTCTCTATTCGGTTTACGCCCACATCTTAGCCGCGCGAATCGCTCTGTCGAAGCGTCCAGAGCTCGTCGGAAAAGCGACCATGCCGGACGACATGAGCATTCGAAAGTAGGTCCTCATTGACGAGCGCTCCCTTTCCCATTCGCTGGGATGAAGTGACGGCAGTCTTCGGAGGCACCTTCGACCCTCCACACCTCGGGCACCGCGAAGCCGTGATGGGGCTCTTTAAACATCCCGGTGTTCGGGAAGTCTTGATTTTACCCAGCGGAAAACCGGCGCAAAAATCTGCCCAAACTTCGGCAAAAGATCGTCTAGAAATGGTGAAAAGGAATTTCGCGGGAATCGTGAACCCATCAGGCCGCCCCGTGCAAATAGACGAACGGGAAATCCGGCGACCAACGACGGCATTTACCATCGATGCGCTCAGAGAGATTCGCGGAGAACGGGGAATCGGGAATGACCGGGTAGCCCCCCTCGCATTCGTGATCGGCGTCGACCAACTCGAAAAATTCGAAAGCTGGCAGGGGTTCCCCGATGTCCTCGGCCTGGCTCATTGGATCGTGCTCGAAAGAGCTCCGAAAGGGCAACCCCGTGCAAAAAAAGCTCTCCAGCACTTAGAGTCTCTCTCCGTGATTCGCTCAGCCGGAAGGGAGGGACATTATCAAACTCTCCCGAGATCTGGGCCAACAACTGCGCTCATCTGCGTCTCGACCGGAGCTCGGAACGTCAGTTCCACGGAAATTCGGCGGACTTTCGCCCTCCATGGAAACGAGATGAACGAGAATGCCTCGGATATTCGCTCGAATCTTGCCGCCGACGTGGAGAGTTATTTGAAGGCGCACCACCTCTATGGTACTTGAGAAACCGACTCCCACCGTCCCCAAGGAATTTTTATGACGAGCAAAAATACGATGTCCGATACCCAAAACGAAACTCCAGGCGCCGCAACCAATCCCGAAGGATTGGCAAAAGCTTTGCTCTCTGCGCGTGCGGCGATTGATAAAAAAGCTGAAAACGTAAAATTGCTCGACCTCTCCGAGATCTCCGGATTCACGGATTACTTTCTGATCTGCAGTGGAACATCCGATCGACAAGTTCAAGCGATCGGCGAGGCGGTTTCTAGTGCCCTCGAAGTAGATGGGTACGAACTTCTTTCCGCTGAAGGACTTCAGGATGGCCGCTGGGTTCTCATGGATTTCGGCGACGTCATCATCCACGTTTTCCTCGACGCGCTCCGCGAGTACTACGATTTGGAAAACCTCTGGAAAGAAGCTCCACAAGTTCGGATTCCCGACGAATTCTATGGCCAAGGCGTATCCCGCTTAAACTGACTGAGCCGAGGTGCGTCGCTAACGCCTCCATTCATCGAAGAGAGCGACCGAAGAGCATGAAACTCACCCTCATCGCATTCGGCAAACTCAGGGCACCCGGCATTCGCGAGACAGTCGATTACTACGTTCGAAACACAAACGCCTTCACCCCGATTCAAGAAATCGAGCTGAAGGCGTTTCCCGTTCCAGATAAATCACCTGCCACAAGGGCCATCATCCAAGAAAAAGAAGCAGTAGTTCTCACATCGAAACTTGCCGACATCCTTTCTCCCCGAGGAGTCTATTTTCTGCTCGACGAAAAAGGAAAAGCCTCTCCCACGAGCGAATGGGCGCGCACGTTAAAAAATTTAGAGGACGGATCGATTCCCGAAGTCGCGTTTTGTGTCGGAAGTTCGCTCGGATTTTCGGAAGCGCTGCGTGGAAAAGCGCGTGGACTCTTCTCTCTGGGACCTCAAACTCTGTCTCATGAAATCGCTCGCCTCGTGCTCGCAGAGCAGCTCTACCGAAGTTTCAGTGTCCTTCGTGGTCATCCCTATCACCACGAAGGTTAGAGGCCGAGTGACGTGAGTTCTGATTTAAAATCCGTTTCCCGCAATTTAGCCGCGCGGCCGGGTTTAAATCTGCGCGAAATCGCGGTAGGGTTTTTTCCATGTCGAACGCGCGCGCTTTACTCATCGTTTTGGATGGCTTCGGTATCGGCAAGGACAGCCCTTTCAATGCCATTGCGAATGCGCGCAAGCCTTTCATCAAAGGTCTGCTTGAAAAATATCCCCACTCGCAGCTTTTGACCCATGGTGAAGCAGTCGGCCTGCCTCCAGGAGTGATGGGCAATAGCGAAGTCGGACACATGACGATGGGAGCGGGCAGAGTCATCTATCAAGACCTCACGCGCATCTCGAAAGAAATTCGCGAAGGAGAGTTTTTCAAAATCCCTCTCCTCCGCTC
>JACMQW010000100.1 GCA_014376785.1 Oligoflexia bacterium
ACGGGCGCAAGCTTGCTGCCGATTCTAAACCGATTCGGTGCAGGACAAGCGGGAAAGGCTGCGGTCGCCGGCGCTACCCGGGACACCATTATCGTGGATGAACGGACGAATTCGCTCATCGTTCAAGACACGTCCGACAATTTAGAGCGGATGGCGAAAATCATCAAACTTCTGGATCGGCAAACGCCGCAGATTCAAATCGAAGCAAAAATCATCGACGCGTCCGAGACTTTCAGCAAATCGATCAGCGGAAGTTTTGGTGGAGCCAACGCTCCGCCGTGGGGTGGTGCAGGAGCTTCGTTCCTTCAGGGCGCGACGATTTCGGCTCCGAGTCTTCCAGGTAATACCCAGTCTGGCAAAAACGGAAACGCGTTCGGTGCCACTTTGAAAATCGGAGCATTGGCCGGACTTCGCCTCTCCGCGATCTTAAATTTGGCGGAGAGTGAGGGAAAAAATCGAATCCTTTCTGCACCGCGAATCGTGGTGTTGAATAAGCAAACTTCGACGATCGTTCAAGGGGTGCCGGTTTTGGTACCGGTCACTGTCCAAAATCCGGCAAACGGGGCCTCGATTGCGAGTACGGAAGTTCGAAGCGCGAATCTTTCTCTCGGCGTGACACCAACCGTAACGAATGACGGAAACATCGTGATGAATTTGAATATCACGAATGATACGCCTGAGTCCGTCAGTGATACCCAAACGGGGATTGCGAATCGAAACATCACGACTCAAGTCGTGGCAGAAAGCGGATCAACGATTGCGATCGGTGGGGTGTATAAACTTTCCGAGAGCGAAGGAAGCACGGGAATTCCCGGACTAAGGAATCTGCCCATTATCGGTGCGTTGTTCGGTTCGACGTCGAAGAGTTCTGAACGCCGAGAACTTTTCATCTTCATCACGCCGCGAGTTTTAAACGAAGAAGTGATGAATAATGATATCGAAACCAAGCAGGCATCCGCCCTGCGAAGAGCTCCCGAGTCGACCGACGTTCATTAAAGCTTCCTATGGAACCTAAAAATTTTTCGCCCCTCATCTACGATTATTTGAAAAAATTCCAAGAGGACCCGACTTCTCGAGTTTTCGCACCCCTTGCGGAAGCTTACCGTAAAGCGGGGCTCGTCGATGAGGCGATCGAAATTGCTCGCGAGGGTCTGCGGGTTCATCCAAATTTCGTTGGTGGGAGAGTCGCTCTTGCCCGAGCGCTTTTTGAAAAGCATCAATACGATGCCGTCGTCGATGAACTTTCGATCGTGGTGAGAGAGGTGCCCGATAACCTGGTCGCACAGCGGTTGCTCGCTGAAAGTTGCCTGATGCTCGGTCGGGTGACCGAAGCCCTCTCTGCCTATAAAATGCTTTTATACTTTAATCCGACGGATCCGGAAACCGCGCGAGTAGTGGCTGAACTCGAGACCCAAGCTTACGAGAATGGAATGCTGGTCCTTCGGAAAGATCCTGCTCCGCAAAAAATGATGATTCGACCGGCGAGGGAAGCGATTTCCGGAGATGACCGCATCTTAAAAGAGCAGAAAATCGGCCAAATTGAACGCCTCCAAAATCTCTTGGTTCGCATCGAACGCTACCGTCACCACGGCGCGTAAAACTCGCGGGAGGCTGAGAATCATTCCCATTGCCGCCCCAATTATCGGCATGGTAGCTCTTTAGTTCTATGAGCCAATACGCGACGAACCAGTTCCGCAAGGGACTCAAAATCGAAATCGATAACATTCCTTTTGAAATCGTGGATTTCCAACACGTTAGCCCCGGTAAAGGGCGTGCGTTTACCCGAACCAAAGTGAAGAACATGTTGAACGGGAACGTGACGGAAAAGACCATCACCTCCGGCGATAAAGTCGATCGCGCGAACATGGAACAAGTAGAGATGTCTTTCCTCTACAAAGACGCTGCCGGCTACAACTTCATGAATCAGTCGACGTTCGATCAAGTCGCTATTCAGGAAGAAACACTCGGCGACGCGAAACTCCTGCTCCAAGAAAACCTGGTTGTTCAGGTGATGTATTACAATGACCGACCGATCGGTGTTGAGTTACCGACTTTCGTTGTTTTGAAAATCATCGAGTGCGATCCCGCTTTTAAAGGCGATACGGTCACCGGCGGAACGAAGCCAGCAAGACTTGAAACCGGCGCATCCGTTCAGGTTCCTCTTCATATTAAAGAGGGTGACATGATCAAAGTCGACACACGTGAAGTGTCTTACGTCGAAAAAGCGAACAAATAATCCGCCATGAAAAAATCTGAAAAGTTGTCGAAGGGCATTTCGAAGAGCGTACCATCACTCCCCCAGTCTCCTGAGATGAAACGTCTCGAAGGAGTTTTTCAACTCATGAACTCCTACGGGGTCGGAGAGCTGGAAATCGAAGATAAGAGCGGAAGAGTGCTCGTTCGGATGCAGGGTTCTGAGTCGACGATGACTTACGCGCCTTCTCCTCTACGCGCAGCTCCGGCAGCTGCACCCACCATGACTTCGGGTCTTGCGAGCACGGTTTTGAAAGAGACTGCCCCTGCCGCGTCTCCGGCAGCTTTGCCATCGAATCAGAAAAAAATGCTCTCGCCGTTTGTTGGAACATTTTATCGATCCTCGAATCCAAATGCGGCACCCTACGTGAAGGACGGCCAAACGGTTCGTAAGGGCCAGACGATTTGCATCATCGAAGCGATGAAGCTCATGAACGAAATTGAATCCGACTTCGATGGAAAAATTATTTCTGCGTTTGTCGAAAATGGTCAACCGGTTGAATTCGGCGAACCCCTTTTTCTCATCGAAGTTTAAATGTCTAAAAAAAGCTTACCCATCCGCAAGATCCTGATCGCCAACCGCGGTGAAATCGCTCTGCGCGTGATCCGAGCTTGTCGGCAGCTCGGAATCTCCACCGTCGCCGTTTATTCGACTGCAGACGAGAAGTCTTTGCATGTGAAAATGGCGGACGAAGCGGTGTGCATCGGTCCCCCGAGTTCCAAGTTGAGTTACCTGAATATTGCGGCAGTGCTTTCTGCCGCAGACATCACGGAAGCAGATGCCATCCACCCGGGGTATGGATTTCTTTCTGAAAACGCAGAATTCGCGCGACTGACCCGTGAATGCGGGATGACCTTTATCGGTCCTTCGCCTGAAAATATCGAAGCCATGGGCGAAAAAACCCGCGCTCGAAAAATCGCAAAGGAAGCGGGAGTGCCCCTCCTGGCGGGAACGATCGATCCGGTTCCGAATGTCGAAGCCGCGGTTTTCGAAGCGGAGAAAATTGGTTATCCCGTCATCATTAAGGCCGCATCGGGTGGGGGAGGACGCGGAATTCACATCGTGCGTTCATCCGACCAGTTGCGTTCTAGTTTTGACCGCATGAGCTCCGAAGCGGGTGCCGCGTTCGGTAACCCTGCGATGTACGTCGAGAAGTTCTGCGAAAATCCGAGGCATGTCGAGATTCAGGTCCTTTGCGATAAGCACGGCAATCGGATTTTCCTCGGTGAACGAGACTGCACGATTCAAAGGCGCCACCAGAAACTGATCGAAGAGGCTCCTTCTCCGGTCGTTTCCCCCGAGCTTCGCGAGCGCATGGGAAAAGCCGCACTCGCCCTTTGTAAAAAGGTGAATTACGAAAACGTCGGTACGGTTGAGTTCTTAGTTGATCGTGATTTGAATTTCTATTTCATGGAAATGAACACCCGCATCCAGGTGGAACACCCGGTCACTGAAATGGTGACGGGAATCGATTTGATCCAAGAACAGATTCGCTCGGCCGCCGGCGAAAAGCTGACGATTCAGCAATCGGACATTCAGATTAATTCTCATTCGATCGAATGCCGAATCAATGCCGAGGACGCCGTGACGTTCGCTCCATCACCCGGTCTCATCACCGCGCTTCACGTACCCGGTGGTTTCGGAGTGAGAAACGACTCCTTCGTTTATGACCAATACAAGGTCGTTCCTTATTACGATTCGATGATCGGAAAACTCATCGTTCATGCCAAGGATCGCGATTCGGCCATCTTGAAGATGCGTCAGGCGCTTGACGAGTATGTGGTTGAGGGAATCAAAACAAACATCCCTCTCCACCGCCGCGTTCTAGCGACCGAAGCATTTGCTCGGGCAAACTACGACACGAATTTTTTGGAAGAGTTCCTCTTTAAAAACGAGTAAAATCGGAGAGATGCCTCTCGGCTTCAATTCGCTTCCAGGATGGGAGCGGGGAAGTGTTTTTACGGATGTCCAATCCTCAAAATCCAAAAACCGACGAGCCGCATTCTGGAACGCGCATCGACCTGGGCGATGACCTCCTTCACACTCGAACCATCGAGCACCGGGTGGGCAGTCCAGGTCAGACCGACGAAGTCTCCAACACTCGCAAACCTGAAAGAAGTGAGAGCGGCGACAGCGGTGTCGACCCTATTGTCGACAGTGTTGAAGAACTGCTCGTGAATGCGAAAATTTTGATTGGTGAAAACTTCTTAGATGAAGCGAAGACCACGCTTCGCCGAATCCTCAGGAGAGAGCCGGGTAATTTAACCGCTCGCGACCGCCTCGATGAAGTTCAGAAGATTGAAATTAAAAGGCTACTCGGCCCTGCGGAGAGTGCCCGCGGATCACGGTCACTTTTGAGTGCAAAAGTCGAAGCGTCTCGTGAAGTGACCCTCGCGTTCTTAGAGCGCGACATCGGCCCTTCGCTCGATCCGCAGACCCAAATTTTTCCGAATGAAGAAGATCTCAGCGAGTTCCTTCGAAACTTAGACGGCCTGGCGGAAGGTTCGGCTTCCGAAGACCATTTGGATCTCGGCATTGCGTTTCTAGAAATGGAACTACCTGAAGTTGCGATTCACCAATTCAAAACGGCGATCCGCAAAGCGGCGGATCCTCGGAAAGCCAGGGCATTGCTCGCGACGGCCTTGCTGGCTCGAGGAAAGGCTTACGAAGCGGTCACTGAGCTGGATCTCTTAGTGAGCGATCCAGATGCTACGGCCGAAGAAAAAATAGATTACGGATACCTATCCGGTCAAGCCCAAGAAATGCTCGGAAATTTCGCGCTCGCGGCACACTGGTACCGCGCCGTGGTGGGAATAGAAGCTGAGTACCGAGATGCAAACGAACGACTTTTATCAAACCTAAAGAAATGCGAAAAAAATCAGTCCTCATCTTTTTCGCGATCTTAGCGCTCATTATCGGAGCGATCGCGATTTATCTGCAGAGTGCGCCTTTCGCAAGGCAGGTGAAACGCGCGACCGCGAAGTACGTTCCAAAGAATCTCGGGATTTCCGGTGATTTCACGAACCTTTCGATTCAGGTCTTTCCCCCAGGAATCGGGGTGATAAACCCACGAATCGAAGTGACTCAGAAAAACCCCGCAAGTCTTCCCGTGGGCACCCATATCGAAGCTGAAAGAATGCAGTTTTCTTTTCGTCCGTCCCAGATCTTGAGCGGTCGAGTGAGCATCTATGAAGTTCGAATCATCAACGGAAAAATAAGCACTTCTCTGCTGCCTCCCGATCCAGAGGTAAAAAAGAAGAAGAAATCCGGAATTTCGTGGCGTGAATTATTTGAAGTACAAGCCGAGCGGGTCGTGCTGGAAAATACCGCGGTTGAACTCGATCTTCCCTCGGTTAAAAGCCATGCCGCTTTCAACGCGAAAACGGTAGAAGTGGAGAAAGTCTCCGAGGGGAAAGAATCTTATTATGATATCTTAGTACACCTCGGGGAATTGCGTGCAGTCACTCCTCCTCACTTTCCCTATCCGAAGACGGTCGATAGTCTCCGAATATCGGCCAGGATCGGAACCAATGGAGTCAGCGTTCGAGAGTTCGAACTAGTGCGTGAAGGAACTCAGGTCATTGCGAGCGGAGGAATCACGGGGGATTTACTCAGCGGCGGGCGCTTGCGGGCCGACGTCGCCTTAAAGCTTCAAGGTGACCTCGGACGCATGTTTGATTTTATTGCCAAGGGACAGACCGACCTCGCTCTTCCGAGCGGCCACGTTGCTTTCGACGGTCGCGCGAAAATGGAGCTAGACCGGATTGCAGAAACGCTTTCAGCGAGTGGGGTTTTGCGTGGCGAAAATTTAGTGTATCGGCGGTACCGATTTGATGAGGCAGAAATCGAAGGAAGTTATGTTGCGCCTGGTATGACCCTAGCCGAATCTGTCCCGACCGTGACGCCCTCACCAGGGATATCTCCGACTTCCTCGCCGTTACCGGGTTCTAATATTTCAACTGCGGATGAAATTGTCGTAAAACGCGCTTTTTTTGTTTCGAAAGAAATCGAGAAAAAAGGCGGAGGACAGGCGGGTTCCGGCGGTCGGATCGAAGTGGGCGCATTTCGTTATAATTTAGAAAAGCCGGCGCCGATTGAAACCACGGTTTTCTTCAAACGAGCACATGTGCTGTGGCTGGGCGCGGGATTGCTCGATGAGTTGTATGCGTTGGATGGTCGCGTTACCGGCGAATCAAAAGTAAAATTTCTTCCTCCGTCCCTCGGAGGTTCGTTTGATCTTTCGGCAGACGTTGATTTAAAGGTCGAAGGGCTTCAAATCGACAATCAAAAACGCGGCGTAGAAAAAAAACTCAGTCGCATTATTTATCTCCCTGAAGCGACGATCAAAGGGAGCGTTTCGGTGAATCCGAAACGAGTGAAGTTTGTCGATCTCCACGCTGGAATGGTTAAAACACAGTTAGATGTGGGTGGGGAAATAGCGATCGGTGCTGCAGGAAAAACGGCTTACGAAATCACCGGCACTGGACCCGTAGATCTAAACGAGTTCGGAATCCTGGCAGAAAATCCGATCGAAGGTGCCGGAGACCTCACCGTCCACGTGCATGGTCCGGCGTCGAACGTGTTGCTCGATTTCGACGGAGCAATTCATGATTTTCGTTACTTGAGTCTAAATTTTGGAAGTTTCCGGGGACGGATTCGTTGGGATGATCTGGCGTCGCAGATCCTATTCGAAGACCTCGAATGTAATCGCGACCGGACTCGTTACCACGTTGCTGGAAAACTTCAGTTCGGACCAAAAGACTCCATGGATTTAAAAGTGGACGTTCCGACGGGAGGGAACATCGGAGAGTTCCTATCCATCTTCTCGAATCTCACGAAATCCTATTGGTGGTTTCCTCAAGAACTCACTGGTGGGGTCGGAGGAACGTTGCGCGTCCATGGAGGAATTTCACTCAGTGAAATGTTGATCGATGCTACCCTCGACGGCACCCGTTGGGATTACTACGGCGAACGCTTTTCGAAAGTCCACCTGCATGGTGGATACGATAAAGGAAAATATTTTATTTCGAACTTAGATGCGACGAAACGTCTGGGAAGAATTTTCGGATCTCTCTCTTATGATGCAAAAGCGAATTTCGATTGGAAAATAGCCACAGACGGACTCACCTTGAGTGATATCGACCGAATAGCGAGCCTCGACATTCCCCTTCGCGGAACCCTAAGCGCTGTCTCATCCGGAAGTGGTTCCCTAGGAGCGGTCGAATCTAAAACGGAAGTAAAGCTAACCAACCTCGTTCTTCGTGGCTCGAAAATGGACGACTCCGTGTTAAAGGTGGAGACTAAAAGTGGCCGCGCAAAGATCGAAGGGCATGGGCTTGGTAACGAGGCCACTCTTCGCGCGCTTTACGATTTTAATGCCGGTCATGAAAGTTACGTAGAAGTGAACGCGGAAGAACTCGATTTTTCTCCGATCGTCCTGCTCTTAAATCCAAACTTAATGGAGGATGAAAATTTAGAAGGAAGAGTCAGCGGTCGCTTTCGACTCGATTTTCTTTCGGATCACGCAGAACTCGGATCCGGAGAAGGAAAGATTACGAGTTACTCACTTCGAAAAACGGGCACCTCGTTCAAACTTGATCAAGCTTATGAATTAAAAATAAATCATGGAAGTTTTTCGCTCCCCAAGCTGAAGCTCGTAGGAGACGAAGGAGCCACGACGCTTTCGCTTCGAGCGAATGATGGAAAGCTTTCGGGCTCGGTTCAAGGCACAATGGACCTCTCGATCTCAGAATTCTTCACCTCAGCAATCGAGAAGGCAGATGGCACGGCGACCCCCGACTTAAAAATATCCGGTACGCTCAGTCACCCGAATGTTTCTGGAACAGGAGAAATCCAAAACGGAATGATTCGTATCGGAGGGATCGAAACGCCCATTGAGAACATTAATGGCTCATTCGATTTAGAGTCGGGAACGCTGTCGGTCGATGGGGTAGAAGCCGATCTCGCTTCCGGTCGTGCCACGCTCGATGGCTCGATGGAATTTTTTCTCACAAAATGGCCCTCGATGAATTTTGAGATCGGGTTAAATGGGAACAAGTTAAAGGTGTATCCCTTCCAGGTCGCGAAAGTTCGCGGAAAGATCGGACTCAGCGGAACAACTCGTCCATACTTGGTCGATGGAAAAATTCTTCTCGAGAATGCCCTCAGTCGTGAAAAGTTAAATTCAGCGCGCGGGCCCGGACTCAGAAGTGTCCAATACATGCCCCCGGCGACGGCATCATCCAATGCGGTCATTCCTCTTTTCAAGCTCGACATTGCCGTCTCGGCTCCCGGAAACATCATCGTCCAAAACGAACTCATGGATGTGGAAGCGAAAGGTGACCTTCGCATCGTCGGCAACATCGATAATCCTCGTCCTCTCGGCACAGTTACTGCGGTAAAAGGAAAAATTCTTTTCAAAGACCGAGCTTTCCAAATTCAGAGTGGGATTATGGAGTTTGATAATCCGACGGTTCTTAATCCGCGCTACGAAGTCCTCGCATTTGCGGACGTTTCGAATCGGCGCATTCAGTTATTCTCCACAGGCCGGTTTGACAGTCAGAAATTCGAATTTTCGTCGAATCCTCCCATGCCAGAGCCAGAAATTTTGAACCTCCTTGCGCTCGGAGTAACCGGTGATGAGACTAAGAAATTTCGTTCAAACGATCGTTCGGCCTACGAACAAGGGGAAGCCGCCTCTCTGGTCTTGCATTCCTTGGACTTTAATCGCGAAGTCCAAAATAAAACGGGTCTTCAAATCGGAATCGATGAAGCTTACGACGACCGAACGGGAACGAGCGCGTTCACTCGGGCGACGAACGCCGAGACGGCGACCGCTCCAAAACTCGTGATCAAAAGAAAATTCGGGGAGCGATTTGGTGTCTCAGCAGGCAGCACCGTAGGCGTCGGAACTTCGATCCAGAGAGAAGTGAACGCGGAGGTGAATGTTACCCGCGGACTCTCCGTAATCGGAGTGTGGGATAGTATCGAGGGTGCTACCGCCGAAGACCCGAAACGAAACTCATTCGGCCTGGACTTAAAGCTCCAAAAACGATTCAAATGAGCATGCTCTGTCACCGCAGCATCCCGCTTTTTACTTTCATCATCGGGGCACTCGCTTTGCCTTGCACAATGAGTGCGTTTGCCGCCCCTGTCGACCCATTGGGTTCCACGAATATTCTGGTCGATGAAGTGAATTTGCTCGGAGTGACGGTCTTTAGTTTAACCGATCTTGAGAAAGTGGTGGAGATCGCCCCCGGAGATCAACTCGAGCGAGCGAAAGTCGTTCAAACCGCAAAAAATCTCCAAGACCTCTACCGCGGACGCGGTTACGAGCAAGTCCGAATCGAGTCCCGCCTGAGTCAGCGGATCCCTCGGGCGGGTGCTAAAACTGAAAATGTCCTAGAGATAGCTGTTACCGAGGGCAAGCCCACTCGGATTGCGGCGATCGACTTTGAATTTGATCACCCGGAGTGGCAGAAAAAACTCTCCAATGTCACTCAGCGAATAGGACTAAACGCCGGCGACCTCTACGACCGTGAGCGCCTGCTGAACGGATACCGCGCCATTCAGGATGGGTTGACGAACTACGATTTTCTTTCGCCCAAAGTAGAAGACGGGGGCACGGAGCAAGTTTCGCCGCCTTCCGAGCTCCTGACGAAGCAGAATTCAGAAAATACGGCAAAATGGGTGAACCTTGTCGTGAAAGTCGGAGTGGGGGACCGTGTGACATTCGGATACCGCGGAAATAAAATTTTCCCGAATACCCAACTCACGGCATGGATCGATGAACAAAGGCTTTTGGGTTTCAGCCAGGACTATGT
This sequence comes from Oligoflexia bacterium, assembly GCA_014376785.1. Classification (GTDB taxonomy): domain Bacteria; phylum Bdellovibrionota; class UBA1018; order UBA1018; family UBA1018; genus JACMQW01. The sequence goes on from JACMQW010000100.1 coordinate 10,078, forward strand.
CGAACGGATCCGAGCCCGATTCGAAGAAGAGTATCGCAAGGTGGGGTACGACGGAGTGAAAGTCGAAGTATTCACTTTCGAGGACCGAGAGAATCAGAGGCGCAGGGTTTCCTATTCCATTACGGAAGGACCTCGCATCGAAATCGGTAAAATCGAATTCGATGGAAACGTGGTATTTTTGAGCACGGTTCTACTCGATAAATTTTCTGATCTTGCTTCTCCCTCAGTCACTCGCGGTTATTACGTCGCGAAAGACATCGAGAAAAGTGCGTCCGTTCTCATTGAGTGGTTAAAGTCGCAAGGATACCTGGCCGCGAAACTCGTTTCGACGTCACGAAATTACCGACCCGATGGCAAACGCGTCGATCTGGTCATTTACATCTATGAAGGTGAGCAGACGATCGTTGACTCCATTCGAATCGAAGGATTGAATGTTTTTCCGCCTTTAGAAATTGCAACGGCGATTGGAAATTCGGCTAACGCTCCGTTGAACCTTTATGCGTTGAACGATGGTTTAGAACTCTTGAAAGCGAAGTATCGTGATCGGGGTTATTTGGACATTCATCTGAAGAATGAGGGAACGGCTCAGCTGGTTCTTTACAGCCAAGAAAATAGAGTCGCGGAGATCAATCTCGATCTTGATGAAGGCGTTCAATACAAAGTGACCCATATCGAAATCGAGGGTTTGAAGAAAACCAAAGCTGAGACCATCACTCGCGAATTGGAATTAAGGGAGGGGGACGTCCTTTCGGAGCGGCTCTGGTTTCGCTCCGAGGCTAGGCTTCGTCGCCTCGGAGTTTTCGCAACCGCGTCGGTAAAGGCATTTCCAGATCCAGATCGCAAAGACGGAAAAGTGCTGAAGATCATGGTGGAGGAAGGCTCACCGGGACTAGTCGCCGGAGGCGTGGGACTTCGAAACGACTTAGGCGGCCGAATTTTCGGCCAGATTCAGTACTCGAACCTCTGGGGTGAAAATCAAACGATCATGCTTTCCGGAAATGCCAACCGGAGGTTTAAGAATTTCGGTTCCACCTTTTGTGCGAGCGATGCCGAAAAACTTGCGGATCCAAATTCGGACCACTGCTTTATCGAATTCAACCTTTCGCTAGGGTATGTCTATCCGTGGTTTTTCTTAGGTGAAACAACCTTCCGGCCGCGAATCTCTGTGGAAAACACACAGTTTAAAAATTTCGACGCCCGAACCACAACCTTGCAGGCAAGCTGGGAGCGAACGTTGATTCCAACTTGGGGTCTTTCGGGTATTTTCACCTATTCTTACGAGATCATCGCGCAATACCACGCGAACGTGGAGTCCGATAACCAAAGGCTCCGCATTGGTTCGATGACGCCGACGCTGATTCTCGACCGCAGAGACAGTCCGCTGGCACCCACTAAGGGAACTTACACGACGCTTTCGTGGGAGCTTGCGCGGCCCGAATTTGGTTCGCAGAACGCCCCGCCGATTGATCCACCGGTTGCCTATTCTCGACTTCAGTTTAGAAACGATGTCTATGTTCCGTTGCCGCGGGGGTTTGATCTTTTTCTGAGTTTCCGTACTGGACTGGAATACAACTTAGCGAAACCTCCGGCGGAAGATCCGAATAACGACCGATACGGAATTCCGCTCATCAAACAGTTCACGCTGGGCGGTGTTGGGAGTTTGCGAGGGTTTGATGAGCAGTCCCTGTTTGTCGATCCGAAAATTGCGGTGCGAGGTAGTCTCACCTACGTGAACTACCGTGCGCAGGTAGACCTTCCGTTTGCCGGGGCGATGAAATTTGGCCCATTCATTGATGCCGCTAATTTGAATCTCGATCGTTACTCATTCGGCGGCCTTCGGTACGGAGTGGGCGCTGGATTTCATTACAAGTCGCCCGTCGGACCGGTTAACTTTGATTTTGGAGTGAATCCTAAACCTGGGCTGGGAGAAGATAACTTCAAGCTTCATTTCTCGATCGGAAACATCTGAGCGTTTCTGCGTGCATTCGCAAGTCCCATGAAAATGACGACTAATCCGGTCCAAACCATCAGGTACATGCGGTCAGAAAAACCGCGATTCCAGTTTGAGACGAGCGACGGGATGAGAACCATTCCGAGTAACGCGGTGGCGTAGAGTTTTCTAGTACCGGATCGGACGAAGCCTGGGTCTTCACGAAACCAAAGGTAAGCCAGTGGAAGAAATTGGAGGTAGTTGTGCTTCCAGGCCATGGGAGCGATGAGTACCGTGACTGCGAGCGTACTCGCAATCACCCAGTCTTCGCGTCTTTGAAGTCCGTGCTCCGTTCCGTCCTTTCGAGGAGCACAAGCCACCACCGCAAGCAGCAGGACGAGTTGGAGCACGTGCGTGAGGGTCGCGAAGAGATGGGCATCCAAATGTCCTTCTATTCCCCACCAAAGCGCACTTTGAAGGGACTGGATGTTTGAGAGCATCACAGCAGGATAAGCGATCAATTTTGCTTGGTCATACCAGTCGCGAAAAATTAGAAAACCATGGTCGTAAAAGAGAACGGGCAACAGATTCAGGGTGAGCGTCCAAAAGGCCATCCAGGCCAGTTCCTTTTTCTTTCCTAGTAGAAGGAGCGGCAGACCAAATGCGAACGGGACGAGTTTGAAGCTAGCAAAAAGACTGAACGCAAAAGCAGCAGCCGGGAGGTGGGACCTTCGGTACTTCCACCATGCGAAAAATAAAATCAGCAAGATTGGATTCACTTGGGCGTTTTGGAAGTCGTGATTGTGAAATCTAAAAAACAAAATCAGAAGCAGTCCGAGGGCGAGCGCTCCCACCCGTTTTCCGATTTCTCGGTAGATGAGAAGGACGGCAATAAAATTAGCTGCTAAGAATACGACCCGAGCGACTCGGAGGGGAAAGAGAGCGAGGGGAGAGAAGAAGAACGCGGTCAGGGGCAAGTACCGGTAGGGGGTCTCCTCTAAAGCATAAGGCGACTCTCCGTGAGCGGCCCGAACCCCGGCATTAAAATAAGCGATGAAGTCGTTATGCCCCGCATTCCAGGCCCGAATGGTGAAAAGGATCAGTAAACCCACCCCAAGCAGGGAGAAAAGGATCGTTGAAATGCGGATGGGACGGCAGATTCTCGGAGAATTCATTCAAAACCCTATGAAAATGATCAAGTTAACGCGATGCAGGGAATGCCGCATGCTTGATTTGAGGTGTCCACGGCCCATTCCTAACGATTTCGATAATTTCATCACCTTTCCGTGAAACTTCGTTGACGGAAAGGAGCAAGCTTCGATATATCCACGTTCCTATGTTGCAGCAGAAGTCTTATCAGGCAAAACAAGTTGGACCGCATTTATTTGAACCGAAGGGGCCAAACGCTCCGAAGTGGTACGTCGTGGACGCTAAAGACCAAGTGGTCGGACGCATCGCCACCGTTCTCGCTCGCGTGATCACGGGGAAGCACAAAGCGACCTACACCCGTCACGCTGACGCAGGCGATTTCCTGATCGTATTGAACGCGGATAAGATCCAGTTCACGCGTTCGAAATGGGACAAAAAGAAATACTACGATCACACCGACTTCATTGGTGGATTGAAAATCAAGTCGGCGAAGGAAATGCTTCAGCGCCACCCGACTGAAATTCTTCGCCGCGCCGTATGGGGCATGACGAATAAAACTAGCCTCGCTCGTCACCAGATGAAGAAATTGAAACTGGTTGCTGGCAGCGAACACGAGCATAAAGCTCAAAACCCACAGACGCTTCCACTCGCAGCAACCCGTAAAACGGTTGTGAATGCGCCGAACGCTTCGAAGAAAAGTTAACTGGAGTAACTCTTTAAATGGAAAAACAGATTCACCGAGTCGGGAAACGTAAGTCTGCGATCGCGCGAGTTTATCTCCGCCCTCGCGCCAGCGAAACCGGAATGATCCGTGTAAACGGTCGTTCTTTCGAAGACTACTTCCCACGTCCAAGTTCCCGTTTGATCATCATGCAACCGCTCGAATTGACCCAGGCTGTGGGACGTTTCGACATCATGGTGAACGTGATGGGTGGAGGCCTTTCGGGGCAAGCCGGCGCAGTGAAGCACGCGATTTCGCGGGCTCTCTTGAATGTCGATCCACTGTTCCGCTCCCCTCTGAAAAAAGCCGGACACTTGACTCGCGATAGCCGCGAAGTTGAGCGTAAAAAATACGGCCTGGCTGGCGCACGCCGCCGCTTCCAATACTCGAAACGTTAATCGTTTCGGGGTTCGGACCGAACCGGAAATCCTTTTCATTGGCCTCGACTCCCATTCGGAGTCGGGGCCTTTTGATTTTCTATCCCCAAAACTTGAATGCGGGCGCTATCATCGGAAGGGGAGCCGGATGATGACCAATGACGATAAAGACTCGGTGTTGAAAACGGGCGCTTCCTTAGCCCAAAAGCCCGTGGGGAGCAGTTTCGTAAAGCTTGAGTCCGAGGAGCGGAAGCAGCAGCTCATGCGTTCCACTCCCCATAGCCGGCATCCCAGCGTCCTTTGGACGAAAGATCGTTCGCTGACCAAGAAGTTCTTTGTGAAGCGCTACGTGGAATACACGGGCGTCCTCGAGTGTGAGTTTGCGGGTCGCGCATCGAAAGTGATGGCAGAGGTAGACCGGGAGCTCGATCTCGCGGGCGTGAATGACTTTTACGTGAACCTCCGTTGCGACGAATCGATTCTTTTCTTCCGGTTGCGTCGCCGTGAAGTGAAAAATCGCGATGGCGTCCTCCTTTTGCAACTGCCTCCGGAAGTCTTCGAGATCCAGCGCCGAGCCCAATTACGGTACCAAGCCAGTGCGGCCGATCGATTCCAGGTTTCCTCCTCGATATTTCCTGCAAATGCTCGGGATGTTCGGTTGCTGGATGTCAGTTCCGGAGGTGTCGGAATTCAACTCCGATTCGGGAGCGATGTCGATGCCGACGCATTTTCTCCCAAGATAGAGGGTCGCTTTCCGTTCCGGTTTGATTTGGTCGACCTCTCGCTCGACCAAGAATGCGAGATTCGTTACTCGCGCCGAGTGGTCGATGAATTAGACGGCAGCCCTGCCGTCCGCATCGGGGTTCGAATGGTTGGTTTGCCTGAGGCGATTGTAGACTCCATTCAGAACTTGGTCTTAGAGAGAAGTTACGAACGCTTCAAGGACATGCAGACTCCTTAGGGGCTGCCGGCTAGGCGTAGGCGAATTCTGCCCATCGGATTTCGTTCGATCTGACCTTAGACTAGGGGGACATGGCTCCTCTTCTGCTCACGTATAAAGAGAAAATTAAACGCCTCTCTTCCCGTATTGTCGAAGCGCAAAAGCCGATTCGAATCCTCGACTCCGTGAAGTTACCTCCGCACGTTTCCGCAGAGCTTCGAAAATCGAACTTTAAAGAATTGCCGGTCGTGCTTCCTGAGCATTATGAAAAGCATAGCCCGATCGAGTTCGACGCCGATGCGAAGCGAACGGAACTGCGGGAGATCATTCGCGACGTTCAATCGGAACTTGGAGAGGCAGACGACATCGGGCGGCTACTTGTCACGCAGGCTGAAGAATACCTCACGGTGATCGACTTGCTAAAAAATCGCGGTCGGAAAGAGTTTTGGGAATACAGCCGGAAGCTTTACGGCTCTCCGAAGGACCGCATTTACAACGATACCAACACGATCTCTGATTTGGGTCGCATGATGTATGGAATTCTTTCGAACATCACCTCATTCGGGGAAGAAAAGCCCAAAGAAGACCTGACGGCAGTGAACGTGGTCGATCAGCTGAACGAGCGTTTTCAGGCCTATTTTCCAGATGGATCGGTGAGTGCGAAGCTCTCGGACGGGATCATCGCGGATGCTTCTGCCGGTGGAGACACGGTAAAAATTCGATCGGACTCGATGTTCTCTGCACGTGACGTCGGAATACTCGAGGTCCATGAGGGATGGGTTCATGTCGGGACGACTCAGAACGGTGCGAACCAAAAAATAGCGAAATGGCTCTCAAAAGGATCTCCACGGTGCGCTTCTACCCAAGAAGGTCTGGCCGTGATCATGGAGATCTTCAGTTTTCGCTCTTATCCAAAGCGAGCAAAAACGATCAATGATCGAATCATCGCTATCGAGAAGGCGGAGGAGGGGGCCGATCTCCTCGAGATGATCGAATTCTACCGCACCGAAGGGTATTCCGAGGAGGATTGTCTCCAAAACGCTAAACGGATTTTCCGCGGAGGGACGCTGAGCGGCGGCGCCCCTTTCACGAAAGACATTTCGTATTGCAAAGGTTTCATCGAAAATTACAATTTCATGCGGTCCGCAATCCGAGCCGGAAAGCCGGAACTGCTGCCTTTTCTATTCGTGGGGAAGATGCATGTAGACGATGTCCCGCTGCTTTACCAAAAACATAAAGAGGGGATCATCGATGCTCCGAAGTACCTTCCCCCGCTTTTTCAAGATTTGAACGGGCTTTCGGTATGGATGAGCTTTTCGAATTTTCTGAACGTCGTAAATATGAAGAAAGTCAGTGAACACTACGATCGGTTGTTCAATTTGCATCTCTAGGGTTACACTGGAAAAAAGGTTAGGAACGGGAGAATGAAAATGAATCGCATCGTCAATGTCTTGGCGCCCTTACGAAACTCGGCTTTGCTGATCCTCGCGACGGCCACTGCAGTCTCTTCTGCATTCGCAGTCGATGTCGCGAAAGTGAACGGTCGAGTAATCACCGACACCGACGTGAAATCCTTGCTCGGAAGTTACAGCGAAGCCCAGCGACATCAGATCCTCAGTGATTTGAATACCCGGCGTGAAGTCGTGAGTAAATTCGTAGATCAAGAAGTGCTCATGCAAGAAGCTGAAAAGCAGAAGCTCGATAAAGATAAGGATTACGAGATGGCGCTGAGTGCCTTTCGTCGCCAATTCATGACCGACCGATTGCTCGCGAAGAACGTTCGGCCAAAGCTTTCCGAATCGTCGGCGAAGAAGTATTTCGAAGCAAACCGCAGAAAATATTCGACCGATAAAGTCCAGGCCCAGCACATCCTCCTCTCGGACGAAAAGACCGCTTTAGATGTGCTCCGACAAGCGAAAGCTCCCGGCGCAGATTTTCAGTCCCTGGCTGAGAAGTTGTCTAAAGATCCTTCGGCTAAGAACAACCGCGGAGACATCGGCATCATCACGCGGGACGCACCGTTCGTAGAAACGTTTAAAGATGCGGTTTTTAATGCGCCAGCCGGATCGATTATCGGTCCGATTAAAACTCAGTTCGGATATCACGTGATTAAAATCATCGACAAAAAGCCGGGTAAAAGCCTGAATTTTGAAGAAGTCGAGCTGCGGGTTCGTGCGGATCTCCAGCGCGAAATGGTTGAGAATTACATCATTCAATTGAAAAAGGCTTCGGTCATCTCCTTTGACGACAAAGGGATCGGAAGCATCCAATAGGCCGATCGATTGAGCTATAAAAAAAGGGGGCCACGCGGGATTTCGCGGGGCCCTCTTTTTTTTAACGTCCCCATCGGGGATTTTATTCATTACTCAATGAAGTCACGGGCAACGATGCCGTATTTTTCGAGTTTCCGGAGCAACGTTTTTTTCGGGATGTTTGCGTGGAGTGCGGTTTGATTAATGCGCCCACCGAATGCTTTTAGAGCCGAGAGCAAGAAGCGTTTCTCGAACTCCTCCTTATTCGCCTGGAAGTCGAGCTTCGAAAAATCGAGTTTGAATGCTGAAGCATCCGCACCTTCCAGGGCTAAGTTCAGGGGAATCGTCCCGTTCTGAACAGAAGCCCGGATATCCATTTCATCCTCTGCCTCAGACGCCTTCGATCCCGCCTGGATGACGGCACCGAGCAGGAGTCCTTTCGACCGAGCCGAAACCAGAACGGTTTCCGGCAGGGAGTCTGGGGTAATCTCCGTCGTGTTTTCGATCACGAATGCGTGTTCGATCACGTTTTCGAGTTCCCGAATATTTCCAGGCCATTGGTGGGCCATCATGGCTTCCATCGCATCCGCAGAGATGCCGGTGATTTCTTTTCGATGCTGCTGGTTAAACTTATCGACGAAGTACTTCGCTAGATGGCCGATGTCGCTTTTTCGGTCGCGAAGCGGCGGGAGTTGGATCGGAAGAACATTCAAACGGTAGAAAAGATCTTCGCGGAATTCATTCTTTTTGATCATCTCTTCGAGGTTTCGGTTCGTCGCCGCGATGATCCGCACGTTCACTTCGATCTCCCGGTTCGAACCGATCGGGGTGAACTTCTTTTCCTGGAGCGCGCGCAGGAGTTTTACCTGCATGCCCATCGAAATGTCGCCCATTTCATCGAGAAATAAGGTGCCACCATCGGCGTACTGGAATTTTCCGATTTTTCGACCGTCTGCCCCAGTAAATGCGCCTTTTTCATGTCCGAAAAATTCGGACTCAATCAGTGCCTCCGGGATCGCGGAACAGTTAATGGTCACGAAGCGGTTATCTTTCCGGGGCGAATTATGGTGAAGAGCAGAAGCAACGAGTTCCTTGCCGGTTCCGCTCTCTCCCCGAATCAGTACCGCGGTTTCTACTCGGGAGAGCTTATCGATGATGGAGAAAACTTTTTTCATCTCCACGCTTTGGCCGACGAACTCAGTGCCACCCGGCATTTTGATGATCGGAGAGGAAAGAGCAATGTCTTTCACCATCTTGTTCGCCTTAAGCGCTTTTTCGACCATGTAGACGAGGTTGTCGGCCTTCACAGGCTTCTCTAAGTAGTTGTAGGCGCCTTCCTTCGTGGCTTCGACCGCATCGCGAATATTCGCGAAAGCAGTTAAAATCAGCACAATGATCGAAGCATCATGCGATTTGATCTCTTTCAAAGCTTCTAGGCCCGACAGTTTCGGCATGTTTACATCAAGGAGCACTAAATCGTATTTGCCTGCACGTACTCTGTTTACGGCCTCTTCCCCATCCGCCGCTTGGTCGACGAGGAAATGGTTCTCGGAAAGAGCAGAGGCAACGGTCAAGCGAAGATCAGAATCATCATCGACTACGAGTACGCGGTACATGGGCTTCTCCTTTAGAGGCAGGTGACTGGGTCTTGAGTCCGGGCTTGATCACATCCTCGGCCTTAAGGGCGACCGGGAGGATGATCTTGAAAAGGCTTCCGACATTTTGCTCACTGACGACCTCGACGCGGCCGAGATGCGCTTCCACGAAAAACTTCGTGAGGTAGAGTCCGAGCCCGCTGCCCGCGGTCTTCGTCGTTTGGTCGTTTTGCGCTCGGTAAAACCGCGTGAACAGATTTTTCAGTTCCTCTGGAGAGAGGCCGATCCCCTCGTCTTTAACCGAGATTTCAACGGTATCGCCGAGGTCCACTGTTTGAATCAGGATCTCCGAACCGGCGGGGCTGTATTTGATCGCATTGTCGATGATGTTCGTCAGGACTTTCGCAATCAACGAAACATCGATTCGAATGGGAAAAAGGGGTTCAAGATTCATTCGAATTTTCACCCCAGACGAGCGCGACTGCGCGTCGAAACGTTCAACTACTCGTTCGAGAACCTGGTTCACATCTTTCGATTCAAGGTTCAATGTCGTTTGGCTTGATTCAACTTTCGTGAGCTCGAGCACGGACGAAATGAAATGATTCAGTTCGTCCGTCGAATTCATGATGTGCTGAAGATTTTCTTTCTCCAAGCTATCCAACCGCGATGACGATTTCCGTAGAACCATTTCGGCCAAGCCTTGAATTCGGGCCACCGGGGTTTTCAAATCGTGAGTCACCAGTCGCAGAAAGTTCGTTTTCAACTCCTCCACCTGCATCAGAATTTCGTTCTTTTGTTGATAGTCCCATCGCCGTTTGTATTCCTGAATCAGTCGATAGGGAACAGCGAGGTAATAAGAGAGAAAGATGCCCACTAAAGGCTGGGCTTCCCGAATCCACAGTGCACGAACCGAAAAAAGAATCTGACCTACGACTAAAAATCCGGAGGCCAGAAGGAGGGTATTAAAAACGCCGTAGAGGGGAGTGTAAGTAAAAACGGACCAAATCACGAAACCGACCAGTAGAAACGTGGTCAGCCAATTTAACCAGTCGGGCGATCGCACAATGCCGTCATTTCCTAGCACGGCTTCCAGAATGTTTGCATGAACGATGAGTTTCGGATTTGCGAAAGCTCGTTTTGAATAGGGAGTGAATGCGTAATCTTCCGAATCGGTGCGACTAACCGAACCGACTAGTACGTTTTTGCCTTCGAGTTCCCGCCGCGCCACTCGTCCTTCTAGGACGTCAATCATCGAAAATGTTTTGTAATCGGATTTTGTGCCGGCTTTCGGGCCGTAACCCGTGGGCCCTTGGTAATTAAAAAAGAAATAGGAGGCTTCAATCGCGGGATCGGTGAATTGGCCGCGAATTCCATTTTCACTCCGATGTCCGTTCAGGCGGTGGGCAAGCTCCAGATGGAACGAAGGCTTTCCGTAAAGGGTGAGCAGGGCGCGCCGAGTGATCTTATCTTCGCCAAAAACATTCCCGTCTTTGTGGATGACTGAAACCGCGTGAGGAACGGCAGAAAGAGGAAAGGGAGGAATGACTTCGCCATTAATATCGAAAGGGGTGCCGAGTAGGAACGGCACTCCCTGCATTTCAAGCCGGGAAGCAACTCCCACAAATCGGCTCCCTAATTCGCCACTGATTTGCTCGGGATAGGCTTGCGCCACGCGGTTCATATCGACGAGGTAACCAATCGAGCGCGGCCTCATTTTCTCTACCATTTCGAGAAGTCGGACATGAGGATCCAGAGGTAGTGGCGAAACTTCATCGAGTTTCGTGAGGGTATGGTCATCGATTGCGATGAGAACGATGTTCGAATGGGATTCGTGGTTTCTTCGCATCCTCATTCGGAGGTCGTAGAGCGAGGACTCGATCCAATTAAATTCGAGATTCATCAAAAATGCGGTGAGCAAGGCTGCGCCAGTCGCGATGACGATCGCTCGTTCATTCTTTTCGAAACCGGATTTAAGGGAAAGCCAGCCGAGCTTCATGCGGAGTCATTTATCAGAGCGGTGCATAATGCACCAGGTCTAAATGGCTGGAATGTGGGCTCTATCTGGCTTTAACGCATATAGACGAGATGGACGCCTTGCGGATCGGTATTCGGCCCTCCGTGCTGCTTTCGCAGGCAGGCATTCCCCTCTTTTCCAGGGTGGGGTAAGGAGTAATCCATGAGTCTTGCCGAACCTATTTTGAATGTCTCTTTCTACCGCTTCGTGACCTTGAGAGATCTCGAACGGAAAAAAGAGTCGATTAAATCGCGAGCCAAAGAGGCTGGCATTAAAGGTTCGATTTTACTGAGTGAAGAGGGAATCAACGGATTTCTTGCCGCCGAAGAATCGATTCTTCGCGTTTACCTCGATTGGCTTTTTTCAGAGTACGGCGAGTTCAATGGGATGGCGCCGAAAGAATCCTTTTCTTCAAAGATCCCGTTTGCGCGAATGATTGTGAAAATAAAAGACGAGATCATCGCAATGGGTCGTCCAACCATTCGCCCGGAGGAAAAAACCGGAAAAGTAATTGACGCACGTACTTTGAAAAATTGGTTCGATGAGAAAAAAGAATTCGTGATGCTGGACACCCGAAACGACTACGAAATTTCGGAAGGAACATTTAAAAACGCCGTCCATTACGACATCGAGACATTTAAGGAATTTCCAGCCGCGCTCGAAAAAAATGCGGGCAACCTGGCGGATAAAACAGTGGTCATGTTTTGTACGGGGGGGATTCGTTGTGAAAAAGCGACGGCCCTCGCCATGGATCTGGGGATTCAGGATGTCTACCAACTTGATGGCGGAATTTTAAAGTATTTCGAAGAAGTGGGTAGCGCGCATTATCGCGGCGACTGCTTTGTTTTTGATGGAAGAGAAAATGTGAATGCGGGGCTTGAATCGAGGTCTGACCATTCACTTCGTTTGAAGTCTGAAGGACTTCGATTGGTTCACGGAGATGACGTCGAGAGTAATCAGGTGGTGTATGCACTCCGTGCAAAGGGTCTGCGTTTCGAGTCCGTGCAGATCGACTCTTCTCATCTCCCTCCCGAAATCGCGAAGGCTAATCCCCACGGCAAGTTGCCCATTCTAGAAAACCGAGATCTTGTCCTTTACCAACCTGGAATCATTCTGGATTACCTCGATGAAAATTTTCCTGAGAAAAAATCCCTCACTCCGCTATCACCCGAGCGCCGTTCTCGAATGAGGATTTGGATGGACTGGGTAGAGCATTTCTTCGGCATGAATGTGAAAAAATGGTGTACCGAGCGAGACGCGCTCGGAAAGGCTGAATATCGCGAGCTGGAAATTCGTCTCGAAAAGGACCTCTACCGAATGAAAACTCCGCTGCAAAGGTCGCGAAAATTTTTCGTGATTGATGAACCGACCCAAGCGGATATCGCGGCATTTTCAGTTTTAGAAAAGTTACGTTTGACGGGATTTCCGAGCGACTTTCCCGAAAGGTTCGATCTCGTGTGGGCCTGGTATGACCGAATGGCAGCGATTTCGAAGGCTAAATCGACGTCCGGCTTTGCGTCTCCGGAAAGTGGGATTCGCAACTCGAACCTTTCGGCTCAAAATCGCGCATAACCCATTCCTCGGACTCTTGGTCGCTAGAGCAAAAGAGTTGGGCCCCTTTGCCCGTATAGCGATCAATCTTAACCTGCTTGAGGTGTTCACTTTCCGGAAATGGAGCCGTGGGGAAATCTTCTAGCGCCCGTTTCATGAAGTCTGCCCAGATCGGAAGTGCGCCATTGGCTCCGGTAAGCTGAAGGGGCTTCTTCTTCTTCTTAGCCTTCGGATCGAGCGCGTCCGTTTTTTTCTCGGTGAGGCTTGCGTTCTGGTCAGCGCCTACCCATACGACGGTAGTCAGGTCCGGAGTAAAGCCTGCAAACCAAGCATCGCGGTAATTCGAAGTGGTGCCGGTTTTCCCGGCGGCTGGGCGAGTGAAGCCGTAAGCGGGACCCGCTGCAGCTGCACTTCCTTCGGTGAAAACGCTCTTCATCGTTTCGATCAAGAGATCGATCGGTGCTGGCGGAAAAACCTGTTTTGCATTGAAAACAAATTTTGCGAAGAGGGTGCCATCGTCTTGGGTGATGGCGCGAATCGCAGTCAACTCATCTTGCACCCCGTGATTAGCGATCGTCGAGTAAGCCGTTACGAGTTCCACAGGAGAGAGTTCGGAAACCCCGAGTGAAAGCGAAGGAACATTCGGAAGATCGGACTGCACTCCCAACGCGCGCGCGGTTTCGATGATCGCGGGAATTCCGACTTGAACGCCGAGTTTAGCGGCGACGGTGTTGATGGATTTCGCAAGCGCGAGCCGAAGCGGGATCCAGCCTAAAAAACCTTTTTCGTAATTATGGGGAGACCATTTCTGTCGGTCGTGATCGAAGGAGAGTGTCCACGGCGCATCCTCGACGGGATACCCAGTCGAATAGGCGAGTCCACTCGGATCATTCCCTTGCAGGAAAGCAGTCAAGTAAACAAACGGCTTGAAAGTAGATCCCACCTGCCGCTTCATGTTTAAAATGCGGTTGAAAGTGCTATCGCCGTAATTTCGACCACCCACCAGGGCTCGGATGTAACCGGTCTTATGATCGACGACGGCGAGCGCTCCTTCGATTCGTTCTTCAGGATTTTCTGCGGAATTTAAATTCAGTTTCTTTTCAAGTACGGCCACTCCGCGCGCGACGGAGTCTTGGGCGGTTTCTGCGATCTCCGGATTCAATGTGGTGTAGACCCGGAATCCGGCCGCTGCGATATCGGTTTCCGAAATGCGATCTTTCAATTGGCGGATCATTTCGGCTTTAACGAAATCAGTGAAGTAGGGGGCCTTATTTGCAGCACTGACGGGAGGGCGAAAGCGGAGGGGGAGTTTTGCGGCTTGCTTGGCTTCGTCTTCTGCAATGAAACCCGCTTCGACCATTTTTCGAAGCACGAGGTGTTGGCGTTCCACTGCGCGTTCTCGGTAACGGTAAGGGGAGTAGAACCCAGGCCCACGGATGAGACCTGCCATCAGAGCCACTTCCCCTAGGTGAAGCTCGCTTAAATCTTTTCCGTAGAACAGCCTCGCACCCTCGGCGACGCCATGGATTTCGTACGATCCCACTTGGCCTAAATAGACCTCGTTCAGGTACCTCTCGAGGATGGCTTCCTTCGAAGTTTTCATTTCTAAGAGGAGGGACAGAAAAAGTTCGTTGAATTTTAGCGCGATATTCCTCGTCCTGCGCGCCATGAGATTTTTTACGAGCTGCGCAGTGATCGTCGATCCACCTTGGGCGAGTTTTGCGCTACGAATATTTACCCAAAATGCGCGCGCAATTCCGCGAGGATCTAATCCGGCATGTTCTAAGTAGCGAGGGTCTTCGATCGAAATAATGGCCTGCCAAATGGGAGCTGGAATGTCTTCGAATTTTTTTAGCCGTCTAATCTCCCGTTTGCTTTCGGGATCTGACCGAGAAAGCGTCGCGATCACTTCCGGTTCTAAATAAAGGGAAGGAATTTCATCGAATGTTCCGTCCCTTTCTCGTTCGATTTTAGAAAGGGAATTTTTCTTTTCACCCCCGAAAGTAAATCGAATATTTTTTCCGGCCAGTTCACGCGTTGGATCTTCGGGCGGCAGTAAAACATCGACCGGATAATCAAACGGATGCAGCGTGATCTTCAGTGTTTCAGAGTCAGGCGTCGTTGGGGAGTATCCGAGAGCTTTCAGGCGCTTCAGAAGTTTTGCGCGGCTCATAGGGGGAACGATGCGTTCAACATCTGAAAACAACCGTGTTGGAACAAATTCATTTTCGTGACTGAAGGCAGTTTCTAGTTGTTTGTAACCTGCGCGGAGCGTGAAAGCGAAAATGAGAAGGAGAATGAATGCGAATGCGAACACGCTCCATCCGAATAGGCGGCGGTTGCTTCGCAGGAATTCTCGAAATTTTCTCCACGCTTCTCGGAGTGGAGTTACTGCAGTGCGTTCAAATTCCATGATGTCACCGACGGGCGCTTAAGGTTGACGGTTCCAAACCGACTCTATACAACCCTTTCATTATCCATGATTTAGAGGAATTTCGATGAAAAGCTCGTTCTATTTTTACGTGAAGTCTTTTGCGGTCTCGGCTCTCTTATTGGCGGGCTTATCTGTCGTATCGCAGAAGGCTTCCGCGATGGATGTCGATTGGTCAGGTCAGTTCCGCGGTGAAGCCGTGATGATCAATAACTACGCGCCGCTCTCGAACGTTACCACTGGCGCAGGTGGATATGAAACGACCGCATCGGGATCACAGAATGCCCGATTCCAAACCCTCTTCCTCCGTCTCCGTCCGAAACTGATCATCAACGATAACGTTTCGATCAAATCGGAATGGTGGCTTGGAAATCCGATCACTGGCTTTTATGGGTCTGACTACCCGGGCGCCTCTCGCGCCGATCAGCGCTACTACAACTCGACGTTCAGCGGCGGTTCGACGATCAGCGCTCAGCGTTTTTGGGCAGAATTTTTAACCGATATCGGAACCTTTCAAGTCGGACGTGCTCCGATTAACTGGGGCCTGGGGATTGTCCATAATTCCGGCGAAGGCGTGTTCGATCGTTACCAGTCCACGGGCGATACGATCCGCATGATCTCGAAGTTCGGGAATTTTTCTCTGATTCCTGCTCACACGAAGTACGACATGGGGAATGCCGTCGGCGGGACTTGTGTCGGTGGCGTGGCTTGCGCCCATCCAACGGGGGGCGCGACGCTTTCCGAATACTCACTCGGCCTTCGCTATGAAAACCAGGACGAAGATTTCGAAGGGGGCGTGAATTTCGTCCGCCGCATCGCGGGAGCGCAATCCGAATCCGTTTGGTTGAATAACCTGGCGGGTGGGATGAACACCACGATTTGGGATATTTACGGAAAGAAACGAGTCGGCAAAATCGATTTCGGAATTGAAGCTCCGATTTTCAAAGGAGAGCTCATCGGCCGTCAATACAAGGCATTCGCGATTGCGACCGAGGTTAAGTACCGGGCAAGCGACGCTTGGAACTTCTTTTTGAAAGCCGGTAAAGTTCCCGGCCAGGGAAATAGCGCGAATAATACGACCGACAAATGGTCGATGGTTTACCTCCACCCGAACTACAAACTCGGACTGCTGATGTTCAATTATAATTTCGGCAATTTCGGCGGAAATAATAATGTGAACAACACGACCACTGGTTCTGTGAAGTCCATTTACGATGATCCGATCACAAACGCTCGCTATGCGGCTCTGGGAGCATCGCTGACTGCCGACAAGTGGCGTTTCACTGGAGCTTTTGTTGCAGCCACGGCGGAAAAAACCGCTCAGGCCGGACAGCGGTTTTTCAACACGCGCACTCGGGCTTACAGCGCCGTGAACGCGGTGAAAGATCAGGGTTCATCGCTGGGAACGGAAGTCGACTTGGGCGTTGCTCTGAACTGGGACGAATTCACGACTTTCGGCTTGGATGCCGGGATGCTTTGGCAGGGCGACTTTTATAAATTCGTCAACGGAGCATCGGACAACGACTTGAAGACGGTACTCGGTATCGTAGGATCCGTCGGCGTTAAGTTCTAAAAATTTTCAAACGATCCTGAGAGTGCCCGATTCTCGCCGAGAGTCGGGCACTTTTCGTTTCAGCCTTACTGCACAACGAAATCTGAAAAATAAACGTTTGCGACGATGGGGGTGGAAGTCGCAGGCAATTTCTTTTCCGCTCGCACTAAGTCGTTCATCAGTCCTGCGATTTTAGAACGAAGTAAGAATCGACCTTGAACGCTGGAAAGTTCTTCGACCGTTGTTTCGCCCAGTTGGCGGAGGAGCATGTCCAGAAACTGAGGGAGTCGACCTTTCACGGAGGATTCGAAATCCGAATCGATCAGCTCCAGCGCAATCGTCATCGTCAGGAAGTGCGACTTCATTTGCATTGGAGGTCCACCCGGGACCTGAACACCGATGGCGCTTGGTTTTAAATTCGCTTGGATTGGATCGAAGGTCACAATCGTCCGTTTCATCTCGGAAGGCTTTTTCGCGAACTCTTGAGTGATTTTTTCCCGTTCGATGTTCTCCGTGATCTTCGGGCGTTTGTAGAGAATTTGGGTGTAAACCAACACTCCGAGTAAACCGAGAAGCGAAATGGTGTTTAAAGCGCCTAAAATCACTCCGATCGGGAGTGATTTCTTAGGCTTCTCTGGTTTTTCTGCAGGCGCGTCGGACATCGTGATTACAAGTTTGCCAGCTGTGGAGTGGGGTTACAATCCCTAGATCGAAGCCGGCTTACACCCGCAGGGGTTCAAAGGGTAATCCGAGGTCATCGGCCACGGTTTGATAAACGCACTTTCCGGATGCGACGTTTACGCCTTTCCAGAGGGCTTGATCCTTGGTGATGGCACCCTTCCACCCGTGATTTGCGATCAGCAGCGCATATTTCAGCGTCACATTCGTCAACGCGTAGGTCGAAGTCCGAGGCACTGCGCCGGGCATGTTCGGCACTGCGTAGTGGATTACTCCGTCTACTGCGTAAGTAGGGTGCTCGTGCGAAGTCGGGCGACAGGTTTCTACCGATCCTCCTTGGTCGACAGCGACATCGACAATAACCCCTCCGGGCTGCATTCGGGAAACCATATCGCGGGTCACGAGCTTCGGAGCTTTCGCTCCGGGAACTAAAACGGCGCCGATCACGAGATCCGCATGAACGACGGCTTTTTCGATTTGCTCGGAATTTGAGTAAAGCGTGGTGATCTCGTTTCCAAAAATGTCTGCGAGGTAATCCAGTCGGTTCATGTTCGTATCTAAGATGGTGACTTGGGCTCCGAGGCCGACCGCCATTTTTGCGGCGTTTACTCCTACGACGCCGCCCCCGAGGACCACCACTCGCGCGCGGTCGACTCCCGTAACTCCGCCTAGCAACATGCCTTTGCCGCCATGATCGTGCTGCAAATAAGACGCGCCGATTTGGGTTGCCATTCTTCCGGCTACTGCTGACATCGGTGCGAGAAGGGGTAAAGTTCCATCTAGCGATTGGATGGTCTCATAGGCGATCCCGATGATTTTTCGTTCCATCAGTGCTTTCGTGAGGCGCTCGTCAGCCGCGAGGTGGAGGTAGGTGTAGAGAATCTGTCCTTCGCGAAGAAGCGGAATTTCATCTGGCAAAGGCTCTTTCACCTTCATGATCATTTCCGATTTCTCGTAGATCTCTTTTGCAGATTCGAGAATATTTGCGCCGGCTTTCCGATAGTCTTCGTCCGAAATTCCGGCACCGACCCCAGCATTCTTTTGCACGATCACTTTATGTCCCGCACTCGTGAGTGCACGAACTCCTGCGATGACCATTCCCACTCGGTTCTCTTTGTTTTTGATTTCTTTGGGGACGCCGACGATCATTTTGCTTCTCCGTTCGGGAGTGGAAAGTTTCCGGATAGTTTCATTCCGTCATAGGCGAGGGAGACCCCCGCAGGAAGTTTAGCGCTCCAAAGTTCGTAATCAAAATCGTGGCCTAGGTGAGTGAGAACGGTGCGCTGAGGTTTCAGTCGCTCCACCATCTCTAAAGCTTCAGCCAAGCTAAAGTGCGTGCTGTGTGGAAGGAGTCGCAAGCAGTCCAGCACCAACAAATCCAGTTTCTGCAACCGGGTCTGGGCTTCTTCTGAGATCGAGCTACAATCCGTGAGATAGGCCACATCCCCAAATCGATATCCAATGCATTCCTGGCTCCCGTGATTGAGCGCGATGGGTGTGACGTTCGTACCGGCTACCTCAAGGGTTTCACACTTCGCATCGAATTCGTGTAAGTCGATCCCGGCGATTCCACCGCCTTCTATTGGAAGCGTGGAGGAGAAAAGATAGGGGAAGCGATTTCGAAGCTCGGAGCAAGTCCAGTGGTTTCCGAATGCAGGGATTCGTTCTTTCTGCACATAATTGAAAGAACGAATCTCATCGATCCCTGAAACGTGATCTGCGTGGGGATGAGTGAAAAGGATGGCATCAATGCGAGGAATTTTCTCGCGAAGGGCCTGCTGGCGGAGATCTGTAGAGGTGTCGATGAGAATACTGCGTCCATCAAACTTCATCCATGCGGACGTGCGAAGTCGATGGTTGCGTGGATTCACAGATTTGCAGACGGAACATTCGCAGAATAATAGCGGAACTCCGGTCGAAGTGCCGCAGCCCAGGATCGTCATTTCCCAAAAAAGGGAGGGGGTCTTTTCAAGAGGGTTGGTCGTACTCATTGACTCTCTTAAGTTAGCGGGTTTATCTGGAAAATCGAGATGAAAGCACTAGTGACCGGCGGTAGCGGTTTTATTGGAAGTACCCTGATAGAAAGTTTGACGAGGCGCGGGATTTCCGTGGACGTCTTGATGAGAAAAACGTCCTCGGATCGGCATCTTCAAGGATTAGACTATCGGCGCCGTGAAGGCGATATCACCGACTTCGAAAGTTTAAAGCGTGCAGTTGCCGATGTGGACGTGATTTTCCATTTAGCGGGAGTCATCGCAGCAAAAGACCGAACAGAATATTTCAGATTCAATGCCGAAGGCACCGCTAACCTAGCGCGAGCAGCGGAAGAAGTGAACCAGTCAGGCGGAGGCAGGGTTAAGCGATTCGTGTATGTTTCCAGTATGGCGGCGGGAGGCCCTGCCCCGACTTCGACTCCTCGAACAGAAAATGATGTGGACGCGCCGGTTTCTGCCTACGGAGAAAGTAAGCGCGCAGGAGAAGCTGAGCTCCTTCGTCACCGGGATGCTTTTTTGCCGCTGATTCTTCGGCCGCCGCTCGTGTATGGTCCGAAAGATCAGGCAACGCTGCTTCTGGTTAAGA
This sequence comes from Oligoflexia bacterium, assembly GCA_014376785.1. Lineage (GTDB taxonomy): Bacteria > Bdellovibrionota > UBA1018 > UBA1018 > UBA1018 > JACMQW01. The sequence continues at coordinate 29,848 of JACMQW010000100.1, forward strand.
CCGTTGCGAAAAGAATTATCCCGAAATTTGCGGCATCGACGGCAGACGGAGAAAAATATTATTCAGTCATTCACTCGTCTGATTTAGTCGAAGCCATTGCGACTCTCGGAACAGTGGCCGCCGAAAGGGTTTCGAATGGAGATGTGTTTTACATTTCATCCGGTGAAGAAGTTTCGGCATCTCGCTTGATGGGGGCTATGGCAAGTGCATTAGGCGTTAAAACTTTCACACTGCCGCTCCCTGCTCCCGTCCTTCGTTTTGCTGCCGTGGCGGCGACTATTGTAGGACGAGTGCTGGGAAAGTCATTTGTTCTCAACCGCGATAAATTGCACGAAATCCTTCCCGATTACTGGACCTGCAGTAATCTAAAACTCATGACAAAGACGAGCTGGCGTCCCCAGATTCATTTGGAATCGGGAATGAAGGATGCCGTCGACTGGTACCGAACGAATGGATGGATCTGATGAAGCAATGGAAGTTTCAGCGATTTTTACCGAGTTTAGTTTTGATATTGTCGTTTTCATGCGCAAGCTCTCCGAGGCCGGCTCAGCCCCTCGTAGTCGGCCAGGAATCGGCTGCGACTCGGGCTGAAAACCTCGAGCTCGATCGTTTGGGCCTTCGTTTTCCTCTGGTCCAAAAAAAATTGTCAAACGGTCTGAAAATTCTGGTTGCCGAGGACCACACGGTTCCCATCGTGGCTTACCAAACATGGGTAAATGTCGGTTCGGTGGATGAAAAATTCGGGCTGACCGGAATGGCCCATCTTTTCGAACATTTGATGTTTAAGGATTCGGAAAAATACGGACCCCGCGCCTTTTTCAATCGATTGGAAGCAAAAGGTGCCAGCGTTAACGCATTCACCACGCGAGATTACACTGTTTTCTACGAAACCATGGTGCCGACTCTCTTACAGACGGCAATCGATCTGGAGTCGGACCGACTCATGAATCTGAAAGTCGACAACGAAGCGCTCTTCACGGAACGCCAAGTGGTTTTCGAAGAGCGCCGGATGCGTACGGAGAATTCTCCTGAGGGTCGAATGCAGGAAGCAATTTGGGCTCTGCTCTTTAGATCTCATCCTTACCGATGGCCAGTCATCGGATACGAAGAAGACCTAAAACGCATGGAATTGAAAGATCTCGAAGATTTTTTTGCGACTTATTATCAGCCGGGGAACGTGACGGTCGTCGTTGCGGGAGATGTGAAAGCAGACGCTGTGTTTTCTCAAATCGAAAAGGCGTACGGATCGATTCCTGGAAAAGGTCGTCCGAAACGACCGGTCTCTGCGGAGCCTATCCAGGCCGAGGCGCGTCGCCAAGAACTCAAAGATGCAGTCGCTTCGGAAAAAGTCACTCTCGCTTACCCTTCGACGAGTGCATCTCAAGAGGACACTTACGCGCTCGATGTGCTGTCAAATATCCTTTTTTCTGGAAACTCGTCCCGCGGTTACCGGGAAATCGTCGAGAATCAGGATCTCGCTCTCGCCCTGGGGGGCGTGAACTATACTCCGCTCTATCCCGGTTTGTTTTTGGTCAGTGCCACCCTAAAAAGCGGCCGATCGTCAGCTGAATTCGAGCGCGCGGTCGAAGCTTTGATTACCGATGTTCAGACTAAGGGAGTGACCGAAACAGAGATTCGAACGGCGGTCCGGCAACTCACCGTTCAGACGGTCGACAGTGTTCGGACATCCCAAGGGCTCGCTAATTTAATCGGAACCGTGGACGCCATATTTGGAGACCCCACCCGGTTTAAAGAAGATTTGGCTAAGTATGCAAAAGTAACGAGTGCCGACGTTGTTCGGGTGGCCCGGATGTATTTGATTCCCGCTCGAAAGAATGTGGTCACGCTCGTGCCGAATCGAAAAGAAAGAGTGCATCCGTGAAAAAATTAAGCGTGGTGGGATTGGTTTTTTTCTTGGCGATCAGTGTTTCGACTTGGGCCACTGAAATTGCTGAATTTCGGTTGCCCGCGCCTATCCTCGAGACTTTGCCTAACGGGATGAAGGTGGCGTGGTTTTTAGATGATAAGCTGCCCGTGGTGGATATCGCACTGCTGATCGAATCAGGAACGAAGCAAGATCCTAAAGGAAAATCGGGAACGGTCGAATTGGTTTCTCGGATGCTCGAACGGGGCGCAAAAGGTTTGTCTGCCCAAATCATCGGACAAAAAGTGGAAAGCCTGGGTGCCTCGGGTTTTGCTTCGGCCGACGAAGAAGGAATCACCGTCGGGATGCACGGCCTCTCTCAAGATGCAGATGCCCTTTTAGAAATCCTGTCATGGATGGCTCTCAGTCCGAACTTTTCTGAGACAGAGTTTAATAAAGAGAAAATTAAAATAGCCGAAAGCTGGAAACATCTGCCGGACTCTGTCGAAGCCTTGTCTGGGTATGGCTTTGGACGGGCAATACTGAGCGGTACTGCCTATGGTCGAGGCAGCGTGAAAGATGTGCGCGAGCTTTCCAAGATCACCGTGAGGGATTCCGAGAGTTTTTATCGGACTCATTTTGTGGCTCCGAATTCCGTCCTCATGGTGGTGGGTCGGGTCGATCGTGCAGCTTTCCGCGGAAAAATCATTTCTTTGTATGGAGATTGGAAAGGGAAAAAACCGAAACAGACAGCAGTCGTTTACGGTGACCCGAAGCTTTCGCTCGGGCTTTCCCAAAAGAAATCTGCGGAGCAGCGCGAAGTTCTGGTGATTGACCGAACGGGAGTGCCGCAAGCGCAGATTCGCCTAGGTTTTCGAATACCGGGAATCCATTCTGAAAAGCGCTATTCGCTCGCAGTCGCCAATGCGCTTTTGGGAGAATATTTTAACAGCCGGTTGAATCTCGTGGTGCGGGACAAGCTCGGATTAGCTTATGGCATCCAGTCGACTCTCACTTATTATAAAGATCTGGCGTTTTTTTCGATCGGTTCAGCCACCGCGACGCAGAATACGGGGAAGTTGATCGAGGAAACGATTCGCCAACTTCGGCTTATGAAGGCGACCGACATCCTCGATTCAGAAGTTCAAATCTCAAAGGACTACCTGTTGGGAGGATATCCGCTCAGTGTTTCGACTCTGGGCGCGGTCGCCAGCCGCTGGTTAAATGGTTATTCCTTTCATTTAGGCCCTGATTACATGAATGAATTTCTTCCTAAAGTCTCTGCGGTTACCCGAGAGTCCGTGGTGGATGCCGTAGAAGAGGCCTTTCACTTAGACCAAATGGTCATCGTGGTGGCCGGAGACGCGAAAGAAATTGAAAAGAGTCTTCGCGCGAAGGGATTTAAGAAGTTTCGGAGAATTTCCGCAAATTCGCTGCTCTAAAAACTTCTGCCACTAAGGAGATTTCGACTTTCCAGTCATCTCTGTTTCGCCTTCGAGATACGCACCGAAATCGATTTTGATCGAAGGTGTTTCGATATTTCCAATCACACGTCCGGTGCCTTCGATCGATACCCGAGTCGTTGCCCGCACTTTACCGCGAACAAATCCTGCGATTACTACGGACTCCACGTCGAGCGAACCCTCGATGACGGCGCTTTCCATTAAGATGACTGAAGAGTTGGGGCCCGCCTTTATTTCCCCAGATAGTTTTCCGTAGACGCGCACCACTCCGACGAACTCCAAAATGCCGTTCAAGTGAACGCCTTCCCCGATGACCGTGACTTCAGTTTCCTGAATGACGTTTGCGCTCAGGTCACTTTTCTTCATGGGGTAGCCCCGGGAGTTGGAAGATTAGAGGGGGTGTCGTCGCTGGGAGGAGTGGTGCCTTCCTCAGCACGAGGTTCCTCTGGCTCGGGAGCTTTCTCGATTTTTTTCAAAGGAGCGGCCGGAGCTTTTCCCAAAGACTCTAGCCCGATGCGATTCAAATAAACCAAGCGCTTTCGCGAATCAAAGATCATCATCTCGATTGACTGAACATCATCCCGATGCGCGAACGGACCGAAGTCAGCTTTGATTTCCCGGTAGCGACTCACCGAAAAAAATTCTCCACCGTCGGGGCGAATGAGTGAAGTGGTCCCTATCGGATTAAACACACCGGCTGGGTAGGCTTGTAAGAGTTGCGGACCGTGGACCAAAATCACGAAATGTCCTTGCTGATTTCCGCCATCATCGCGCGAATACTCGATCGCACTTCGAATTTGAAGCGTGCTTCCTTTCCATTGAGCCTTCAAAGTCTCCAGTCGAAAGGGGAGGGATTCGATGGGAGGTAACTTTTCCAAGAGAGATTCGCTGGGGAGGGAGCTGAAGGAATTCGCGATTCCCGCTAGAGTACTGCCGCCGGAAGAAGCAGAATTCACAGCCTGCTGTTTCAAGGATTCATAGGCCGCTTTGGTTTCCGCCAATTCTTTCTCGGCATCTTCTTCGCGCGCAGAACTTCCGACTGTACCCGAATGCAGAGTTTGCCGATAAGCATGAAAGAAGAGGGCGGCAGAAACCACCGTCAGACCTATGGCGCTCAGCAGAGCGATGCCCAGGCCACGCAGCCAGCTCAGCCGTAAGGTCAGCGTTCTGGAAGAGAGGTGGTCTTTGAAGACCACTAAGGTCAATCGATCGCTCATGGAGAAGCAGGCTAACTTTCTCGTGATTCAGTGTCAACTTTGGGCGGTATGCCGCCGATAAGCTGAATGATGAAGATTCTCTTCCTGAATCCTCACTTGCAAGACGCTCCGATACTCACAACCCTCCGCCGACTCGGAGTGGGTGTGGTGGTGTGCTCGGAGTTTCGCGAATGTGAGCTCGTCTTCCGGATGCATGGAGCAAGTACGACGCTCTTTGTCGGGCATGACTCCGATGGCGTGAAGATGGGCGAGGCTATCAAAGCTCATCCGAGATTTCCTCAAGTCCCCGTGATTTTAACCACTTCCAGTTGGACGGACGCTCAGTGCCTTCAGCACCAAGCGACTCCGGCCGGGGCAAATGCCTATTTGCGTTTGCCAGTCGACGATCGCGACTTCATCCACATTATTGACGAAATTTTAGGTACTCGCCTCTCGCATGGAGAAGGTTTCCAGCCTTCGGACGATTTAGCGTCGTTAGATTTTCCTGCTCCTGTCGATGAAGCGACTAAACTATCCATCGTCGCAGCCCCGGCGTTCTCGGGCATCCAAATCGAAGACGGCGCCAGTATTTACGGAATTCAGTCAGCAGAAAACGGAAGCGCTCCCGCGTCTGATTTGGGGTTCGTTTTCGACGCCCCGGATATGGGTCTGGAATCTCCGAAAATCGACGGCGCGGACGAAGTACCTGCTTTCGATATCTTCGCGGTTGCGCCGTCATCGACGCCGACCGAAGTTGATCCCCCTACGAGCGTGCTGGCAAACATCGGACACCTTTCGGATGATCAGCCGACGAGTGTCGTCATTACTCCTTTGATGGCCGAGTTGCCGTCCGAAGAGGCGCCGACTCGAGTCCAGGTGGCACGTCCGGCGGTTACCGAAGAATTAGATTCAGATGCCCTCTCCGCGATGCCTTATCTCGGACGGGGCGCTTATGTGAATCCGCTTTCCTATCAAGAACCTCTCGGGAATGCGGTCGTACCGGGCGGAGCCATGAATGCTCCCGACGTAGAAACGTTAAAAAAATACCTCAGTCTCCGAGAGCAAGATGTCTCTGCGCTGTCGACTCAGCTTCGCCAAGCAAAAGACCACATCGGATCTCTCGAAAACCAGTTGCGGCATGAAAAAACCATTTCGTCAGAATTCGCTCACTTGGCTCAGGATCAGGATCGACGGATCAGCGGATTTGAAAAAGAAAAGTCAGTCGCTTTGGAGTTTGCACAGAAAGAGCTCGAAGAACTAAAATTTGAAATGAAGCGCCGGAATGAAAAGGTTCGCGTAATGGAACTTCAAGTTCGCGAAGCGACCGATGCGACGGAGCGACTGAAGGAGCGGGTTCGTGGAGATATCCGAAAAATCAGGACGCGCGAGAAAGAACTCGAGAATCGTCTCGAAATCATGAAAAAAGATTCTGAGGCCCTGCTAGGGGCCCGCGAAAATAAAATTATCGAATTAAAGAGAAAATTAGATTTGATCGAATTCAATATGGATATTTTTCAAGATCAGCTCGAAAAAGAGAAAAGAGTGAACCAGCAGCTTAGAGAAAAGCTCGCTAAAGCAGCTCAAATCGTACGCGTCGCAGGTGGGTTGCTTTCTCCAGAAGAGGAAGCATTACTCGGCTCTACGATCACTACTGAAAAGGACCGCACTTCCGCGGCTTAGCCATGCAATTTAACGTACTCCTTCTTGGAAAAGATACGAAACAGACGGAAGTGTACGGAACGCTGATTCGCGATATGGTCGAGTGTCACATCGATGTGATGAGTCAGATTGAAAATGCCGTGAACTGGATTATTCGGGTGCGGTACCACCTGGTCGTGATCGATCTCCCATATCCATCGGAACTTGTGGAACGAATCAAGAGGCTCCACCCAGAGTCATCGGTGATCGTGGTGTCGGACGATGCGACGATTGAAGAAGCCGTTAATATGATCCGAAATGGCGCGGAAGATTACCTTCGCAAGCCGATCCACCTCGATACCTTTCGGCTTGCCGTTCGACGCGGAATCGATCGAAAAACTCTTTTTGAAGAGGACGGGGTTTACTCTCGGTATCTTAACCTCGTGAACAGTTGTCAGATGATTTCTGCATCGATCGACGAGACTCGAATTTTCGCGATTGTTCGGAGTTACCTGTCGCGCGAATTGCAATCCTCCCAATCATGCGTCATATCGTTTGGTTCTAAAGGCGAGATGGTTGTTGAAGACAGCGATCAGGGCTCGGATAACGGGATGACAGAGATATTCGAGATTGCCTCGAAATCAGCTGCTCTTCCGGGGGGGCTCCAAGAACCGCAAGTCTCCGCTTTTGTTGAGCGGACGGCGCTTACACCTTCCGTATTCGCTTTCCAATTTCAATGCATTGGAAATAGAACTTACTACTTCCTTGCCCTCTCGCCGAAGAAACCAGAACCGTTTGGAGAGTTCGAAGGCCGCCTGAAAATTCTGCGAGCGCAGATCGATGTCACCGGTCAAAATATCGTTCGCTATCGAAGTGTTCAAGAAATGGCTTACGTCGATGATGTTACGGGATTACATAACACCCGGTACCTTTCGACGGTCCTGGACCGCGAAATCGAAAAATCCAAAAGCGCCTCCAGTTCTTTCGTCGTTCTCTTTATCGATGCTGACAAATTTAAGCACGTAAACGATCAGCACGGACACGTTCACGGTTCAAAACTGCTCTCCGAACTGGGTCAGAAGTTAAAGGCGTACGTTCGGGACGCGGATGCCATCGTTCGGTACGGCGGCGATGAGTTTGTCGCGATTCTGACTCCTTGTGATCTGCCGATGGGAAAGCTCGTGGCAGAGCGGATTCGGAAATCGGTTGAGAATTCCGAATTTTTAAAAGACGACGGATTGAAATTAAAGATCACCATTTCCATCGGGGTGGCCGTATTTCCCGATCATGCGAATACAAAAGAAGACATTATCGACCAAGCCGATCACGCGATGTATGTTGCGAAAAAAGAGAGTAGAAACTGCGTTTACGTTGCCGAAGTGAAGAAGCCAGATGCTTGATTCGACGGTCGGACTGGTGAATCCGAAACGTTTCAAGCTTGTGGTTTCAGATTTCCATCTAGGAAAGGGTCGCTATTTTAAAGATGGCACCCAAAATATTTTAGAAGACTTCATTTACGACCGGGAGTTTTCGGAGTTTCTTGCTTACTACCGAACCGGTGAATATGCCGATGCAGAAGTAGAACTGATTCTAAACGGCGACATTTTAAATTTACTTCAGATTGATTACTACGGAGTTCATACCCATCTTTTTACGGACCGCTCCCAGGTGTATGCCGTCCAAAAAATCATTTCCGGACATCCCGAGTTTTTCATGGCACTTCGTCGATGGGCTTCGACTCCTGGGCACACCATCGCGTATGTGATCGGAAATCACGATGTGGGAATGATCTTTCCAGGGGCTCAGAAAACATTTTCGGGCGCTACCGGATCAGAAGTTCGATTTTATCCGGCTCAGTATGTATTCGACGGTGTTTGGATCGAACACGGGCAGCAATACGAGCGATTCGCACGTCTGAATCTAGAGAAACCTTTTATCACACGAGGAATGCCCGAGCCCGTTCTCGATCTCCCTTGGGGTTCACTCTTTGTTGCGGTTTTCATGCCGAAACTGAAGCAACAGCGTGCTCACCTAGATAAAGTGCGGCCTTTTGGAGATTTCATGGTTTGGAGTATCCTCCATGATTTCTGGTGGGCCGTGAAGGCGGGGATCGGAGTAGTCCTCTTCACCCTTCAGTCTCTCATTTTAAAAACCCGTTACCAAATTCGGAAAGGCGTGAGCGCGCCCTGGAATCTTTGGCGAGAAATCACGCTTTATCCCGCGTTTGATAAAATCGCGTTTAAAATTCTCGACGATCAGATCGACGTGAATGTAGTCATTTTCGGCCATACCCATGTGCTCGCTTACCGCCAATACCGTGAGGGGAAGGAATATTTTAACGAAGGCACGTGGAATGAAGTGACGAATCTTCACCTTTCCGAATACGGTACAAAAACACGTCTGACCTACGCTTTTATCGAATATCCCATCGCTCCTGAGAACGGAGTAACCACCAGAATCAAGCCGATCGTACGTTTGAAAGAGTGGAAAGGAATTTGGCGGCCGGAGCTTGAAATCACCGTTTAGAGAATCGATCGAATGATGATTAAGCGCGTGTCTCTGGCGCTCCTCGCGCGACCCCGCGACGAGTGGTGAGAAGATTTTTGACATTCTCCACTCCTGGAATTCCCAGAGCTAAATTTTCTATCTTCGCTCTCATTTCTTCTTCAGGAACCGTTCCGCTGAGTTCGACGACTCCTCCGAGAACTTCTACTTCGACATCGCCTGCGTAATTAGCGGCTTCGTCGGTAAGAGCTGCATAAACTCCTTCACGGAGCCGATCATCCATTGGAGTGTGTGCTCTGCGAGATTCACCGACTGGAGATGGAGTAGGGATGGTTTCTCCCGGGGAGTCGCTTCTATCGAGCGCTCGTAACCCGATCCATTGCTGAGTATTTCCATCAGTAGTGGCGTAGTCGTTATCAATTCCAGGAGCGGAGGTGTCGTTGTCCTGAAAATCTTGGCTATACTGCTTAAAATTGCTGGTGAAGGATTTTGATTCAAAGCCTGCTTCAAACTGGTCGCGAAGATCCTCAGTGGGGCTAGTCTTCTCTAAAATTTTCTCTTTCATGGTGGTTTCCTCGAGGCCTTAGAGAGCAAGCGATATGCCGGGGCGATGAGGGTCAGATCCACCCACAGATTACCGAGAGGAGCGACCCGCAGCGCCTCTCGTTTTGCTTTAGTTCGCCTCAGACTCGCTCACGGCTCCTCTGGCCCCTCAAATCACACGTCCGTATTTTATTTTACAGTGACGCTTCGGGACAGTCTTGAGACGTGTCGGCCTTTCGACTAAGCTAAACTTCCATGAAGGTTCTTGCCGTTATTCCCGCTCGGTATGCCGCCACTCGGCTTCCCGGCAAACCACTGGCAGATATCCATGGAAAGCCCATGATCCAATGGGTCTATGAGCGTGCGAAAGCGTCGACGGCTCTCGATAGAGTCATCGTAGCAACGGATGACGAACGGATCGCGAACGCCGTTAGGGGATTTGGAGGCGAGGTCATGATGACCGCCGCAGACATCCCATCTGGGACTGACCGCGTCGCCGCAGTTGCAGAAAAATTTGAAGCAGACGTGTATGTAAACATTCAGGGTGATGAGCCTCTCATGGACCCCCTTGCGATTGCGGAAGTGGTTCGTTTAGTGACTTCAGGCCGTTTTAAAATGGCCACGATGATGACGCCCATTCGGGACGCTTCGGATCTCACCAATCCAGCAGTCGTAAAGGTCGTCTCAGATTCAAAGGACCGATCGATTTATTTTTCGCGTCATCCCATTCCCTACTCGCGTTCTCCTGCACCTCAGTCGGGCGAACCGTTTGCTTGTCGCCGCCACGTCGGGATCTATGCTTACACGCGAGAATGCCTCTTCCGCATTCGCTCGCTATCGGCAAGCCCATTGGAAAAAGCGGAAGTGCTCGAGCAGCTCAGAGCGCTCGAAGACGGAATTGCAATTGGCATCAAAGAAATCAATTTCCTCTCCATCGGGGTAGACACTCCCGATGAACTCGAAAAAGTGCGCGCGATTTTAAAGGGAGCATAAATGGCAAAACAGAAAAAATTTATCTTCGTTACGGGCGGCGTTTTGTCCAGCATTGGGAAAGGAATTGCCGCGGCTTCCATCGGCATGTTGCTTGAGCAGCGTGGAATTAAGGTCACGATGGCGAAAATGGATCCGTACCTGAACGTCGATCCCGGTACGATGTCGCCTTTTCAACACGGAGAAGTCTTTGTTTTAGATGACGGCGCTGAGACGGACCTCGACCTTGGTCATTATTCTCGATTTGTTCAACACGCGAATTTCAGCCGAAAGAACAGTTTCACGACGGGGCGGATTTACGACACGGTGATTCGACGCGAGCGGGCGGGAGGTTACCTCGGAAAAACCGTCCAAGTGATTCCGCACATCACAGATGAAATCAAGCGGCACATCTTAGCTGCCGCAGAGGACGCTGATCTCGCCATCGTCGAAGTGGGCGGTACAGTAGGGGACATCGAGAGCCTTCCTTTTCTCGAAGCGATTCGACAGATGAAAGTCGAGTACGGGCCGGAGAATGTGCTTTACGTCCACTTGACGCTCGTCCCGTTCATTGCCACGGCCGGAGAACTTAAGACTAAACCCACTCAGCACTCCGTGAAGGAACTGCGCGAGATCGGGATCCAGCCGGATATCTTGCTTTGTCGCGCCGACCGAAAAATCCCTCAGGAAGTGAAAGAAAAAATCGGGCTTTTTTGTAACTTGAACGCGAATTGCGTTTTTAGTTGCCCAGACGTCAGTTCTATTTACGAAGTTCCGCTTTATTTTCACGATGAAAAACTAGATGAAAAAATTGCAGAGCGTCTCGGAATCTGGGCTTCCACGCCCGACCTTTCTCAGTGGCGAAAACTTGCTGAAAAAATCGTGAATCCGAAATCCAGTATTCGAATCGGGATCGTCGGAAAATACACGGATTGGCAAGAGAGTTATAAATCGCTGAGCGAGGCGTTGATTCACGCCGGTGTCGCAAACGACGTGAAAGTGGAAATGGTCTACATCGATTCCAGTGATATCGAAGCGGGCAACCTCGAATCGCTCAGAGCGGTGGACGGTGTTCTCGTGCCGGGCGGTTTCGGTGAGCGAGGCGTGGAAGGAAAAATTCGCGCAATCGAGTTCGCGCGTATGGAGGGAGTTCCGTTCTTTGGAATTTGTCTCGGAATGCAGTTAGCCACGATCGAATTCGCGCGAAATGTTTGCGGCATGAAGGATGCAAATTCCGCGGAATTTCGTCCAGATGGAAATCTAAACGTGATCGATTTGATGGAGTCCCAAAAAGGAGTAACCGATCTCGGCGGCACCATGAGGCTCGGAGCCTATGAATGCCAGGTGCTTCCGAAATTTGCCGGAAAGCCGACGAAGGCTTTCACCGCTTATGGAATGGATAAAATTTCGGAACGTCACCGGCATCGATTTGAAGTTTCGAATGTGTACCGAGACGAGATCGCGTCGAAGGGCCTGGTTATTTCTGGAAAGAACGTGAATCCGAAGACCGGAGAAGAGCTCGTTGAGATAGTCGAACTGCCCGATCACCCGTGGTTTCTCGGTTGCCAATTTCATCCTGAATTTCTGTCGAAACTGCTCTCTCCCCACCCGCTTTTCACCGCATTCATTCGAGCCTCGAAAGAAGCATCTACGCGCGGCCAAAAGACTTTGCCAGGAATGAAGCACGACAAGAAAAACGGAGCTAAAGCCTCCGCTCAAGCGTCGAACAAATCTGCGCAAGCCTTGGCGAAATTAAGCGCGAAGACTCAAGCGAACTTGCTCTAATTATTTCGTGATGAGCTTCGGCAAGTTTTTTGCCAGCTTACGGAATTCCAAAATCTGACGAACGAAAGCCCCGACGTGTTCTAAGTAGAATGCGTTCGGGCCGTCACTTTTTGCAAGTTCCGGCCTCGGATGGCATTCCATAAAGAGTCCATCCGCACCGGCGGCCATCGCGGCTCGAGCTAGCACTTCGATCATCTCGCGTTTTCCGCCTGTGCTTTTCCCACCTGCTCCGCTTCCCGGTGATTGGACGCAATGAGTGGCGTCGTGAATCGTCGGAACTCCAAAGCCCGACATGACCTGGAATGCGGTCATATCTACCACGAGTGCATTGTAACCGAAGCTCGTCCCGCGCTCGGTGAGGCAAAGCCATTCCGGTTTGCCTTTGATGCCGATTTTCTCTTCGACGGCTCGCGCCTTATCGACAATATTTTTAGCGTCCCAAGGGGCGAGGAACTGTCCTTTTTTTACATTTAAACGTCGGCCTCGGCGAAGGGCTGCTTCTGCTCCGGCAACGATCAAATCGGTTTGCCGACAAAGAAATGCCGGAATTTGCATAAAGTCGACCACATCCGCTACGGGGGCTGCTTGGTCGGGGGTGTGTAAATCGGTCAGGATGGGCAATCCCGTTTTCGCGCGAACGCGGTCTAAAATTTTCAACCCCAGTTCCAGGCCGGGCCCTCGAAATCCATCAATGGAAGTTCGGTTTGCCTTATCGAAACTCGCTTTAAAGTAGAGATTCACTTCCCCTGCTGCAATGAGGCTGCCGAGCTGTCGTTTCAGTTCTTCAGCGATTTCGAAAACGATTCCCGTATCCACGGTGTTGTCCTCGATCACGCAAGGCCCAGCAATCAATGTCATCGGCGTCATTTTCATCGTCATCCTTCGGTAATATCGCCCGGGGGAGCGCTTGAAAAGATCTAAGAAAGCGCTGAGACTGGATAGATGACAAAACTTCCGGGTGCCTCGTCCTCAGCCAAGCTTCTCCAATCCCCAGAAATCCAAGCGCGATTGAAAAGAATCAAACTTCTCCTTCTGGATGTGGATGGCGTCATGACAGATGGCCGAATCTTTTGGGTCGAGGGCCAGGGCTGGACGCGCATGTTCAATGTGAAGGACGGATACGGACTGAAAATCCTGATGAAAGCGGGCATCGATGTCGGAATCATTTCCGGCGGTAAATCAAAAGACGTCGAGTTACGCGCCGAGTTCCTAAAAGTCAGTCACGTTTTCCTCGGCGATGAGAATAAGGTGGTCGCCCTGGAAAAAATCGTCGCAGCTACCGGGCTGAAGCTGGAGGAGATTGCGTTTGTCGGCGATGATCTCTTTGATATTCCAGTTTTAGAAAAAGTGGGATTCAGCGCCACGGTCCCTCACGCGGTCGATCCGGTGAAGGAGCGCGTTCATTACATCACAGAATTTGATGGCGGCTTCGGAGCAGTTCGCGAAGTTGCGGACGCCATCCGCATTGCTCAGGGTCACGGTCCCTACTAAATGCTAAAAAAGGAGCGATGGATCGTCAAAGCCGGAAGCAACATGATCTGCTCAGGCGGGCCGATGCTCATTCGCGCTTGGATGCAACAAGTGGCGGTGTTGAGAAAGCGTCATGGAATCGAAGTCGTCTGGGTCACTTCGGGAGCCATCGCGACTGCAGTGGACTTCATGACGGGGCATTCGGGGTTTCGCTCCCCGGCGGGAAAAAAGGGCCGAAGTCTTTCGGAAAAGCAGGCGCTTTCGGCGATCGGGCAACCGCTCGTGCTCGAGCTCTATTCGCTAGGGCTTCAGTCTCAAGGAATGCGCTCCGCCCAGGTCCTTCTCACTTACGAAGACCTCGCCGATAAGACCCGTAAAGCAAATTTTCAAAACACAATCGAACAACTCCTTTCGTGGAAAATCATGCCGGTCTTAAATGAAAACGACGCCGTTGCCACGCAAGAGATCCGGTTCGGCGATAATGACACACTCTCCGCGAGAGTGGCCCGCTCCGTGAGAGCAGATCGACTGATTATCCTCACAGATGTGGAAGGGCTATTCGACGCAGACCCACGAGTAAATTCCGATGCGCGCCTGGTGACTGAACTTTCGGGAGTTACGGCGAAACTAATCGGGAAAGTCGAAGCAAATTCTGGAGCCCATTCTGGGGGGACCGCGCGAGGAACCGGTGGAATGGTCTCTAAACTAATGGCGGCTAAAATTGCGTCGGACTCCGGTATCCTCACTCATCTGGTAAAAGGGGACGCCACCAACGTATTGCTCCAAATTGCCGAAGAAGTGGCGATCGGAACAACCATTCGAAGAAAGATCAGATGACGGAAAAACTTTTTGAACTCAAGCCGGAACTGGATCGTGCGCTGACCGAAGCTGCGGCGACTTCGCGAGCTCTTAGAGCTTCTAGCGAGAAAAGCCGAAACGCCGTTTTGGTGGCGCTCGAGAAAAAATTAAGTTCGGAATCTCATTCGATATTGAAAGCAAACGCAGCTGATTTGGCGGCGCTCAGTAGAGAGGCGAATGCTGCGTTCCGTGATCGGTTAACGCTCACTCCGGAGCGGTTGGAAGGGATGCGTGAGAGCCTCCGCCAAGTGATTCGGCTCGAAGATCCGCTGGGAGAAGTGGTCGAAGCGAAACGTCTCGAGAATGGCCTCATCGCAAAAAGGGTGAGGAGCCCTTTGGGCTTGATCCTTATGATTTTTGAATCGCGTCCTAACGTCGCGATCGAAGCCTTTTCGCTCGCCTTGAAATCTGGAAATGCACTGGTGCTCAGAGGAGGAAAAGAATCACGGGAAACGGTGACCGTCCTTTATCGACTGATCGGTGAGTCTCTTTCTGAAGCAGGGCTTCCGCCTCAGGTTTTTTTTGGGATGACAGATCCGGACCGGGAAATGGTCCGGGCGCTTTTGGCAGAAAAAGACCGGATCGATGTGGTGGTTCCGCGCGGGGGGGACGGGCTGATCCAGTTCGTGGTAGAGAACGCGCGCATGCCGATCATTAAAAATGACCGAGGAATGTGCCATCTCTATGTTCATTCCGATGCGGACCTTGATCGCGCTGTTTTAATTTTGGAGAACGCGAAAGTTCAGCGACCCGGAGTTTGTAACTCGGTCGAGACCGTCATCATTCATTCCGCGGTTCTTTCTTCCTTCGTGGAAAAAATGGGAACGAACGAAGGATTGCGCAGGGTCGAGTTTCGCGCGGATGCGAAGTCTTATTCGTCCCTAGATCATGCCTTCCCGGGGCGAGTTCGTGAAGCGGATGTGAAAGATTTCGATACGGAATACCTAGACCTTATTTTGAATGTGAAAGTCGTTGATTCTGCAAGCCAAGCGATGGCCCACATCGAAACCCACGGCTCAAAACATTCCGAAGCGATCCTCACCCGCGATGAAAAGCTGGCTCGGCTCTTTCAATCTGAAGTGGATGCCGCAGCCGTTTATTGGAACGCCTCCACGCGTTTTACGGATGGCTTCGAACTCGGCCTCGGAGGAGAGCTTGGCATCAGTACCCAGAAGCTTCACGTTCGCGGTCCCGTAGGGCTTCGTGAACTCACCAGCATTCGCTGGATAATCGACGGACAAGGACAAATTCGATGAAGATCGGAATCTTAGGTTTGGGAAAAATGGGCGAAGCGCTCGTGATGGGAATTCGTCACTCAGCGGAAACGATCAGCTGGAAGCTGACCGCAACCACGCGCTCGAAGGAGAGTGCAAAGAAGGGCGGAATAGCGCTCGGTATTCCGGTTCATTCGGATAATGCCAGGTTAACGACCGAGTCAGACGTGATCATTCTCTGCGTGAAGCCGTCGCAGACAGAGAGTGTGCTTCGAGAAATTTCTCCGCTCCTGACGAAAAAGAAGCTCCTCATTTCCGTGGCGGCATCCATCACGACCGAAGAAATGGAGGAGTGGATCACGCATCGTTGTCCGGTGATCCGTTCGATGCCGAACACCCCCGCAATCATTCGGGAGGGCATGACGGTGCTCAGTTCGGGGTCGGACGCTACCGACGCCCATCTAAAACTTGCCGAGAAAATCTTTCGACTCGTCGGACAAACTGCGATCATCGAAGAAAAATTAATGGACGGAGCGACTGGTCTTTCTGGATGCGGTCCTGCTTACGGGTACTTAATTATTGAAGCGCTGAGTGAAGCGGGGGTAAAGGTCGGACTCCCCCGCGACAAGTCGATTCTCCTGGCCGCGCAAACTCTTCTGGGCGCCGCTAAAATGGTGATTGAACGTGGCGTTCATCCGGCCGCATTGAAAGATGAAGTCACGACTCCCGCGGGTTGCACGATCGATGGCTTAATGGCGCTGGAGGAGGGAAGGCTTCGAGTGACTCTGATTAAAGCAGTGCTCGCGGCGACCGCTAAAAGTGAAAAGCTTCGAGCGGAGAGGTAACCCTCTACTCGAAGCTTTTAGAAAAAATAAAATCTACAAATGACGCCCTAATTTTATTTTGTGATTTTTACTCTGTGATTTCCACACGGCGATTTTTCGTACGTCCTGCTTCGGTTTCGTTGTTGCCGATCGGGTCTTGAACGCCTTTACCCTGCCAACGGAGTTGGGCGGTGGAAACTCCACGGTTTCGGAGCTCATGCACTACGGCTTGGGCACGTCGTTCAGAAAGTCCTTGGTTGTATCCTTCGGTACCGGTGGCATCCGCATAACCTTCGACGTTCACCGTCTTAGAAGGAGCATTCTTTAATTCGGTGGCGAGTGTTTCAATTTTACCGCGACCGTTGTCTGACAAGTCAGACGAGTCTCGTTTGAAATAAAGTTTTTCATCCGTCTTATCATCACCGCGCACGGCAGAGGACTGCGATGAGTAGGAAAATTCGTCGACCGCACTCACGGTTTTTACGGGGTCTTTCGAATAACGAAAAAGGTAATTACCGACTCCGCCGTTTGCTTTCGTCGTTTCAGCGTCGCGCAGGTAGCCATTCTCTCGGGCTTCTTGGGTGTCACGGGCGATGGCATTTTCGCAGACATCGACCAGGATGAGTGGAGTGCAAATTAAGCTGGCAGCGAGAATGGACTTACGGAAAAGAAATTTCATGGGGCCTCCTCAGGCAGGGTTGCATGAGGAAGGAATTGCAGGGTCGATGCCGCAGAAAGCGCACCAAAATTCCCCGTCGCTTAATGCTAACCCCTATCAAGGGCAAAATCGCAAAATTACGGAGAAATAGCATCAGCGGAGGGACTGGGTGCCGAAGCAGCATCCGCAGAATCGAGGACTCCCGCCTGGGCCTGTAAAACCAGCGCAATCATCACGGTCATGACGACAAACAGAATCGATTTCAGGATATCTCTCATGATGGCTCCACTCCCAATGCTCAGGATTTCACCTGCTGTCCTAAATGACACACTCACTTAGTACGGAGCGGAATATACCATTACTTGATTGAAACAGTCAAATTAATATCGGTGCGTCGATGTTGATTAAAGTCTAATAAAATCAGGTCTTTGCAATCTCGCTTTCATACTGCAGCTTCTCAGGGTCAGACTGAAGCAGGGTCTCGAGCTGTTCGGCCATCTGCCGGGTGGTTTGGATGAAGCTGTCTTGGTCCTGCTCGTGAAACTTTGCCGCCAAAGATCGAAGTGATTCGTGGTTATTTTTCTGAAAAAAGAGGGCCTTCGTCATCGCACGTTCACGGCTCATCCCGAGGACCTGCAGTACCCCCGTGGCTAAGAGGACTGAACTTCCCACCGTCTCAATTGCCACATCGTGGACCCCCGCGTGAAGGAGTCGATAAGCGTGAACTCGGTCGTAGGCTCTCGAGAATATTTTCAAGTGCGGATAAGCCTGCTTCACGTCCTCGGCGATCCGAATGGCGGTTTCAGGCTCGTCGACGGCAATGACCAGCGCTTTTGCATTCTCAATTCCCGCTGCCCGGAGGAGATCCAGATTCGACCCATCTCCGAAATAGGAACGAATGCCGAAACGGGCGATGATCTCGATTTGTTCGGAATCGATATCCAGAACAGTTGAGCGAATATTCAGCGCACGAAGGAAGCGCACGAGCGTCTGCCCAAACCTGCCAATTCCAATCACTAAGACGGGATTCTCCTTCTCCGATTCGTCCACCGTGTCGGGTGCTCGTTCTTTCGGAATGGCGCATTCGAATCGGGAAAGGCCATGCTTGATTGCGATCCCGATGAGTAAAGGTGCAATCGCCATGGTCAGCGCGACCGCTGCGGTTAAAATTTGGGCAGTGGCGGGCGTGATGAGCTGCCCCGCTTGACCTAAGAGCACAAATGCAAACTCTCCCCCTTGCGCCAGCGAAACTCCGAAGAGGAGGCTCTCGGGGGGGCGCATGCGGAAGAGCCGTCCCACTCCATAAACCAGAATTCCTTTCACAGTGATGATTCCCACCACCCAGCCCAGCATTTCAAACGGCTGATCTCTGATGACTGAAAAGTGAATGTTTGCGCCGATCGTAATGAAAAAGAGACCGAGCAAAAGGCCTTTAAAAGGCTCAATATCCGCTTCGATTTGGTGACGGAACTCACTGTCGGCTAAAACCACCCCGGCGAGAAAGGCTCCGAGTGCCGGTGAAAGTCCGACGAAATGCATGAGGGTCGCGGAACCGACCACAATGAGCAGTGCGAGAGCGGTGAACGTTTCACGGACTTTTGTACGGGCGATCACCTGAAAGAGAGGGCGTATCAGCAATCGACCCGCAGCCACCACCGCGCCTACCGCAGCTAAGATCAGGAGCGTTTTTTTCAGCGGGCTTCCAGTCGCGGCCTCACTGTTTGCTCCCAGGAGTGGAAGCAGGGCGAGGATCGGAACGATCGCCATGTCTTGGAAAAGGAGAACAGAAAATGCACGCTCCCCTCCGACGCTTTTTGCGTAACCTTTTTCCTTCAAAGTCTGGAGAACGACCGCGGTAGACGAGGCGGCGAGGATCATTCCGATTGTGACGGAAGTCTGCCAGGACGTTCCGAGCGCCATAAGAATCACCGCAGAAACGATGACCGTGGAAATCATCTGAACACCGCCTAAACCGAAAATCGGCCCGCGCATTTTCCAGAGCAACTGCGGGCTCAGTTCAAGCCCGATCAGGAGGAGCATCATGATGACTCCAAGCTCGGCTAACTCGGAGGTTTCGTTGAAGCTAGGCTCAAGGAGAGAAAACCCATGGGGACCGATGAGCGCACCGGCCACCAAGTAGCCTAAAACGGCCCCTAGGCCGATCCGTTTGCAGAGGGGGACGACGAGGACCATGGCGCCTAAGACGATGAGAAAAGAAGACATACGAGAAGAAGCTCCACTTTCGATTTGAGAGGAATGATCCTTCGAATCCTAAGAATTTTCTAATGTTATCAAGTGATTAATAGGTATTGCGGGTAAAGGCTTGAAGTACGATAATAGAAGTCGTATATGAAAGAGACCAAACAATTGAATCGGCGCACTTTACGCTGCCTCATTCGGGATTGAATCCCGAAGAGAGCTGTCGTGCTTCCGCCGCGAGGAACAGTCGATGGTGAAGTTAAATCGCACCACGGAATATGGCTTAATCGCCCTCCGTTACATGATGAGAAAGCAGTCGCAGGGCGACGTTTCCGTCACGAGTGCGCGCGAGCTTGCTGACGAGTATGAGCTTCCTTTCGAAATCATCGCGAAAACTCTCCAGCGGATGAAGGAATCGGGACTCATTCAGTCTGCCCAAGGAGCCCGCGGTGGCTACACCATCCGCATTTGCCCATCAAAATTAAATGTGGCCGAATTTCTTGAACTCATGGAAGGCCCCCAGTCTCTGGTGGGCTGCACCGCTTCTGCCCCCGTTGATTCCAAATGCGGCTGTGAGTATCAAAAAAAATGCGAAGTGAAGGGCGTGATGAGCGACCTGAATGATCGCGTGAAAAACTTCTTGGCAGGAATTCTCCTGACTGATCTTTCCGAATTTAAGTCCATTCCTTTCACTCCTTTCTTCAACACCCTAGATGATTCATCCCTCGCTCAGAAAGAATCGGAAGCCCTATGAAACTCCCTATTTATCTCGATTATCACGCTACCTCCCCGGTCGATCCTGAAGTTTTTAAGACCATGACTCCGTATTTTACGGAGATCTTTGGGAATGCCGCTTCTCGAAATCATGAATACGGCTGGACGGCGGAAGCCGCGGTTGAATTCGCAAGGAAACAAGTCGCGGATCTCATTGGCGCGAGCGAAAAAGAAATTATTTTCACTTCGGGTGCTACGGAGTCCAACAACCTTGCCTTACAAGGTGTGGCAGAGATGTATGCAGAAAAAGGCAATCACATCATTACGACCCCGATCGAGCATAAAGCGATTCTCGATACGGCGCACGCGCTTGAAAAAAAGGGTTTTAAAATCGACTACGTTCCGCTCGATTCCTATGGTCGAGTGATCGTTGCCGAACTGGCAAAAATGATCACGGACAAAACAATTCTGGTGTCCGTGATGTTCGCAAATAACGAAGTCGGCACCATTAATCCGATGGCCGAAATCGGAAAGCTCTGTAAAGAGCGCGGAGTGATCTTCCACACGGATGCCGTTCAAGCAGTCGGAAAAGTGCCGGTTGATGTGAACGCACTGGGAATCGACCTTCTCTCTTTAACCGCCCATAAAATTTATGGACCGAAAGGCGTGGCCGCCCTTTATGTTCGTCGAAAAAATCCGCGGGTTCGACTCTCGGCGATGATGCACGGTGGTGGGCATGAAAAAGGAATGCGTTCGGGTACGCTGAACGTCACCGGGATTGTTGGGTTGGGGAAAGCTTGCGAAGTTGCCGGTCGGGTCATGCCGATTGAGATGCCGAAGATCAAAGCACTGCGCGATCGACTTTGGCAGAAGATCCAAGCCGAACTCGATGAAGTTTTTTTGAACGGTCATCCGACCGAGCGTCTTCCGAATAATTTAAACGTGTCCTTCGCCTACTGTGAAGGTGAGTCCCTCATGATGGGAATGAAGGAACTTGCGGTGTCATCCGGCTCCGCTTGTACGAGCGCTTCTCTCGAGCCGTCTTACGTTTTGAAAGCCCTCGGGGTGGGAGAAGACCTTGCGCACACCTCGATTCGTTTCTCGGTTGGCCGATTCACCACCGAAGAAGAGATCGATTTTGCTGCGAAAAAAGTCATCGCGACTGTGAAGAAGCTTCGCGACCTTTCGCCATTGTACGAAATGGCGAAAGAAGGAATTGATTTAAAGTCTGTGGTTTGGACGGGGCACTAAGCCGAGTTTCTCCGAATTGGGTCCGGTAATTAAGAGTGGGAATTTAAGGAAAATATTATGGCATACACCGCAAAAGTAATCGAACATTTTGAAAATCCTCGCAACATCGGCTCGCTCGATAAGACTCGCACGGATGTGGGAACGGGTCTGGTCGGGGCTCCTGAATGCGGCGACGTGATGAAGCTCCAAATCGAAGTGGATGAGAAAACGGGCGTCATTAAGGATGCGAAGTTCAAAACCTTTGGTTGTGGCTCCGCAATTGCTTCGTCCTCCCTCGCCACGGAATGGGTAAAGGGAAAAACGATCGACGAAGCCCTTCTGATTAAAAACACCCAAATCGTGGAAGAGCTTTCACTCCCTCCGATTAAAATCCACTGTTCGGTTCTCGCTGAAGACGCGATCAAAGCCGCAGTGAAAGATTACATCTCGAAACGAAAGGATCCTGCATGATCAACGTTACGGAAAAAGCAGTCTCCGAAATTCGTCGCATTCAGACGACCGATCCTACTGCGAAGGATTCCAGCCTCCGGGTGATGGTCGCGGGTGGCGGATGCTCGGGCATGAGCTATAAGCTTGGCTTCGATAAAGAGCCGATTGCCTCTTCGGATAAAGTTTTCGATCTCGCACCGGAAGTGAAACTCATCATCGACGCGAAATCTTACCTTTATCTGTCGGGTACCACGCTCGACTTCACGGACGGTTTAAATGGCACTGGATTCGTTTTTGCGAATCCGAATGCAAAGCGGACCTGCGGCTGCGGATCCAGCTTCTCGGTTTGAGTGAGGCCTTTTCGTGAAGCGCTGCGCTTTCTGCGGACATGAGACGACGGAGCACATCTGCCCAAAGTGTGGCGGACCGCAACCGGTCGATCCAAGCGAGAATTATTTTTCGCTTCTCGGAGTAGAACGAGCCTTTCAGCAAGATTTGCCTTCGCTTGAAAAAAAGTTTTACGATATTTCTCGAACGCTCCACCCAGATCGTTTCGCCGCGGGAACGGATTCGAAATGGAAAGTCATCTCGGTCGAGCGGATGAGTGCGGTGAATAAGGCGTATCAGACGCTCACGAAACGGGATTCTCTCCGACGTTATCTGCTCGAACTCGAAGGTGTTAGCCTCGGACGAAAAGAAAAAGCCGAGGGCGATTCCTCAAACCCGGTCATGCCCATGGAGCTTGCTGAAGAGTGGTTCGATTTGCAGGATGCGGTCATGGAAAATCCGGAATCGGCTCTGGCAAGGATTTCGGCATTTGAGCGAGGAATCCGTGAAAGATCGGACGAACTGAAGAGTCGGGTTTCGTTCCTCGAGAATGAGTACGATGCAAACGCAAGTCGAGAGGCTTTATTGAAAATCGATAAGCTGGTTTTAGACGGCCAGTATCTGAAATCCATGGACCGAGATTTAATTAGGTTAAAATCGAGATTGGGAATTTGAAAAATGGCAAGCGAGTCTAGTTCTTCCGAACATGAGCATTCTGATCACGGCAGTCATTCGTCACCGCCGGTCGGTGCTGTGATCGGAATCGATCTGGGTACTACGAATTCTCTGGTTGCCATCGTCGAAAACGGAGTGCCTCGCGTACTGCTCTCGCGCGAAGGAGAGCGCATGATTCCTTCCGTAGTCACTCTACGAGATGGAAAACCATTCGTCGGGTACGCGGCTAAACGTGAAAAAGTTTTGAGCCCTGGTGAGACGGTTTTTTCGGCGAAGCGATTGCTCGGGCGAGGTTTTTCGGACATTTCCGCCATTCGAAGCTCCCTTCCTTACGGCTTGGAGGAGTCTGTCGATGGTCAGCTAAAAATTATGGTCGGCGGGAAGGCGTATTCAGCGATCGAAATTTCAGCTATGATCTTACGGGAACTCAAGTCGTCCGCAGAAGCAGCCCTGGGGGTCTTAGTACAGAAAGCGGTCATTACGGTTCCCGCTTATTTCAACGATTCCCAACGCCAGGCGACGCGCGCTGCGGGTCGCTTAGCGGGCCTGGAAGTGCTCAGAATCGTGAACGAGCCGACCGCGGCTTCGCTTGCCTACGGACTTCAGGAAAAGAAACAAGGAATCATCGCGGTCTTCGATCTGGGCGGAGGAACGTTTGACCTTTCGATTCTGAAACTGCGCGATGGAATTTTCGAAGTGTTAGCGACTCACGGAAACACCACCCTCGGAGGGGATGACCTAGACCGAGCCATCGCCGCAAAAATGGCTGCCGAGGTGAAAGTTTCTACTGGAATCGACCTCTACTCCTCGCCCCTCCAAACGGCTTCGCTTCTGGAAGCGGCCGAGAAGCTGAAGATTTCATTCGCTAGTCACGAGCATTCCCTGTTCTCGGTCGACCTCTGTGTCGGTGCGGGCAAAAGTTTTGATCGCGAGTGGACGAGAGATGAATTTGACCAACTGGTTCGACCGATTTTACTCGCGACCCGAGAGAGCTGTTTCCATGCTTTGGACGATGCAGAGCTTACGGTGGAAGACATTACGGAAGTCGTTATGGTCGGTGGACCGACGAGGCTAAAAATCGTTCAGCAAATCGCGGAGGAGATTTTCGGCCGAAAGCCGAACACCTCCGTTCATCCGGACGAAGTGGTTGCGCTGGGCGCAGCGATTCAGGCCGATATTCTCACCGGCAAAAATCAAGAACTCCTTCTCCTAGACGTCGTACCACTCTCCCTCGGGATCGAAACCTACGGCGGCATCATGGAGCCCTTTATCAAGCGAAACACGCGCATCCCCACCAGCGCACGTGAAATGTTTACGACTTTCGTGGATAATCAGACGGGCGTGGATGTCCATGTTTTACAAGGGGAGCGAGAGCAGGCGGCAGAGAATCGCTCCCTCGCAAGATTCAAACTCGGGGGATTGGACGCAGGTCCGGCCGGTTTTCCTCGGGTCGAAGTGACCTTTCTGATTGATGCGGATGGAATTCTCCAGGTCGAAGCGCGCGATTTGCGGAGCGGGAGAGAGTCTTCCGTGGAAGTGAAGCCTAGCTTCGGACTCCGCGAAGACGAAATCGAGGAAATGTTAGAGGCAGCAAAAGTGAACCTGCTCTCGGATCTCGATTTCAAACGTTGGATTGAAGTGAAGAACCAAGCGGAGCCCGTCTTGCGTGCCGCGATGAAAAAGGTACCCGATGCCTATCGACTCTTGGACCGGGATGATGCGAAGAAAATCGAACTGATCTGCGAAAAAATGCGCACAGCGATGGATGCCCGAGATCCCGAATGGGTTCAAAACTTGAAATATGAATTAGAATCTTCGACGACGCGACTCGCGGAACTTGTGATTGCAGAGGCAATCCAATCCGGCCGTGAAGGGATTGCGAAGAAGACTTGAAAACCGAAGCCAAACTAGGCGAAAGTGAAAGTCCCCATGCCGAAAATAACCTTCATGCCGATGAACCAAACCGTGGACGTAAAAGAGGGCGAAACGCTTCTTGAGGCCGCGGAAAATTTTAATATCCCTCTTCAACACGCATGTGGAGGATTCTGTGCGTGCACCACTTGTCACGTCATCGTGAAAGAGGGAGAGAAAAATCTTTCTCCCGCGGAAGAAGATGAAGAAGAGCGTCTCGATCGTGCCACCGGAGTAACTTTAAAGTCTCGGCTCGGTTGCCAGGCCAAAGTCACCGGAGATGTCGTCGTCGAAATCCAGCACGAAGGATTCGGGCATTGAAACTTTCAGCAAAGGTTTGCCTCGCTGTTTTGATTTCCTCCGGTTCCGCTGTTTTTTTCAGTTGTGTGAAAGCTCCCGAAGCTGCGCGATCGAGCGCGCAAGGTGATGCGCGGAAGCCGGACGCTGCACAAAATCTAGATTCTCAAGCTTCAGCCAAGAATGTGGCTGCTCCGCTCGCCACCCCCACGACGACTTTTACCTTCCGCTTACCGGGCGATCCAGAAACCTTGGATTGGAACCGAGCCCATACCGCAGTCGAGACGTGGCTGCTAACGAATCTCATGGAAGGTCTGGTTACTCACGACGACAAGATGAACGTCGTTCCGAGTTTGGCCGAGAGCTGGACAAAAAGTCCGGATGGTAAAACCTACACTTTTAAACTGCGCAAGGGCGTGAAGTGGAGTGATGGAGTTCCGCTGAAGGCCGCGGATTTCATCTACAGTTGGAAGCGGCTCCTTTCGCCAGTGACGGCGGCGGCGTATGCTTACCTTCTTTTTGATGTCGAGGGTGCCGAAGAATTCTATCAGGGAAAAATTACCGATTTTTCTAAAGTTGGAATTTCTTCCCCCGACGAAAATACAATTTCCATTCGACTGTCCAAACCGGTCGCACATTTCATTCACATCCCCACATTCTGGGTCACTTATCCGCTCCGCCAAGACATCGTGGAGAAGCATGGAACCTCTTGGTCGAAACCTGGCCGAATGGTCACCGTCGGGCCTTTTGAACTCTCGAGTTATGATCTCGATTCGAAAATCGTTTTAACCGCAAATCCCAATTACTACGGGATCCGCGGGAACATTCAGACCGCGGTCGGTCAAATTGTAAAAGAAGATTCTACCGCTCTGACTCTTTACGAAACCGGGAAACTCGATCTTCTTACCGACATTGCGACCATCGATTTAAAAAGGTTGGAAGGTCGTACGGACCTTCTGAAGTTTCCTTATTTGAAGACCGGTTATCTCGGATTTGTCGTGGATCAATATCCGATATCCAGTCTTCATCTCAGGCGCGCGATTGCGCTCTCCATCGATAAAAATCGAATAGGTGAATTTCTCCATGGGGGCCAAAAGGCGACCGGGAGTTTTATTCCTGAGGGGATGCTCGGCTTTAATCGCAAAATCGGCCCTGGTTACGATCCCGCAGCCGCAAAGAAAGAGCTTTCCCAATCGGGTGTGAAGGTGGGAACACGAGTCGAACTCGTGAGTACCAACTGGGAAAAAAATCTGACCCTCGCGCAATTTATCCAAGCCGAAGTGAAGAAGAATATCGGAATCGATATCGCGATTCGCTCTTTCGATCACAAAACCTTTCGAGCGCAGCTTGAGCTCTACAGTTTTCCGATTTTTCTCTTATCTTGGAGCGCGGATTTTCCAGACCCAGATAATTTCATGTCTGTTTTTCTCAGCCTTTCGGGGAATAACCGAACGAAGTGGAAGAACTCGACCTTTGACGCGAAGGTTCTGCTCGCTCGATATAACCAAAATCAGCGAGCGAGAGAGACTCTCTATAACGAAGCCCAAAAAGTTCTGGTGGATGATGAGTTGGCCATCATTCCCCTCTATAATGAACCGATCCTTGCCCTCTTAAATCCTCGCGTAAAAGGGGTCCGAATTAATGCCCTCAACTCCCTTCAGATGCGCGAAATTAACTTAGGACCGAAGGTTCCATGAAGGCTTTCAAAGAAAGCATCGGCACGACATCCACGCCCCGAGTTTTCAAACTGGAGCCCTCTACCTTCAAAGAGTTTGCAGACTGTGTCCATGCGACGGTGGGAAATACTTCTTTTGCTCCACTCAGTTCCGTTGCGGTTCCGACGATTTTTACGCGCTTCCGGGAAGGTGAGTTTGAACTGCTCGAGCGAATGGGGATTGCTTTGCCCCAGGTTCTCCATGCTGAACAAACTTACGAAATGTTAGAGATTCTGCATCCCGCTGAGGAAGTGAGTTTCAAAACGTCGCTCGCGTCCGTTTTTGAAAAAAAGGGAAAAGGGTCGAATATGGCCTTTTTAGTCTTTGAAACTGAATTTATCCGCACGCTGGATTCTCAGACCATTGCCCGAGCGAAGAGTACGATGGTCTACCGCGAAGGAGTTTCATGACGGAACTCACGTTTGAAAATGCCGTGGCTTTCAAGAGTTCAGGAATCATTACGTTAGAATGGTTGAAAGAATTCGCGCGGGTGTCGGGAGACTATAATCCGATTCACCAAGACGAATCGGTCGCTCGGGCAATGGGACTTCCTGGAGTGATTGCCCACGGCATGTTAACCGCGAGTCTCATGCACAGTCGCGCAATCGAAGCGATGGTGGATTACCGGGACCTGCGGGGATTTCGAATCACCCGGTCAGAAGTGAGATTTCGATCGATGACGTTTCTCGGCGATGAGATCTCAATCGGTGGTCACTGGGAAGCGATCTGTGCGAACGAAATTCGCCTGGAGTTGCTCGCGCAAAACCAGAACCAAGTCACGACGGTCAGCGCGAACTTCATGCTCGCGAGGTAACGGAGGAATAGAATGAACTTTAGGAATCGACCGCTTCACTCTGGATGCGGTCACAAGAGACTCAGTCACTCCCGTTTACTCATCGCGCTTTCACTCTCATGGCTCATCTCCGCCTGTTCCACACTGCCTTCCACGGCTACGACCTCGACTGAAAGCGCAGGCCCGGTAACCGCGAAACCGCTCCCACCCTGGGCTCTACCGTACTACCTGCGCGAACTTCCTTTCCCGGCCAGTGAGATTATCGGGCCTCCGCCGGAGGCGGGAAGCGAAGTCGACCGCGATGATTTGAAGACGCTGCTCGAAGTTCAGAGTCGAAGGACAGCGGCTCAATGTGAAGCCGCTCGCCTTCAGGAAATGCCTTCATTGGATGGATTTTTTAATCGATCAATGGTCGGGTTAAAAGGACTTCCTGATTTTTCAAAATTGGAACCTGCAACCGCCAGGGCGCTGCAGGATTTTTTCTCGCACGCCCAACATGACGTGATTTTCATGGGTATGCTCTCGAAACGTTCGTTTGAACGAAAGCGGCCTTACGAACGCGATGCTGCGATAAAACCTTGCGTGAAACGTGAGACATCGTCTTCCTTTCCGAGCGCTCATGCAGGTTATGCGGCGGCGGGAGCTTTGATCCTAGGTGAACTTTTTCCTCAAAACGCGGTCGCTTTGGCTTCCGCCGCTCAGCAAGTGGGCTTGAATAGAGTCTTAGGGGGTGTTCATCACCCGTCCGACGTTGAGGCTGGAAAACGCGTGGGCCGCGCCGCTTACGCAATTCTCTCAACAAACCTCCGATTCCTGGGTGATCTCTCCGAAGTGAAGCGACTGCTTGCGGCGGATAAGAACCTACGCGCAAAGAAGATTTTTGCTCCCGGCAAGGTGCTCGAGCGGGCGGGAGCTGCGGCGTCGGCCGCCGGCGCGGGCGGATGACCGACGGAACTTAGCCCCCGAAATCGCGCTTTCCATGCGGATCTAAAACGTCCCGAATGCCATCACCCAGCGCATTGAAAGCCAGCAAGGTGATGAAGAGGATCGTTCCGGGAAAAAGGATCAAATGGGGATAACTTCTCATCGCTCGGAAACCTTCGTTCGCAAGCGTTCCCCACGATGAATAAGGCGCTTCCAATCCCAGTCCGATGAATGAGAGAAAACTTTCGTTCATAATGTTCGTCGGAATTTGGAAGGTCAGCGACACGATCATCGGCCCGATGATATTTGGCAGGATATGCCTCAGCACAATTCTCGAGTCTCGTAGTCCCATGGCCCTCGCACTCTCGACGTAATTCAGTCCTTTCGCTTGAATGACGAGATTTCTCACTAATCTTGCGTGGGTCACCCAAGAGGTCAGGGCGAGGGCTAAAAGTATTCCTAAAAATCCGCGACCCAAAAAAACGGTCAGGAGAATTGCGATCAGAAGAGACGGAAAGATCGTGAATAGGTCGACGATGCGCATAAGGAAGGAATCCGTTCTTCCTCCGCGGTAACCTGCGACCGATCCGATGAGTGTGCCGACGGTAAGGGAAAGAAGCGCGGTCAGAACGCCGACCGCAAGCGACATTCGCGCACCGTAGAGGATTCGGCTGTAGAGGTCTCTCCCCAGAGAATCAGTACCCATCCAATGTTTGGCGGATGGAGTTTCTAGTTTCTCTTCGATGTTCTGAGTTTCGTACGATTGCCTAGTGAGCGTGGGCGCGAACGTGGCGCCAATACTGACCGTCGCCAAAAAAAGCAGACTTAAAAAAGGAACACGTTTGTGAATGAATTTCCGCCAAAAATTCATTTCAGTTCCTCTCGCTGTCCAGGCGGATGCGCGGGTCCGCCCACGCGCAGAGGAGATCAGCCAATAGATTTGCACTGATGAGGATCACGCCGTAGATCAAGGTCACCCCCATGACCATCGGATAGTCTCGGTTTAACACTGCGCCTACGAAATGTTTTCCTAGACCGGGAATCTGAAAAACCATTTCCACGAGGAAAGAGCCGGTCACCAAACTCGCGGCAAGGGGGCCGAGGACGGTGATCATCGGGATGAGGGAATTACGGAGTGCATGATGAAAGAGAACACCCTTCACGGGAACGCCCTTGGCGTGGGCCGTACGGATGTAGTCGCTGGAGAGCGCTTCGATCATCGAACTCCGAACCAGACGGGCGGTGATGGCGAGGGGGCGAAAGGCAAGCGTGAGCACCGGAAGCACCACACTGGAGGGTTCGTCCCAAAGTGCAGCCGGTAACCAACCGAGTCCCAGCGCGAAAACCAGAACGAGGAGGCTTGCGACTAAGTAACTGGGCAGACTCACGCCCGCCACCGCGAAAAAAATTGCACTCGAATCTAGCCACGTTCCCTGGCGCCAGGCCGCGAGCACTCCTAACGGGATTCCTATCCCGAGTGACAAAAGCATCGCGAGTCCGCCCAGTAGCAGCGAGGGGGGCAGCGAAAAAGCGATCATTTCGTTTACCGTCCTTCCCAAGTATTGGAACGATTCTCCAAAATCAAAATGGAAAAACGCCGCACGCATCCAAACAGTCCATTGTTTCCACACTGGCAGGTCGAGCCCATAATGCGCATCAATGGCCGCCTTTACTTCGGGCGGAAAAACACGGTCTCCGTCAAAAGGTCCACCGGGAGCTAAGCGGAGGACGAAAAAAACCAAAGTGGCGAGCAAAAACAGCGTCGGAACAGCACCGAGTAGGCGCTTCAAAGTGTAGAGAAAAAGGCCGCGCATCAGCGCTTTGCTCCGCTAAGCGGATAGTAGGCGACCCAACTCGCGCCTTTTGGGTAACCCTTCGGAGGCTTTACCGTAATGCCCCGATCCGCTAGGAGTGCGGTGTAGGCACAAAGAAAGGAATCAAATGCGGTGAGGCTTTGGCCAAGTTTTTTTAAATCACGATCATAGATGAAAATGCCCTTTTGAAGAATGAGCGTCTCTAATAGCTCCACTCGCGCGGCATACCCTTCTTCTGGCTTTCGGTAGTTTTCGATCAGGCGTTTTGGAAGTCGGAAAGCCTGCGCCAGGCTTGCGATCGTCAGTTTAGGCCATACTTCGGTGATCGGGAGATGGCTCAGGTGCCTCTGAAGATAATGCATTCTAGCCGTCAGCGGGGCGCGATTTCCTCCGAGTGCTTCATCGATTTCAAATCGAAATTCTTTCGTGAGCATCGGAAGAATTCGGTACCTCGCCCAAATTTCGAATGGGCGTTGGGTGTATGGAGTGATTTCGCGGATATTCATCTCCATTTCGTCATCCTCGGACGCCTCACGGGCGAGTTCGTACATCCACCGAATCGCGGGCACCGGAGATTTAATCGAGTGCTGACAGGCCTTTTTTTTACATTCCGTGATGCAGGGAGGAAGTTCTGTGGGAACGTTCACTCCCATACGAGCAGCGCCTTCGCTCCGAGTAGAGAGTGCCTCTTCGATGGTTTCAAGTAAGGCTTGATCGCCCGTTTGGTCTCCGACGGCCGCGATTTTATCAAAGACGTCGAGCAGGAAGATTTTTTGCTCCTTCGGATAATACTCAAGAACGGAAAGCGAAGTTTTTTGATTCTTTGCTCCCGCGAGTTCTAGTCCGAGGTATCGCTTTGATTTCAGAGGGGCCGCCCGTGTTTCACTCATGCGAGAGAGGTCACCTCGACGGTGAGTCCCCGACGAGCCGCTCGGAAAGGGAGGCTTCGAATTCCCGGAAGTGCACTCAGGGAAGCAGAGATCGATTCCCGAAGCGCGGTATTTTTTTCGGGCAGGTAGACGAAGAAGCAACCCCCGCCACCCGCGCCACAAATTTTCCCGGCCGTTGCGCCCAGTGAGAGGGCGAGCGAAAAGGCCTCATCAATTTCGGGGGTGGTGATTCCAGCGGCGAGTCCTCGGCGCACACTCCACTCCGAAGCAATGGACTCGCCGATCCCTTTCCAATTTTTTTCAGCAAGATTTGCTTCCAAGAGGTGGGTCGCGCCGGTGATGCCCTGAAACTGTTCGCGAACTGCTCCCTGACGATCGATGAAGGCTTTGAAAAGTGCCCAGTTATTGATTCCGGAATTCCGTGACTGTCCCGAATAGAAAAGAAGGAGGCGATCTTCCATTTCGTTCAGCAATTCGGGAGAGAGGGACTTTCGCTCGTGACCGCCCGCACCCCAGCGGAGAATTTGGAGTCCACCGAACATGGCACCGTAATAGTCCTGCATTCCCGCGGGGACTTTAATCACGGTGGTTTCGACGTCACGGGTGATTTCTACTAATTTTTCCCCGTCGATCGCCGTGTCGAGGTTTCCATCGCACCAGACTTTCAGAGCCCCGATGATCGAAACAGAGAGGGTCGATGATCCCCCGAGGCCTGCGCCAGCGGGACTTTTCGCGCGTGTCGAGAGGGTGAGCCCGCGCAGGGACTCGAATCTTCCCGAACGGCGTTTGCGCTCCAGAAAATATTTCAGGTATTTCCAGTGCAGTTCAAGCGAAGGGGGTGGCTTCACTCCTTCGATCTCTGACCAATAAAAAGACAGTTCCGCGCTTTGATCTTCTGCGCGTAGCCGGATCTGGGGATCCCGGCCTTCTTCCGAAGTTTCTTCCAGCACCGTCTCGGCATAGAGGTCGATCGCAAGATTAATCGTCGTTGCGCGCTCCAGGAAAAGGTAGAGCGGCCAAATGTCGACCGTCCCCCCGGCAAGATCGATGCGAGTCGGAGCTACGGCGTGGATACGCTTATGAATCTTCATCTCCCTAAAGATAGTATGCCCACTTTAGGGCCGGAAGGAGTTTTCGACGGGGTGATGAAAATAGTGAGCCACTGCGCGCGGCGGCGAAGCTTTAGAGCGGCGGCCAAGCGCCGCGCGTGTTAAAAAGAAGACCGTGAAAACTCCTTCTTTTTTTCAGATCGGTCAATGTTGGACAAGCGAAGGCGAGCCTGAGCTCGGTCTCGGGTTCGTTCGTGCTTTAGATGAGATGTCGGTCGCCATCGAATACCCGGCGAACACCCAAGGTCGCATGTACCGAAAAAAGACGGCGCCTCTCCGACGCCTCGAATTTCGTGTGGGCGAGAAGGTATTGGCAAAAACCGGAAAATCGATGCTGATCGAGCGAGTGGAAACCCGCGATCACCTGAATTGGTACATTGGTCCGGGTGGAGCCGAACTCTGTGAGTCGGACCTTTCTCCTCATCTGCCGCTCCAGCGGCCCATCGAGCGGTTTCTCAGTGGTAAATGGGATCCTCTCTCTGCCTTCGTTTTGCGCAGAAAGTCTGCCGAAGTAGGCCACCGACATCAGAGGTCCCCTGCCAGGGGAATGATCGGTCCGCGCGCAGCACTGCTCCCGCATCAGCTGTACGTGACTTCAGAGATTTCTAAGCGGGGACTTCCGAGGGCGCTACTTGCGGATGAAGTGGGACTTGGAAAAACGATCGAGGCGGGATGGATTCTCCACCGTTTACTCCTGACCGGACGGATGAAACGCGTTCTCATCATCGTTCCGGAAGCACTCATGAATCAGTGGTTTGTGGAGCTTCTTCGACGCTTCAATCTCTCTTTTTGGGTTCCGGATTCTCAGAGCGAGGCCGACGTCGAAGCCGAGGATCTGGAAACCGAAGACCGCGTCATCTTGAGTCTCGAATCTCTCGTGAAAATGAGAGCCGACGGAATTTTAACCGATCAAAAATGGGACCTCGTCATCGTCGACGAGGCTCATCGAATCGAGTGGTCCGAAGAAGGCGCAAGCCGCGAATATGAGATCCTAGCCGAACTCGCCGCGAAATCACCAGGGCTTCTCCTCCTCACGGCGACTCCCGAACAGCTCGGTTTGGTCGGTCATTTTTCCCGCCTGCAACTCATCGACCCTCACCGGTTTTCTTCTTTCCGAAAATTCGAGCAGGAACACGATAAGTACCGACTGATCGTAAAAATTTCTGAAAAACTGACGTCATCGAAGAAGATCACGCCGTCGGATTCAAAGTCGATTCATGCTCTCCTAGACGGAAAAATACCGGACGCGGTTTTTCAAGACCTCGAG
>JACMQW010000101.1 GCA_014376785.1 Oligoflexia bacterium
ATGCCCTAGAGGAACTCGAAAGGTACCAATCCGGACGTCAGTCCGTCCAATTCGCCGCCTACACGGGAACGGCCGGACTCGTCCTCGTCCTCGCTAGCGGCATCCTGACGGATCTTTTCATCGACGAAAGTCGTGTATCGGCGCGAAGAGATGTCACGCGAGTCTTGCGCTGGGGAGGCGCTGGGCTGATGATCGGAAGCGTCGGATTCGGGCTGGCCCGTCTACGCTCAAATGAGGATCATTTACAGTCAGCGATTTCGAAGCACAATGCCTCGGCTCCCGACCGTCCGATCGAAATCCTTTTCAAAGCGGAGTTCTAAGATGCCAAAACGCCTCGATATTCGAAAAATTCTTGTCATCGGGAGCGGTCCGATCGTCATCGGTCAGGCTTGCGAATTCGATTACTCCGGAACTCAGGCACTGAAGGCGCTGAAAGAGGAAGGCTTTGAGGTCATCCTCGTTAATTCGAATCCTGCTACGATCATGACCGACCCCGAACTTTCGGACCGGGTTTACGTCGAGCCGCTGACTCCCGACTTTCTAGAACGCATCATCGAAAGGGAAAGACCGGACGCCCTCCTCCCGACGATGGGCGGTCAGACTGCGCTGAATTTGACGATGGCGCTTCACCGTGCCGGCGTCCTGGAAAAATATGGAGTCGAACTCCTCGGCGCCACGCCGGAAGCGATCCATAAAGCGGAGGACCGCGAAACGTTCAAATCTATCATGGATTCGATCGGAGTCGACAGTGCGCGCTCATCGGTTGCGCGGTCGCTCGAGGACGGTCGGCGCATCGTTCGCGAACTCGGACTTCCTCTCATCTTACGGCCCTCGTTCACCCTCGGCGGCGAAGGCGGCGGAACGGCCGATACCGAAGAAGAATTCCTCATCAAGCTTGAGCGCGCGCTTTTTCTTTCGCCGACGAAAGATTGTTTGATCGAAGAATCTCTGACCGGCTGGAAAGAATTTGAACTCGAAGTCGTCCGCGATAAACACGACAACGTCATCATTGTCTGCTCGATTGAAAACTTCGACCCGATGGGAATTCACACGGGAGACTCCATCACGGTTGCCCCCGCCCAGACGCTGACTGACCGTGAATACCAAAACCTTCGCGACCAATCCGTCAAGATCATCCGAGCGATCGGCGTCGAAACCGGCGGATCGAACATTCAGTTCACGATCAATCCAAAAGACGGCCGAGTACTCGTCATCGAGATGAATCCCCGAGTTTCACGCTCATCCGCGCTGGCTTCGAAAGCGACCGGATTTCCGATTGCGCGAGTGGCGGCGAAACTCGCGGTCGGCTACACGCTCGACGAGCTCACAAACGACATCACGAAAACGACTCCCTGCTCTTTCGAACCATCGATCGATTATGTCGTCGTAAAAATCCCCCGTTTCGACTTTGATAAATTTCGACCTTCTGAAGCCGTCCTGACGACTCAGATGAAATCGGTCGGCGAAGTCATGGCCATCGGAAGGACCTTCGAAGAATCGCTCGGAAAGGCGCTCGCTGGACTGGAAACGGACATCACTTGGTTCATGCCGTTTGAAAAATACAAAGGCCTGCCTGACATGCGGGATGGCGTCGAGCCATCGAGCGACGGCATTCGTTGGGATTTAATCGAGGTCGGTAATCCGACTCGAATTTACGCGGTGGCAGATGCGATGAGGAAGGGCGCCAGCATCGAAAAACTGCACGCTGCCTCGTTCATCGATCCGTGGTTCTTAGAGCGCATCGCTCTGTACCTCTCCCATGAGAAAAAACTTCTCGCTTCCGGATGGCCGTTTTCTCGTGAGGCGCTCCATGCCGCTAAAAAAGCCGGATGGACGGACCGGGCGATCGCTGCGGCTTACACTTTTAATTCTGCAACCGGCCGAACCGAAGAAGACGTGCGTACTGAGCGCGAAAAATTAGGCCTGTTTGCTGCTTTCCAGATGGTCGACACTTGTGCGGCCGAGTTTGAAGCGGCGACTCCGTACATGTATTCGACCTACCGTTACACCGATTACGCGCGCGCAGATGAATCGCGCATTTCGAATCGTCCGAAAGTGATGATTCTCGGTGGTGGCCCGAACCGAATCGGCCAGGGAATCGAATTCGATTACTGCTGCGTGCACGCCGCGATGGAACTTCGCGCTCTCGGCTATGAAACGATCATGGTGAATTCGAACCCGGAAACCGTTTCGACGGATTTCGATATTTCGGACAAACTTTATTTCGAGCCCCTCACCCCCGAACACGTTTTGAACATCGCGCGGATCGAAAAGCCCATCGGTGCCATCGTTCAGTTCGGCGGCCAAACTCCTTTAAAACTCGCGAAGGCACTCGAGCGCGGCGGCCTCCCGATCCTTGGAACTTCCACGAATTCGATCGACCTCGCCGAAAACCGCCAGCGCTGTGAAGAGATGGTGCGCGAACTCGCACCGCTCGGACTCGAACAACCCGCGGCTGCGATTGCGTTTACGAAAGAAGAAGCGATCGAAAAAGCGCGCGCGCTTGGCTATCCCGTTTTGGTTCGGCCGTCTTACGTGCTGGGTGGAAAATCGATGCGGATCGTGCACAACGAAGACTTCCTCCGCGGATGGATCGACGAAGCCATTCGAGTGAGTGATGACCAGCCGGTACTCCTCGATCGTTTCCTCGACCGCGCAACCGAAGTCGACATCGATGCGATTTCGGATGGGCACGATGTTTTCATCGGCGGAATGCTTGAGCACATCGAAGAGGCGGGAATTCATTCCGGCGATAGTTCCTGCTCGCTCCCCGTCTTCACGCTGCCGACGAGCGTGACCGAGCGGATTCGCACTTACACAAAAGAACTCGCGAAACGGTTGAAAGTCGTTGGTCTCATGAACGCGCAGTTCGCGGTGCAAGGTGACCGCATTTACCTCATCGAAGTAAATCCGCGCGCGTCTCGGACCGTGCCGTTTATTTCGAAGGCGATCGGTCGTCCGCTGGCGAAATACGCAGCCGCTGTCATGCTTGGAAAGTCTTTGCGCGATCTCGGCATCACGGAAGACCTCGACCTGGCACTCACGACGTTTAATGTGAAAGCGCCGGTATTCCCGTTTAATAAATTTCCAGGCGTCGACACCTTACTCGGACCGGAAATGAAATCGACGGGCGAAGTCATGGGGCGCGGGAAAACTTTTGCGTCCGCGTTTGCGAAAGCGATGACGGCCGCCGGCATGCGACTTCCCACATCGGGAAACGTCTTTTTCTCGATTCGAAATGAAGACAAGGCGGAATCGCTTTCGATTGCTCGTGGACTCCAGGACTTGGGCTTTAAGATCTATGCGACTTCCGGTACGGCGAAGTTTCTGAACTCTCACTTTCTGACAGTGACGGAAGTGAAAAAGGGCTTCGAAGGCTCGCCGAATTGCGTCGACCAAATCCGCGAGGGCTTCTACCATCTGGTGATTAACACCGCATCGGATTACCAGGCCGTGAAGGACAGTTTTCAAATTCGGCGCGCGGTTTTAGAGCGGAAAGTGCCGCATGCAAATGTGATTGCGAGTGCGCGGGCGATCCTCCAGGCAGTGCGCGAGGAGAAGCGTGGGCCACTGGAAATTTTACCACTCTAGGAAAATCCTTCGTGGATTTGAAACCTCAAGGATAGACGATGCTCACGCCCATTCATAAAAGAGACCTCGCCGCATCCGCCTGGATGCGCGAAAATCAGATCGACCTCGCGACGATTTTTCTAAAGTGCCTTACGGCAACCGCCTATGCGGGCACCTGGGGCGCAGTTGTCCTCGGAATTTTCGCATTGAACTATTACGGCGTTTTACCCGAATGGAATCGCCTTCTGGAGCGAACTTTGCGTGCGATGGTTGCTCCGGGATTTGCGTGGGTCGTGATCATGACGATGAAGCGTCTCTGGCCTCGGGAGCGGCCCTTCACCCAGTTTGAAAATCCCGAGAATCGGAATGCTCCTTCCAGGCCAAGTGGAAAAGTCGGACCACGAACGAATGACTCTTTTCCATCCGGACATGCCGCTTCGAGCTTCGCTTTTTTTGCGGCTTCGCTTTTTGTTTTGGGCGCAAAAGTGCCTACCGGATTTTTGATCGGCGTAGGACTGTGGGCATCCCTGGTGAGCTTTTCGCGCTTCTACCTCGGAGTGCACTACCTCTCAGATGTGTTGGTTGGGATCGTCGTGGGATACAGTTTAGGCGCCGCAGTCGGGTTTTTTTTCCGATAAGAATTGCAGAAAGCCGTTTAGAAAATTTCGTACCACCCATGGCGACCACGCAAAGCAGTGGGTCGTGACTGCTTTAAAATAGCGGATACGATTTGAGAAAGTACGCTATCGGACGGATCTTCAAATCCGGGCGCATGGCCGCCATGCTTCAATTCAAGTACCGAATAAGAAGTTCTTGGTAAAGGTTTCACCCATTCAATAAAATCCCGCATCTGTTCGATCGGCACCGTCTCGTCATCGACAGAATGAATGACTGTTAAATGCTTGGATATTTTTGGCTGGCGATCAACCGGCGCTAAGTCAGGATCTACATTAAGATATTCAGAGTATCCATTTGACCAAGGCTTCCAAACGCCCGAGATCGAAACCATCGAATCTACCTGAGCAGAGTTCATGTCCTCGGTCGCAAGGAGGTTCACTAGGTGGCCTCCGTAGGAGTGGCCAATTAGCGTAACTTGGGACGGATTGATTCCCAGAGCTTGCAGCCTTACCCGCACCGTCTGGATCACAACACTCAGACGCGCTAAGTGAATCTCAGTCGCATTTCGGCACGAGATTTTCGACAATTGCTCATAAGAATCATTAATCCCCTCACCCCAGTCCACCGTTAGTACCGAAAAAAAATTTTGAAACAATGCTAACTGAAGCCAGTTGAATGCCATTATGTCAGTCCATGGCATTCAACGACATCCGCCGCCGTGGATGAAGATTGACAATTTGGAGGTAGGTTGACGGACATAAAGCCTAGCCGAGAAATTGCGAGCGAAGACGGGCACCGACGTAGACGCCTTGAACTCCATCAACCGAAAGGGAACGCGCGCGCCCTTAGCTTCAGCAGCATGGAATACGCCAATCGACACAAGGGCCAATAAGCCAATGGTAGCGATTTTCATGGAGATCATTTGCCCCATCTTTCATCCCGCGAAACTTCGTTCTAACAGCTACTTTTCTATCGAATCATCGCTCCGAATGGCATAACGCACTGTCTCCTGAACGTTCCGGATTGGCTGCCCCATCTTTTTTTAACAACGTTTGAAGAGATTTCTCAAAAGCCTCTGTGTTTCGACTTCGGAAATCGACTCGAACCTATTTCTC
Source organism: Oligoflexia bacterium (assembly GCA_014376785.1). Taxonomy (GTDB): domain Bacteria; phylum Bdellovibrionota; class UBA1018; order UBA1018; family UBA1018; genus JACMQW01. Next base: position 5,304 of record JACMQW010000101.1, read on the forward strand.
CGGGCAAACCATTCGCCTCTTTCTAACCATCATTTCTCCCCTGGCCAACCCCCAGACATTCTTGTAGTTTACGCCCTATGGCCGACAAAGTACCGATGACAATCAATGGAAAACGCCTCCTCGATGAAGAACTGAAACACCTGATGACCGTAGAGCGTCCGTCGGTGATTAAGGCCATCGAGCTTGCCCGTGAGCACGGTGATCTTTCTGAAAACGCCGATTACTCTGCCGCAAAAGAGCGCCAAGGTTTCATCGAAGGCCGAATCATGGAAATCAACGCGAAGGTCGCAATGGCCGAAGTGATTGATACGAAAGCCATCAAGACGGCGCGAATCGTCTTCGGAGCCAGCGTAAAATTACTCGACGTGGAAAAAGACGAAGAAATTACTTATCAAATCGTAGGCGTCGATGAAGCAGACGCAAAACACGGACGCGTCGGCATCTCCTCTCCCCTCGCCCGCGCTCTGATCGGAAAGTCGGTCGGTGATGAAGTTGTCGTCAACGCGCCCAAAGGGAAGTTCAGCTACGAAGTCATCGAAGTCAGCTACGCATGATTCGAGTGATCCGCAGACTTCATTTGCACTGGGGGAAGGTTCTGAATTAGCGCCGCGAACAGGCGCTGAACCAAAATCTGCCCCCGCTAAAGCGGCAAAAAAGGCAGCGACTTCCCCAGCAAAAAAAACCGCCCCCGAGTTCTCATCAGGCTCCCAAACTCCCGTTCAGTTTGTAAAAGGCGTCGGCCCGAGGCTCGCCTCGATCTTCCAGTCACGCGGCATCGAAATCGTTCGAGACCTGCTCTACTTTTTCCCGCGCGCCTACGAAGACCGCACTCGCGTTCTGCGGGTGACCGAACTCCAGCCCGGGGTAAAGTCGACCGTCTCTCTGAGAGTTCTCTCATCCCGAAAAATTCCCACGCGCGGCTACGGAAAAAACCTTTTCGAAGTCCGCGCTACGGATGATACCGCCGTGATCACTCTGAAGTGGTTCTATCTGCCCCGAGGAATGGATTCGAAATTCATCGCGGGATCCCAATTCTTAGCGACCGGTACTCCGAAAGAATTTCGAGGAATGCTGGAAATCATTCATCCCGAAATTTCATGGGGCAAAACCGCAGATTTGGCCACCACACCGACCTCACCCACCGGCGAAGTGGATCCCTTGCATTCCGGTCGCGTGGTTCCGATCTATACCGAGATCGAAGGACTTGCGAGTCGGCTGCTTCGGAAAATCCTCTGGGACGCGCTCTCGAAGTACGCGCCGTTTTTAACCGAAGACATTCCGGCTCGATTTGTCGCCCGTCACCAACTCCCTCGCATTGCAGAAGCCGTTTTGGATATTCATTTTCCGAAATCAGCCAGCGATAACGATCAGGCGATTCAGGAGCTCATCGATTTCCGAACGCCTTCCCATGCACGACTTATTTACGAAGAATTTTTTAAATTTGAATTCCTAGTCCTTCGCCAGCGCCTTCAGATGGAAAAAGAAAACGCACTCTCGCTCGGTCTACAGGGTGGCCGAAAAGCCGTGGAAGATCTGAGCCGACTTCTGCCGTTTAAACTGACTGGCGATCAAATGAAGGCGGTGGATGAAATCCTAGCCGATCTCACCGCTACCCATCCGATGAACCGACTGGTACAGGGCGACGTCGGCTCCGGAAAAACCGCAGTGGCATTTCTTTGCGCGGCGGCGGCACTCGCTGAAGGAAGCCAGGTCGCGCTCATGGCTCCGACCGAGATCCTCGCAGAACAGCATTTTAAGAACGCAGATAAACTTTTTGGTGGGCGCCTCCCCGTTGCCTTGCTTACCGGTCGCACCACGAATGCAGAACGGACCACGCTCTTGACGAAACTCGCCGCCGGGCAGCCGCTCCTCGTGATCGGAACCCACGCGCTCATCGAAGAACCCGTAATTTTCAAATCACTCGCTTTAGTCATGATCGATGAACAACACCGATTCGGAGTGGAGCAGCGCCGAATTTTCCGTCGAAAAGGAATCCACCATTCGGAGACAACAAACTCTATCGTGCATCCGCACTTCCTTATTTTAACGGCGACCCCGATCCCAAGAACGCTCGCACTGACGGCTTACGGCGACCTCGCCGTTTCGATGATTCGCGAACTTCCACCGGGCCGATCTCCCATTGCAACGAAAGTGATTCGCGGAACCGGCCGTTCGGGAGCACTCGAGCGCGTACGAACGGAACTTGGAGCCGGTCGCCAAGCCTACTTCATCTATCCCCTCGTGAATGAAAGTGAAGCCGAAGGTTTCCAATCCCTTCGCTCTGCCACGGTAGAAGCGGAAAGACTTCAGAAAGAAGTTTATCCGGAATTTAAAGTCGGGCTCCTTCACGGACAAATGAAGTCAGACGAAAAAAATGAAATCATGGCGGCGTTTAAAGAGAATCGACTCCAAATACTGGTTTCCACCACCGTGGTCGAAGTGGGCGTGGACGTGCCGAATGCGACAGTGATGTGTGTGGATCATGCCGAAAGATTCGGACTGTCCCAGCTTCACCAATTGCGCGGACGCGTCGGCCGAGGAATTCATCCTTCGTTTTGCTTCTATTTCACCGGTTCTAATAGCACCGAGCAGACCCAAGCTCGACTCGAAGTGCTTGAAGAAACGAACGATGGTTTCGAAATCGCCGAAGCCGACCTTCGCATTCGCGGACCGGGGGAATTTTTAGGCACCCGGCAAGCGGGAGGCTTACCCTTCAAATTGGCAGATCTGGTCCGGGACCGTGAATGGTTATTCCGCGCCCGCGAAGATGCCCTGGAGCTTTTAAAATCTGATCCCGACTTAACGCTCGCTGACCACTCGCCGCTTCGAAACTTTTTTGAGCGCGAAGGGAAACTTCAGGGCGATCGACTGAAAACTTCATGATCCGCAGGCGTGAGCGGTGCGGGGTCGAAAACGCCTAAGATCGCCAACGCTGCAAATAGTCCTCCCTGCCACGCCCAAGTCGCGTGCTGAGAAACGAAAGCCGCAAAAACGAAAAGCGCGGTGAAGACAAAAGCGATACGGTAGAATTTCGGCCGAGGGAGTTGAAGCCGGGAAATTTTTTCGACAAAAAGCGGCATCGTAAAAAGGATCCAATACGACCACACCAGCGGATTAAAGAAAGCGATGGCAAAGAGCAGTCGATTTCGAAACCACTCGTTCGAACGGCTCCGGCCGCGGTAGAGCGCGAAAAGAAAACCAATCCCGATGATCCCCCAAACCGCCTTGCCCGCGAGCAGTCCGAAAATTTTGCTCGCAGTGCCGAGCAGTCCGACATTCTGTGGAGAGAGGAGAAGCACGTCTGTCGAACTCGAGAGGCTGCTCAACCACCGCGAATTCTCAGCCAGAGAGGCCTGGAATCCATGGCTCAAGGCATAGCCGCCGATACTGAGCAGAGGTAAACTCAAGAGTCCAAACGCAATTTTACGATATTCACGCCGAAGAAGGAGAAGCGGGATCAATACGAGCGCGAATAGCTTTAGCTGGACTGCGAACGAGAAAAGAAGACCGAAAAGGATATCCTTTCTAAATCGCATCGAAAATGAACAATGGGCCGGCGATAGTTTCGGCTCATCGATTTCCGTAAAAAGCGCCAGCAGCAGAATCAACACCCAGGCATTCATCTGGCCGAGGGCGAGATCGAGCTTGAGTGCGTTTCCAAAATAGAGAAGAAGCAGGAGGAACTTCAGTGCACTCCCCCGACTTAAGCCGATAAAGATCCCGACCCAAGCGAACAGGGTTGCCTTTTGGTAGACCCAAGACGCCGTCTGAAAAGAGACCGAACTGAAAGCCTTGCCGAAAAGAAGGGCAATAAAGGGCGAGTACTTATACTGGAAGTGGCCTTGGACATCATAAACGGTGAGGCCTTGAATGGCTTTCCGCCCAGCCTCCCAGTAGACCGGGAAATCAAGCCAACGAGAGCCCATCGGACTTCTGATGAGCATCCAACCGAAAAACACCGCCCCGATTACCGCCACCAACGTCGAAAAACCAACTGACATACCATTTGAAAGTGAATTAGTTTTAACTTTTTTCAATTCGACTATCTTATTGAAATGAATACGGTTTTCATAGCAATGACACAACGCATTGACATAATTAAATGCAATGCGTTAATATTAGTTTATGGCTGAATTAAGCGGTACGTATTCTCCTCTGCCCTCGTCTTCGGCTCCGAACCTGGTCGGAGTCTTTCTTCGAAGTAAAAGAGAAGCCCTCGGTCTGAGCCAACGCTCACTCGGTTTGCTCTTTGAGCCTTCCGTAACCACCCAATTCATCTCGAATATCGAACGAGGCGTGACCCCACTTCCCCCGGTTCACATCCGTACCCTGGTGCGTGCTCTCAAAGTAGAAGAGACCGAAATCCTTCAGGTGCTCGAACGAGAGTATGCGGCAAAAATTACCCACCGATTCGGCCACGGCGAGAATCAACCCATCGAAATCCATCGATTGAACGCAGCGATTTCAAGCGCGGATGCCACGTATTTCCAAGCGATCTTTCAAGCTTTGCAGGCGGCTGACCCCGGCACGCGAGACGCTTTCGGTTCGCTTTGCGAAACCCTTCTGAAGGTTCCGAAACCGAACCTTCCCAAAACTCGCATAGACGGCTAAAATTGGTTCCGTGAAGACTGAAAACCACCGACCCTCTGGATCTCGTAAAAAAAGCCTTCGTGAAAGAATGGCCGGGGAATCAACCGCCAATGCACGAAATGGGTATTTCAGGACCTTCGATGGAACCAAGCTTTTCTACAGTGTCGAGGGGGAAGGAAAGGCCCTCATTTTCTGTTACGGGCTCGTTTGTTCAAGCCTTCACTGGACCTATCAAATCGAACACTTCCGAAAATCACATCAAGCCGTATGGATGGATTACCGCGGTCACCAAAACTCCGAAATTCCTGCCGACTACGCTTCTCTGACCCTGGAAAATTTAGCGAAAGATCTGAAACTTCTTCTCGATGAATTAAAGATCAAAGATGCCGTCTTCTTGGGCCATTCGATGGGCGTAAACGTCGTACTGGAATTTTACCGACTCTTCCCAGAGAGAGTCGCGGGAATGGTGCTTGCGAACGGAACGGCCGACCGCCCGTTAGAAACCCTGCTCCACTCGAATGCTCTGATTCCGGGATTTCGCGCACTTGAAATTCTCTCCGAAAAATCGCCCAAGCTTCTGAAGAAACTTTGGAGTCTTCAAAAAGGAAATTCACTCGTCCAACGAGGAATGTCGCTCCTCGGATTTAATCCCCACCTCACCGCTCAAGAAGACGTCGCGCTCTACGTGGACCAAATCGCCGACATGGATCCTAAAGTTTTCCTGACCCTCATTCGAAATTACGACCGCTACGATGGATCTAGCTGGCTGCACACCGTGAAAGCTCCCACTCAGATCCTAGCCGGGGAAGATGACCTTGTGATTCCGCTGGCGCAACAAGAACTCTTGCACCAACTCATACCTGACAGTCGGTTCGAAGTAATTCGGCATGGGAGTCACTGTCCGCAAATGGACCTTCCAGACCTCGTGAATTCAAAAATCGACGAGTTCCTTTTAAAAATCGGCTACTAGATTTGGCCAGAGTCGATCTTCCAGTCTGAGGAAGGAAACCGCCAATCGATGTAGCGACGTGTTTCCAGGGGGTCTAAGCCAGTCGCTTCCAAAGTTCGCTTCGCAGCGCTCAGACAGAGCTGTCCATGACAGCGGCCGGATCCAAGGCCGGTGCTTTCCATCGCGGACTCCACCGAAAGCAGACTTCCCTGCTCCACCCGGTCGACGAAATCTTTTCCCCGAATGCTCAAGCAAGGACAGAGGTCATCGGCGGGCGTCTCATCTCTGACCGACCTGATGGACATCCCACGGCGAACCATGGTCGTGCATCCGAGCTGTTTTAGTCCGTCTACCTCCACTTCACAAAGACCGCACGAACCGTCTTCACAGAGCAGCCGATCATTGGTTCGTTGGTAACCGTTTTCGAAAAAGGCGGTAGAAATAGGAATCCCACTTCGAACAAAACGGCGCTCGCCATTCCAAGAAATTTCGACCCTTTCGCCCAGAAACTCCCGAGAATTGCTGGAAATAAACTCCTGATCTTCCGCCGAAGCATGGGCCCTCGGCTTACGAATCCCGCGAGCTTCCCAAACCAAGTGATTCGGCACTTCGACTTCCACAAGTAAGGAGGAAAAAGGAATGACGGGCTTTCGGTCTATTTTACTTTCGGCCGCTTCAGTAGAGTTCAAAGCAAGCACTCTTCCCGTCCCTAAAGTTTCGCCTCTCCGATTCAGCAACGTGACCACTTTACCGACATCCGGCGGAGTTTCCCGCTCTCGCCAAGAAAAAGTAACCGAACCCATCGAGAGTTCGGGGGGCTCACGCAACATCACGGGAGTGGCACTCGGACAGGCCTGGAGACAGAGGCCGCAAGCAATACATGCCGCCTCATCTAAAATCGGGCGTGGAGGTTCGTCATTCTTTCGAGTGCGGAGGCGGTCAAGGTGGATCGCAGTCGTCGGACAAGCGCGCTCACAGAGATCACAACCAATGGTCTCGAAACACTCGATACTCGCTACCGGAGCCTTCGCTTGCAACATACTTGGCACACCTGAAAAAGCTTTTACTGACTTCATGACCGGGCTGGCTGTCCATTTACCATTGAATGAAAACTCGAAAGGGTCGGCAAGAAAACCTTCCATTCGTTTCATCCGGGAGCGTGCTCTCCTCGCAATCGCTTCAAGCTCCACGCGCGCAGAGCCCAGCTCCGGGACCAATGCTCTGGCTACTTTTGAAGCCAAAATCCTCGCTCGCTCTTCTTCCATCATCCAGCCTTCGGGATCTTTTTCTCGTTGCGGGCTGGAGGTTTGAAGCAGGTCGAATAAAAGACTCTCGGGTGGGTATTCCTTTAACGGTTCACTCAGTCCGAAGGGGCCGAAACTGACGATGCGTGAAACTTCGAGCACCCGGATTCCCTTGCGATCCCGAACGCGAAATTCACCTACCGCCGAGCCGACTTTTCGGAAACTCAGTGGCTCGGCTTCAAGAATGCGCCCTCCGAGAATTTCGAATCGCCTTCTCTCGACTTCCCATCCGGCATAGGTTTTTCCTTCCCATGCCGAAAAGGTTTCAATCAGGATGACCTCGGGACAACCTTCTTCCAACAATCGAATCGCAAAAGAAAAAGCACGGTTGCCCGTTCCTAAAATAGCGATCGGCTCATTCCAAATAAAGGCACTTTTCTCGCGCAACTTCATCGCCGTCGCACCCAGGAAGAGAGAGGGATGGCTAGAACCTTCGAAAGGAGACGGCGACTCATCGGGTGCGGAGAAACGCACAATCGCTCGGGCTTGAATTCGGTGAGTTCGTCCCTGAATGTCTTCCGCGAGAACGACTCCGCCGGTGCTTCCGGTCGGGATCACTCCACGTCCACGAAGTCCGGGACCACCCACCCATCCCACTTCAAGGCCAAACTTCGTACAGAGCTTTGATAATTCGCGGACGCCCACACTTGGCCAGTGGGGAAGTCGATTACCCGCTACGATCGCGACATCAAAGGGAGTCGAATAAAAATTCTTCATAGCCGAACGTCCTCAATGAAGCGCATTGCTGCGCTACGCGCGGTACGGACAATATCGGCTACAAATCCTTCGGAACCGGTTACCACGCGGGATTCGAAACGATTTCGAAAAAGAATGAAGCTCGGGTGGCGATCGGCCCACTCAAAAGTACGCCGAACTTTCAATGAGCGAAGGGTGAAGCGCTCCCAGTGAAGAAATTCCCGGGTTAAATCCCCGATGAGGTGAAAGGAATCTCGCGAAGCCGCTTCGTCTTCCCAGGCCCGGAATGAATCATCGCGCGTCGACATCGAATGCAACGGTCCCCTTCGCAGGACTCCCAACTGCTTGCCGTCCGTTTCGATTGGATCGCCTTCACCGGCTGCCCAGACGATGAGGTCATCAATCATTCCGATCGATGAAGGATCGAGCGGATCTTTTGAGAGGAGAGACCATTCCTCCCAAAGCCGAATTCCTAAAGGGAGGGTGGGCTTCACATCGTAATGCTCGGTTAAAGACTTAATCCATGAGGTGAGTTTTGGAGTCCAGAAAGTCAGCACTCCTTCATTCACGCGCACGTTCACAGGTTTTCCTTGATCTCGGTAGCGGACTCCTTCGGCCGTGAATTCAATCGGGCTGGCACCGACGACCAGTCCTTCATTTCCGAGTCTTTCGCGCACAAATTCACGAACACCATTTCGAAAGCGCACCACATCCACATCGGCGACTTTCGAGACACTCATCCCGCGATATCGTCCCGGATCAGAAATTTTATTTGCCGACATCCCGGGGAAACCTTTCAACGCGTCCCATCCCGCAATCGTTTGCACTTTGGCGCCTGCCTCCATCGCGAGTAAGGCCACTTCTTCTCGGATGGGCCAGTGATCCTCTTCCACGCGACCGACGAAAAGCCGCTGTCGGCTTCGTACAAACGGAGCGAGAGAATCGCGGTATCCGGACCGCGTTCCCGGCCAAGTTTCCAATGCACCCGGGAACTCCGGCTGTAAGTCACGAAGAACGGCTTCAATGTTTGATTCAGTCAAGCGCCGCGCAATTTCCCCACCTTGCCAAGGCAACAACGGATCGAAACCAAATTCAGAATTTTCGCCAAAAAAATCATATTCCGGATTGAGAAGCAGGACGGACTTTCCTTGGCGCAAAAGGATTTGCGCAGCAATCAGAGGCGCGAGGCCGGTCCCGATCAGGACCATATCGCTATCGAGGCGCATCCGCCAAAGTCCCCATCACGCGCTTCATCGCGGTCTGCAGCTGAGCTTTTTTATATTCGCTGTGAGCACTGCGGCCACGCTCGTTTTGTTCGTGGCTTTCGACGTCCAAAACCTGAACTTCATACGGATAAAAGAAACGCACTTCCTTTTGCAAATGCCGGAGGTCGATGCGTTCAATCATTCGATGGAGGCTTTCGCCGCAGGTTTCATCTTTCTTCGCAGCCGCACGAATCTCTTTCAAATCATCGTAAAGAGGATTTTGGAGTTTGATTAATTGGCGACAGGTGAATTGGATGGATCGATAGAATTCGCTCGTGTGGGGATTATCGGAATTTCCCATCGGCGGCTTGGCTGCCTCTGCCACGCGAGACCGAAAATCGGCCTCGGTTAATTCTCCCGAGTCGAGCAACTTGAAGGCGTCGTCAAGGGACATTCGAAATTTTTCCAGATCAATCAAAGTATTCCGCGAACGCGAGGGCTTAATGTTCGGCGGCATCACGATCATCTGGTCTTTCAGGTACTTAATAATCCTGAGGGCATCAATTGGACGAGGAGTGACGAACCGAATCCCCACTCGGTCAAAGATGTCTTCCGCAACGTTTTCTGGCTTATGCAGCAGTTTCACCAGAATGGAGTCTCGGGACTTTTTCGGTTTCGTTTGAAACTCAATGAGCGGAACACGCGCAATGTCGTCTGGACCATGTCCAAAATAGAGCGCACCCATTTCGTCACGCTGGATGAGACGGTAAAAACGATCTAAAATTTGTTTCTGGATTTCGGCGAAATAACCAACCCTCAAATCCTGGTCGATGTGGGCGATGGTGTGCATGACCTTCAAGATGCTGCACGAGAAATTTTTAAGGTAAGCGCCTTGGGCATCATGATTTTGACCAGCGGCTGCGTAAGAAGCGAATAAAAACAGATCGCGAACGTTCGTGAGTTCGAGAATTTTTCGCGGAACTTCTAAACGCAGGCCATCTGGGTTCTCAGGCGCAAGAAAATACCGACGAATGAAATTCAATGCCTCGTGAAAATGGCCGAAGGCCTCGGCTGCTTCGATCGGGTTATGAAGGTCAAATCCATAACTTTCTAAAAAGCGGTCCGCATCCTCATGGGAATAGACTTCGAACCCTTCGCTTGAATCGAGCGATGATTTTCCGCTGATGATGATATCCAGCACATCCCAACGAAAATCATTTCGTTTACGGAGCGCTAAATTCATCGAAGAGTTCAAAGGTGTTTTCATAAAATTTGGAGGGTTCGGATCCAGTTACGCAAGGAAACCGAGTCGACACAAGAAAAATGAGGTTTGGAATGATCTCCCGCGACGCGCCGCAACTCGCCTGCCAGCACGAGAGAGGATAAGGTAACGAGAGATGGAAAACCTTTACCGCACCCACATCGAAGTTCGGGGCTACGAACTCGATTCATTCGGCCATGTGAATCACGCTAATTATTTGAACTACCTGGAGTTCGCACGCTGGAAAATGCTCGAAGAAGAAGGCGTGACCATCGAAGTCTTTAGAAAATGGGATCGATTTCCGGTCATCGCTGCAATCGAAATCCAATATTTAAAACCCACCTTCATGGGAGATACCCTCACGGTAGAAACTCGGCTCGTCGATTACAAACGAAGCTCGATGCACCTTGAGCAAAACATTTTGAAAGGCGACGTGAAAGTCACCACCGCCAAAATTAGATCCGTGATCGTGTCGGGAGAAGGAAGACCGGCTGAGTTGCCCGAAGAACTCGGAAAGAAGTGGAGGCGTTTACTTGGACGCGAATAAAAATAAGAGAGTCGATCGCCGTATTTTAATTTGGGACCGGGTTCGCGGCCCATCGGCATGGACTGCGGTTTTAAGCGGTACTTTTTTTGGCGCGGGACTTCTCCCAAAAATGCCCGGAACTTGGGGCACATTGGCGGCACTTCCACTCGCCTGGTGGATCGCTCCTGCCGCATGGCCGATCAAGCTAGTCGTTTGGCTCCTTCTACTCCTTATCGGTACTTGGTCTGGGAAAAGATTTTTCGAACTTTTCGACGTTCCCGACAATCAGAACATCGTCATCGATGAGGTGGTGGGAGTAGGACTGACGAGTCTTTTCGTCGCTCGTGAAGATTGGAAACTCTGGATCGCCGCTTTCGTCTTTTTCCGAATTTTTGATATCGTGAAACTTCCTCCGGTCGGAATGGTGGATCGATGGTCAAAAGGTAAGCCAGGAGAGCCATTAAACGGTTGGGTAGCCGGCTTCGGCGTGATGGCAGATGACGTCATTGCGGGAATTCAAGGACTTCTCATTTTACTACTCATCAGTCGTTTTTAGGGCGCTTTTAAGCTACAAGCGGCCAGGTGAAACCCTCTTTCTTCAGAACGCTCCCGGGAGTCTGTGCCGCGTTGCTCGCGGTCATCGGCACCACTCCTCGTTTTGCATTGGCTTCTGAAGAATCGCGCGCCGACTTCAACCCGAGAGAAGTTTGCACTTCGTCTACTTGGAAAACAAAGGCATGCCTTCAGCTCGCCCTTCAATACCGTTGCACGAATTATGGCCGGTTTTTCAGAAATCTCAGTCTCATCCGCGCCTGTAATCTGAGCGTCGCTCGAATGGTTACTTTGCTAGACCTCATCCAAGTGGCCATCGGCGAGGACCAAAAGAACGTGGATGACCCGGTGGAAAAGTCGGGCCTGCTTTTGAAGCAAGTCTTTTTTAAGCGAGACTTAACCCGGCTTTTCACTTCAACGAAAACGGAGAAGATTTTCGCGATCGCGCTCGCTGAACTGCGAGACTCGGTTCGCTTCGACCGACCCCATCGCCTCTGGGAAAGTGTGCTACGTGAATCCGACGGTGATCGCCTCGCTGCGCTCACCTTTATGGGCGAAGCTATGCAGGATATCTCGGAAGGCAGATGGCACCTGGCTTATCTCGCCGATAAATTCTCAGCGGAGAAACTCTCCGACAAATCTACCCCGATGAAAAGTCTAGAAGCAGCGGCTGAGTTCATCGAACTTTTCGAACTCGAGTCTGGCTCTCACCCAACCTACTCTGCTTACCCTGCTCTCGGAAATCTCGAGAGAAATCTGCATCCTTATTTGCATCACTTTTACATTCCGGCGCTCCTATCCACGAAGTTGAAGGCGGCAGGAGAATCAGACGAGAATGCCTTTTTTACCGCCTTTTTACTGAACACCGGCTACGAGTTCACTAAAATTGATGCCTACGTGGGAAACCGCCGATGGCCATTCAGAGACCCTGCACCCTTTAATCGGCTAGAGCAGGAGCTTGAACTCCGTAAGATTTACACCGGTTATATCGGAGCGCTCTGGGGTATCGGACGGGAGAAATCGGCGAAACCTTTTTCTGACTTTGCGCTAGAACTTTCCTCTGACCCCTACCGAACGATGAGAGAACTTTTCTTAACCAAGTTCACGGATGAAAGACGGAAATGAAAAGAGGGCGTCTGGCAGAATCAGGCGCCCTCTTTCAATGAAATGAATTTCTATTAGTTTTCGATCGTTCCGTTTTTCAACGTCGACGTATTATAGAATGGGCAACCTTCAGCGAATCCGGACGAAACGGCGACTACGGGATGCTGGCCTTCAGGCAAAATGACCCCTTCAGCGATGTAGGTCGTCGTTGCATTCAGACGATCAACTGGAAAAGAAACCGCTTTCAAAGGAGCACTTTTCTTAGAACTCCAAGCGGAACCTTTGCGTCCCGAAATCACGAGGGTTGCCGAAAGACGGCAAGCATTCGCAAATTCTGGCACTTGCATGGCGGCTTGGAGCATCGAGTGCTCGAGCGTTACGGTGACCGAACCATTCGAAGCCACGGCCGTGGAGGACGCGGGCTTGATGTAGTAGTCAGGATTAATCGCTCGGCGAGTTCCAACGAAAGTGACGATGGCTTTCCGTCCGTTCAGAACGCGGTCTGCGGTCAGAGCATCGTAGTTCGTGCGAATCAGGTAAGAGTTTTCATCGCTGGATGAATGCCCCGTTACTTCGCGGCCGTTCCAGGAAACCGAGTATTCTTCGCACTCACCGGGAAGAAGTTTACCCCCGGAAATTTGGGTTTCGACGATGACCGTGCTGTCTTCGAGGAATTGGCGGTCTTCGTAGCGTTCTTCGTTGTAACCCGTGATGCGGCAATCGGCGGCACCGATGTATCCGAGGTCGCGCATGTTGTCCGCTTTGTATTGCTTCAAGACATTATTCGCCCATGACGGATTGATTTGGTATTTGCGCTCCATTTCTCCAGCGGAACTCGTGATCACGTCGGAGAATTCACGCCAGCTGCGTGGCTTGCGAGCTTGAAATGCAGGCACTAGGTAAGGAGCCGTTTTAGCGCCGACTCCTTTAATTGCGGCGGCGAGCATGGCAGATTTATCGCCGGCTTGATCGTAAAATCCGTGCCAGTTTCCGCCCTTTCCGTCTCCTTGGGTATTTTCGCAAGAATAGATCGGCGTGCGAATGACGTAAGAAGTGACGAGTTCCTTGCGGGAATTCAGAGCGACCTGGGACGAAGGAACATCAATCGTCGCTTCCGGTGCGTGTCCACAGACTTTCGCCAAAGAGCGCGTGTCGGTAGAATATTCAATATTCGAGGACTGAGCAAAAGCGTGGGATACCAATGCGGTCGCCGAAAGAAGCAGAACGAGGCCAAATTTTCTATTCATCGTGGGAAATCTCCTGTGGGGTGGACCGTAACTGCTGCATCGTTTTAGGCGCAATAAAGTTTTTCCTCTAAATGGTGTACGGATCCGAGCGTGCAGAGCGAAACGCTTTGGGTTACCGAGTCAGAGGAGTTGTTTGAATTTCGGCGGCTTCGATGCGAACTTAAAAAAATGGCGCCCCACTCCCGAGGTAAACTCGCGAAAGAAGTCGAGACCGTAATTCACCTTCTCCGAAAGAAGAATGCACGACTCGTTTTTGCCGAAAGTTGTACCGGAGGACTGCTGGGATCTCTCTTCACCGAGCACCCCGGCGTGTCCGAAATTTTCACGGGTTCGTTCGTCGTTTACCGAGAGTCGGCGAAAAAGAGCTGGCTCGGGGTAAAAAACTCGACCTTAAAAAAGTTTTCCGCGGTCAGCGCGGAATGTGCGGAAGAAATGGTGCGCGGTGCTTTGAAAAAAACTCCGGAGGCGACCCTTGCGGCCGCAGTAACGGGATACTTAGGTCCGGATGGCAACCCGGCCGGCCGAGTCTGGATCAGTATTTTGGAACGCTCCGCCAAATCTGCTCAGACCGTTCTGATCGACCTGACGCACCTACCTACGCAAAACATACGCAAAGGTACGCGAAAACGCTCGGGTTTTTCCGCGCTCGAAAATCGTCTCCGTCGGCGTGAACTCGCCGCGCTGGCGACTTTATTTTTGGTACGTTCCTCGCTGGAAGGATGATTCACTCTTCTCCATAACGAATCCTCTTCTGCCATCAAGGATAGTGAGTCCGGGACAGATAACGAAGCGGTCCCGAGATTGGTTTGGTTCACCGAATTTGCGGTGAACGCCATAAGCGGAACGAAAATACAGAAGAGGGAAACCTGAAAAGGAATAGCCATGGCTAGCAATACGAATACAGACGCAGTCTCTCGCAACACGGATAACGCCCAAAAAAACAAAGCACTCGAAATGGCTGTTCAAGCCATTGAAAAGCAGTTCGGTAAAGGTTCGATCATGCGTCTCGGCGAAGGCGAAAGCCTCGTCCAGGATGTTCCTGTCGTTCCGACCGGATCCCTCAGCTTGGACCTTGCTTTAGGAATTGGTGGTTACGCCCGCGGGAGAATTGTTGAAATTTATGGGCCAGAGTCTTCCGGTAAAACCACTCTCACTCTCCACGCCATTGCAGAATGCCAGAAGCAGGGCGGAGTGGCCGCCTTCATCGATGCCGAACACGCTCTGGACGTCGCCTACGCTCGCAAGCTCGGTGTGCGGACGGATGACCTCCTCATTTCCCAACCCGACACCGGTGAACAAGCTCTCGAAATTGCCGACATGCTCGTGCGTTCGGGATCCGTCGATCTTTTGGTGGTCGACTCCGTGGCGGCTCTCGTTCCTCGCGCTGAAATCGAAGGCGAAATGGGAGATTCCCACATGGGTCTTCAGGCTCGCTTGATGTCTCAGGCCCTTCGAAAACTCACGGGATCGATTAACCGTTCTAAAACTCTGGTGATTTTCATTAACCAGATTCGGATGAAAATCGGCGTCATGTTCGGAAATCCAGAAACCACCACGGGTGGAAATGCGCTGAAGTTCTACGCTTCGATGCGACTGGATATCCGCCGAATCGGCGCGATTAAAGACGGCGATAATGTGATCGGTAACCGCACCCGCGTGAAAGTAGTGAAAAACAAACTCGCGCCTCCGTTTAAAGAAGTGGAGTTCGACATTCTTTACGGCGAAGGGATCTCGAAAGAAGGAGATCTGCTCGACCTTGCTGCGAACATGAACATCATCGAGAAGTCCGGCACTTGGTACACGTACAAAGACGAACGCCTCGGCCAAGGTCGGGATAACGCTCGGAACTACTTGAAAGATCGTCCTCAGATCTTGAAAGAAGTCCGTGATGCCGTGTTGTTAAAAGCGGGGGTCGGCCCTCAAGCCCTTGCCGCAGCGGCAGCCGCAAAAGCTGCAGCAGGCGCAACCACCACCGCACCGGCTGCACTCGGACACAAAGAGTCCGGAGCAACGGCCGCGTCCACACCGAACACTTCCGAAGCTGCCGTTGCGAAAGCAAAGGTCATGGCGGCGGCAGCGAAGGCCTCTTCAAACTCCGCAAAAAAGTAATCGGCAAAATTGGGGAAGGATTTCCTCCCTTTTAAAGTTTAGAGAGGCGCTGGGAGATTCTCCTGGCGCCTTTCGCTTTTTCAGAGAAAACCACTGGCTAAAGGTCAAACATCGCGACCTTAAAAATAAACTTATTTAATTTACACTTGAGATAAACTATTGAAATCAAATAGCTTAAATAAATAAGAAATCTTATTATTTAAACTTGCAATCATAACGCACTGTGGCATACTCAATCTATCTGGTCCTCCTTGCAGAACGTATGATGAATAGGATCCAACGAAACTCCTTCAAACCTCCCGCACCTCTCCTGCGGTCGTTTGCATCACCGAAACTGCGAAGAACCGACTGGGTCGCCTGAACCGTCTTCCAGCCGTTATTAGCCTGACGTCTTGAAGAAGGTGCGAAACCGGACCTGAAGCCGCTTCCGCACCGCCAATGTCTCGAGAAAACGGTCACTCTGCTCAACCAGAGTGGCCGTTTCTTTATTGAAGGACCGGAAAGCGACTAATGCTTTAAGCGCTTTCGCAGGTCCGTGTCGATGCCGTAGTACTTGTAGCCGTCACGCGTGAAGAACGAAGCCCGGAAATTTTTCACCCAGGGATTCACGAGAACAAAATCGTCGCGGTAAAAACCAAATGCCCAGGGAACTTCTTCCTGCACAATATCATCCATTTCTTGGATGAGCTTTGCCCGGGTTTTTCCAGGCTCCATGAGTGCCATTTTTTCGAAGAGAGAATTATAGCGAGCGTTATCGAAAAAGGAGTTGTTGATGATGGGGTTTTGCTTGGACGCGTAAAGTTGCAGATAAGCATTTTCCACATCCGGATAATCAAGAATCCACCCTCCGTAGGACATTTGGAGCGCGCCTTTATTTTGCTTCTCCAAAAATGCCGGAAAGGTATTCGATACGACATTCAGCTTGATGCCGATTCCTGCAAACTGATCGGCGAAAAACTCGCCCATCTGCCGACTGACCGTATCCGCGCCACGAAGATCGAAGGTAATCGGCGGCAAACCCCTTCCATCCGGATAACCGGCCCTCTTCATGAGTTCTTTCGCGCGAGCGAGATCGAAATCATACTTCAGCTTTGGATTCTCGACTCGGTCCTGAAGTCCCGGAGGAACCATCGTCAGCATTTTTTTACCGCGATTATTCGTAAAGAGTTCGATCCACTTTCCGCGGTCTACCGCGGAAGAAATCGCTTGGCGCAGAAATTTATTTGCGAGCACCTTGTCTCGAACATTGAAGTTCACAAAGTAAAAGAGTCCGCCGGAAATCGAATCCAGTTTCACGCCTTTCTTCTTCAACTCCGGACTGAGTTCCATTCCACTCGTGAATGCCTGGGAAAAATTATCTTTCGGAATTTTTGAAAATTCGAATTCGCCATTCATAAAACCAAGCCACGCCGGCTGATCTTCTTTAATGACGGAGAATACAATTTTATCCAAAAACGGCATCGCTTTACCAGCATCCAGCCCAGTGCCCCTTGGCATCGGCTCACCCCGGTAACTCGGATTCCGAACCAAAACTGCTTCGTGGCCACGGTCGTAATGATCGATCTTGAAAGCGCCGGTTCCTACGGGATGATTTGTGAGGTGGCCAAGCTCGTCTCCGTGTTTTCCCGCAACCTCAGGCGCAACCGGCGCAACGAACGTCATGGTGAGAACATGAAGAAGTTGGGGATAAGGTTTCACGAGTTTCATCTCGATGACCGAGTCCGAAACTGCTCGAAGTCCTTCGATCTCGCTGGACGAAAAAATTTCGGCCGCTTTACCCGGAGGCGCCGCACGTAATTTTTTCTCAAACTCATCGAAGCCTCGAAGCTTACCCTGAAAAATCCAGGCTCCTTGGGATGCGATCTGCGGGTGGGCCAGCCGCTTTACCGCGTAAATAAAATCGGCCGCCTTCACAACCCGCCCGTGTCCTTCGGGAAATGCGGGATCGTCGGCGAAGACCACATTCTGACGAAGCGGAATCGTCACGGTCAACCGGTCTTTTGAATAAGTGGGAAGGTCTGAAGCGAGCAGCGGAATGACTCGGTAAACCGCCGACGTGATGTCGTACTGATACAGAGCCTCCATGATGTTCGGTAAAATCTCGAGCGAGACTTCGTCATAGGCATTCGCGGGATCGAGCGACTTGATGTCGTCTCTGATCACCCGATGAAAGACGGCCTTCCCCTCATCTGGATCGTGCCGCGTGCAGCTGAATTCGCTGAAAACGGTCACGCACGAAAGGAATAAGCTTAAATAAATGCGCGCCGCTCGGGTTCTGCGGAATCCGGGCGGTTTCCGTCTCGCCACGCTCTCGAAGTCCCCATGAAGTGGTTTGCTCGGAGACATCAACTCCCCGCCATCAGTTTTTCAGCCGCAGAGAATGCGGCCGAAAGTGCGGCGGGCTTCGTTCCACCGGCCTGCGCGAGTTCAGGTTTCCCACCTCCGCGGCCATCAATGATCGGAGCAAGCGTTTTTAAAATTTCGCCGGCGTTCCACTTTTTCTGAGCGTCCTTACCTACCGCGACGATGAGACTCGCTTTATCGCCGTCTTTCATTCCGAGCACGATCACGCCGTTACTGACCTTGTTTTTCAGAGCTTCTGCGAGATCTCGAAGTTTTTTCGCGCCTTGGGAATCGAGTTCCACCATGCCGTGCACGAGCTGAAAATCACCCATCTTCTTCGCCGCCGATAAAAGCAAGTCTGCCTCTCCCGATGCGGCTTTCGCGAGGATTTGCTCGAGCTGCTTTCGAAGCGCTCGCTCTCCATCATTCATGCGCTCAATCCGGTTTGGAATGTCTTCGATCGTCTGAGCTTTTACGGCGTCTTTTAATCCGACCAAGAGGTCATTCCGATTTCGGAGGTATTGGTAGGCACCTTTCGAAGTGTAAGCAATGATCCGTCGAACTCCGGCCGCAATCGAAGACTCGGTACCAATTTTAAAGAGGTGGATATCAGAGGACTGGTCGATGTGACTGCCGCCACAAAGTTCCGTCGAAAAGTCTCCGATGGAAACAACCCGAACCGATTCGCCGTATTTTTCACCGAAAAAGGCGATGGCGCCGGCGGCGATCGCCGCATCTTTGCCCATCACCACTTTTTTCACTGGATCATTTTTCCAGATTTTCTCGTTAATCAGGTCTTCTATCACGCGGACGTCTTCGCTGGTGAGAGCTTCGAAATGGGAAAAGTCAAAACGCATCAGGTCTGGAGTCACGATCGAACCCGCTTGTTTCACGTGTTCGCCGAGGTGCTTTCGAAGGGCCCAGTGCAGGAGATGGGTCGCCGTGTGGTTTCGCGCAGTCAACGCGCGGAGTTCGACATCCGTCTCCTGACGAATGAGCGCGCCCACTTTCAACGTTCCTTTCGTGATTCGCACGTGGGCGACCGTCAGATCGGGAACGGGTTTTTGGACATCGATCACTTCACCTTCCAGATCGGAACCGACTCCGAGGATTCGACCTTTATCGCCGACTTGCCCCCCCCCTTCACCGTAAAAGGGAGTCTTCGAAAAGACCACTTCGACCACTGCACTGTCCGCGCTATCGGTCGTGGAGGCTAAGCTTGAAGCGGCCATTTCCTGAACACGTTCGACTTTTTGATCAGCTTGCCGAAGGATCGCAAGCACGGTTCCTTCCGCACTGAGAGATTCAAAGCCGACAAACTCCGGCATTTTCTTCGCAGCTTTCAGCTCATTTGCGAGTTGGAGGTAAATCGCGTCGATGGCCTCGCCACCGGAACCCTTCCAACTCTTTCGACTTTCGGACCGCTGTTTTGCCATCGCGGTTTCGAAGCCTTTTTCATCGACTTTACCTCCGTGCTCCTCGGCGATCACTCGAGTGAGATCGAGAGGGAAGCCGAAGGTGTCGTGCAGTTTGAACGCGCTTTCGCCCGGAAAGATCCACCCTTGCGCTCCCGCAGGAGCGACTTGATGAATCACATCCATGGTGAAAGCTAAACCCTTATCGAGGGTTTTGAAGAATTGTTCCTCTTCCGCCAAAATAGCTCGCTCGATGAACGCCCGCTGGCGCTGGAGGTCTGGATAGACATCGCGCATCTGATCAATAACGAAGCCCGCTGTCTTATGCAGAAACGGGGTGTTTAATCCGAGTTTTTTCCCGTGGCGGATCGCCCGCCGCATGATCCGGCGAAGAACGTAGCCCCGACCCTCGTTCGAAGGAAGGACTCCGTCGCAAACGAGAAACGCTGCTGCGCGAGAGTGATCGGCAATCACGCGGAAAGAAGCCGCCAAGTCACCGTTTCGTTCGTAGTCCACTCCCGCAAGTTTTGAAATATCGCCGATGATGAGTTGGAATCCGTCGGTATCGTAATTGGTGTCGACCTTCTGAAGAATTGAAGCGATGCGCTCGAGACCGGCACCCGTGTCAACCGAAGGTCTCGGAAGCGGGTTCATGGCTCCTTTTCCGTCGCGTTCATATTGCATGAACACGAGATTCCAAAACTCCATGTAACGGTCTTCGTTGGCTTCTTGAGATTTTAGAAAATCGTCCTGACCGTATTTCGGCCCGCGATCGAAATAAATTTCGGTGCAGGGTCCACAAGGCCCGGTGTCGCCCATCGACCAAAAATTATCTTTTTCGCCTAAACGATAAATTCGGTCTTTCGCCACGCCCTCTTGCTTGTGCCAAATATCGGCGGCTTCATCATCGGTTTCGAAGACGGTGACGATCAGCTTGTCCTTCGGCATCTGAAGTTCGGTGGTGATAAACTCCCAAGCAAAGTGGATCGCTTCTTTTTTGAAATAATCGCCGAATGAAAAATTTCCGAGCATCTCAAAAAACGTATGATGTCGGGCAGTGAATCCGACATTTTCTAAGTCGTTGTGTTTTCCACCCGCACGAACGCATTTTTGGACCGAGGTTGCGCGCTGATAACTTCTGACTTCCTTGCCGAGAAAGACGTCTTTGAATTGGACCATACCCGCAGTGGTAAAAAGCAAAGTCGGATCATTCGCAGGCACGAGCGAAGAGCTTTCAACAATCTGGTGTTGGTTGCGTTCAAAGTATTTCAAAAATCGTTCGCGAATCTCAGCGGTTTTCATGAAATCGGTTTTCGCATAAACCCATGAAATCGTAAAAGAAATCTCCTGGTCCGGAGAGGGGGTTTGACACCTTGCAGGGTTTAAGAGATATAGCGCACTGCGCAGGAGTGCCCCATGACCGAATTTTC
>JACMQW010000102.1 GCA_014376785.1 Oligoflexia bacterium
AACTGTCTAGTTTCGATACACCCGTCGTCTGACTACACGACAGGTCGATTTCGACCCGGATAAAAACCTAATAAATTCAATATGTTGCAAGGTTTTAGAGTTGGCATCGTCGTTGCTTTATATCTCTGTGAAGGCCCACAGTGAAAGATGGGTCGAAGTCCCCTGAGATGTAGAGAGGTATATTCTATGAAATCCGCATTTTTGACCCTGATGACGATCGCTTCCTTCCTTAGCCCAGCAATCTCGATGGCCGATATCGGCGAGACGAAAGTCACCGGATCCAGCATCCGCTGTAAAGAATGGGCTATGAAAAAGCAGGCAGAAAACAAGAGCATCGCGACTTCCAAGCCAGCTGCTCCAGCTCGTGGAAACACCTCGAGCGACGCCGTTTAATCTTTCGCCTGATCTAAAAATTTAAAGGGAGAATGAAGTGATCCTTCATTCTCCCTCTTTTTATTTGGCCTTCTCGCGAGTTCGTCGGAGCTGACTTCGCGATTAACCGCGGTCAGAGCGAGTCGAAATCAGGGCTCGAAGTTCTTCTTTATCTTCGGGTGCGATCGAAGATTCCTTTTTAGTGCGAAGGGCGTTTTCGGCAGCGGCCCTTGCATCCTCGAGTAACTCAGCCGATTTTTTCTTCACCGTGCGAGCAGGGGCTGATCGCTCGGCGCTGGAGAGGGTAGAAGTGACTTGGTCGCTGACGGAGTGGCCGTTCCAGCGAATAAAGTGCGCAGCGATGAGCACCACTGCGGAAAAGAGGATCGCATTCCCGATCCATCCGATGAGCTTAAACACCGGACACCGCCGCACGGAGTTCAGGTTCCCCTTCGAACAAAGCCCTTTGAACAATTTTCAAGACATCCTCCGAATGAAAAGGTTTTTGGATGTAGTCTTTCGCGCCGACATGAATGGCTTCCATGACTAAATGGATTTGATCCATGGCCGAAATCATCACGACGATGGCGTCCCGATCGAGTTTCATGATTTGTTTCGTTGCTTCGATGCCACCCATTTTCGGCATGACCACGTCCATGGTGACCATGTCCGGGCGATGCGTTTTCCACATCTCAATGGCTTCCTCGCCGTCAGTGGCGTGAGCAATCACCTCATATCCAGCCTCATCAAGGATCTCGGAGAGGGTAGCTCGAACAAATGCAACATCGTCGACAACCAGTATTGTTTTCTTCATGGCTCTTAAAATCCTACGCCTTGGGATCGAAGGGAGGAATGGGTGGTTTTTGCCTAGTCTGTGGTGAGCATGGGCTGGTTGCAAAGAGGGGTGTGGGTTCTAACGGGCTCCTGCCCTGCGCCCTATCGCACATCCTGTGCTGGCGGCGGTCACCCACACCCCTCTTTGCAACCAGCCCATGCTCACGGCAAACGTGTGCGCTCGCTCTCATCTCCCGACGAAGTTATGCGTTCAGAGCGTGTGAAAGTCCGGAGATGAGGTTGGACGCGTTCCAGACAGCGTCAGCCGAGCTGCGCCTGTAGCGTTCAACCCTCTGAGTTTTGCCTGAGTGCATCTCTGCAAGGTCGGTCTTCTTGCTGCTTGAAATTAGAATCTAATACGAAGTTTTCGACGCGTCTGAAGAATCAAAAATATTAGTTTAAAATATCATGAGAGCCAGCCGATTTATTTATTCGTCGAAAAGAATTTCGGATGACCGAACCATTCTTTAATCCAGGTGATCCAAGAGGATGCTCACGAGGCGGTCCAGGGTATCTTGGTCGTTCAGATTCACAATAGACGGTATTTCATGACGCCGATCTCGGAGAACATCTTTGTATCGATCCAAAGCATATTCGAAGTCTTCGAAATCACGAGGTCCATCATTGAATGCGACAAGACGATAAAGCGTTGCGGTCTCATGAGTCATCCCGGCGATGAAACTCTCAGTATCGCTGTTGCCGGGTCCGATTTGTCGAAGTAAGGTTATCCACTCGGGGTCGGAATCCAATTTCTTCCAGATGTCCGCACGCTTAAAGACGCTTTTCAGAGCTGGCCATGCAGTCATGTCAGCGGAAAGCCACCGACCGGTTCCTATAAGTAAATTAGGGTTCAAAGAGTAAGCGCCTCCGATGAAAGCGACGCCGCCATTCGGATCGATAAATACTTGGTGCTCCTGGGTGACCTCCCATAAATCGGAATAGACTCTGAGCGCATCACCCCGCCTTCCTAGACGGTACGCACGCACGTAATTGTCGGCGAGTTTCTTAGCTACTTTCGCCTTACTCGTTTTCGCGAAGAGCGGTAAGTGCATAGCGATGTCGTGATCATTTCCGACGATGAAGCGTCCGTGGGAGATAAGAAAGAAATAAAATTCAGTCGGCATCCAGCCGATATCATCTACCAGTCGAGCTTGGCCGGTTTCCGTTATCAGAGAAAGAAGCTCGTGTCCTAACTGTGATTTCGGATTCTTGAGTAGCTGGTTTAGTTCCTCGGGCCAAATCGGAGTAAACCCATTCGCATTCGACTTGGACCACTCACGAATACTTGCTCGCGAAAGGGAAGTTTCGGAATAAAGCATCCTTCCGAGTTCTCGGCCTGCTGGTAAGGTTTCGAAGAAGTTCCCTATCAATCGTAAAGTTAATTCCGATGTATAGGACGGGTGAGGTGCGCGTTGTTGGCGGTAGTCAGTAATCTTACTGCCGACCTGCACTCCGATACGCTCCATATTTTTCCGGTAATTCTTGGCGCGCACGCTTTCGTGGGGAGCCAGTTCATAAAGGTCAGGAAGCGGCTTCCTTGAAACGGGCAGACTGGCGCGACCCTGGAAAAGAAATCGCTCGCAAACGGATTTTACTCGGTAGAAAAATCCCTGCGCTTGAGCGGGCGAGCTCAATGTTAGACTTAATAAGGCGAGGGCAATACGGACTTGCACATTTCTCACATCTTTGTTGTCGGATGTCTCAAGCCGCTTCTTAAGCTCTTGTGATTCTTCAGCGATTCGGTCGCCCAATAATTCTTCAGCGACTTTGTCTCCCTCTGTTTAACCTAAGCCCCTGATTCAACTCAGAGAATGCGGGGCCAATGCACCAAGACGAGGGGATCCACATGTCCAAATCCAACCAATTTACTTTTCAGGCAGTCTCAGATTTTTTATCCGGAAAGCTTTCTAGACGAGAAACAGCGGAACTTTTAGAGGTCTGGGAAAGAACCGTCACAAGATTGGCGAGGAGAATTGAAGATAGAGGCCTGTTTGGAACGGTTCACGGGAATCGTTCACGACCCCCCTCCAACAAGAAATCCAAAGTCTTTCAAAACGACGTGATGAAACTTGTGGAAGAAAAGTACTTCGACTTCAATATGACCCACTGTCTAGAAGTCTTAAAATCCAGTCACGGGCTTGAGCTCCAATATTCGACCTTTCGTCGTTGGTGCCATGGACGAGAGCTCGTTAAGCGCCGAAAACGTAGCAAATCAAGCCCGAGAAGCAAACGCGTGCGAATGCCAAGCGAAGGCCTACTGCTTCAGATGGACGGAAGCCCACACCGATATAACGGAAAAGACGAATGGTGCCTGATTGCAGCGATCGATGACGCCACTTCGGACATCCCGTACGCAGAATTTTTTCTGTCCGAAGATACGATTAACTGCTCAACCGTGATGCAAAAGATCGTTGAGAAGAAAGGCATTCCCTACGCCATTTACGTGGATCAGGCGGGGTGCCTGGGCGGAGGAAAGCGCGCGCACTTTAATCAATTCAAACGCGCGTGCGAGGAATTAAATATCCGGATCATCTTTGCATCTTCTCCTCAGGCGAAAGGAAGAATCGAGCGAACGTGGGATACGTTTCAAGACCGCATCGTGCCTGAGATGCGGGTGAGAGGAATCTACCGCATGCCGGCTGCGAATGATTACCTCCAAAACCAATTCATTCCGAATTATTGGAGAACTACGAACACGGTAGTCGCAAAAAATCTCGAGAGTCGTTACCAAAAAGTTCCGGTCGGGTTGGATCTTCGCGAAGTCTTCTGCTTAAAAGAATATCGCGCGGTAAAAGCCGATCATACTTTGAGCTATGACAGTGTCACGTACCAGCTCATCTCCCCGCTGAAGTATTCCATCCAAGGACAGAAGATAGAGATCCGGACGTACCAGGATCTGACGTGGAAAGCGTTCTTTGCTGGGCAACCCATTGAGCTCACTCCACTTGAAAACTCCGTACGCCTCAAGCTCGCGTCTTAGACAACCGATCACCCTTAACTCCAAGGGCGACAAAGTCGCTGGAGAATTAAGGCGACTGACTCCCTGGCAAATCACACCGCTTCTTAAGCTCTTCCCCGTAAACTTCATCTTCAAAATCTTTTTGATAACTTTCGTTGAATTCATGACGCCGAATATAATTCTTGGTTGATACCGTTATCGACATAACTGATTCATTTATTGCGAGCAGGGTAAGTCGCAGAAACTTCAATAGACTCCTCGCACCTCCGAAATAAATGGACTCATCTATCACTTCGGCCTAGCCGAATCTCGAGACGCATCGATCCCGTAGAAGTCAGCAAACGAGGTCGCAAGCACTGACCACGCTGCCAACGCCAAAAGATTCGAAGCCGCCGCAAATAGCAAATCAGGTCGTCCAGCTTTTCCCTGGCGCTTAAAATAATCTGTCCTGAGCGACCGCCGCCAGCACAGGATGTGCGATAGGGCGTAGGGCCAGGAAGGCCCGTTAGAGCTCAGGACAGATTATTTTAAGCGCCAGGGAAAAGCTGAACACCTAATTAACCCGAGCCTGCACCAACTCAATCACGACACTCTGAATCTGCCGCTCGTTAGCCTTACGAACCGTGAACTTCAAACTCCCCGCCGGAGTATCGATGTAAAGCTCGTCGCCCATTTCCGGAAGTTTGGCGAATTGCTGGAGGAGAAAGCCGCCGATGGTTTCGTAATCCCCTTCGGGAATTTCGAAGTTTAAGTTTTCATTCAGCGCAGTCACTTCCATCCGCGCGGGGACGATGTAACTGTTTTCACCGAGTTGCTTCACATCCACGGCTTGGTCGTCATGCTCGTCTTCGATTTCGCCGACGATTTCTTCGACGATGTCTTCGAAAGTGAGGATTCCGATCGCGCCCCCATATTCATCAACGATCACGACCATTTCGGTTTCGTCTCGTCGCATGATTTTTAGCAGGTCGTCGAGGTGATGCGTTTCCGCAACGTAAGTCGCCGTTTCCACGAAATT
>JACMQW010000103.1 GCA_014376785.1 Oligoflexia bacterium
CTGCGCATTAGCAGCAATGAGTCTACTGGTTTGCGCCACCACAATCGAGGTCAGCCCCTCATTATCCGCACTGGCTTCTCCTTCGCTCCCAGAGTCAGCGGTTGCAACGTCGGTTGAAACGGCTCCCATGATCCCACTGGAGAAAAATTTTAATTTCGAACCTCTACCGTTGGTTTCGACCCGAGCCGTGTCTCGTGCGAGTCGTAAAACGGTTCGTATCCGAACCCTTCCGAGTCGAGTGGTCGCAGCTTTTTCTCCATCTTGGACGAATTCTGCCCACACCCAAACTCACGCAAACATTTCCTATTTCGCTGAACGCTCGATTCGAAATGAACAGACTTTGAACGATCAGCTTTTCGATGCTCCGACGAGTAAAGCGCTTCGCGCTGAATATGAAAGCCGAGTTCTAACCGATCAATCTCGCTGCAACGCTGGCTTAGTCGAAAGTTATGACGAAAAGACCCGGTTCATGGAGATGAAGAATTACGCTCAGCGCGCGGTGAACACACTCTATAAAGTGCGGATGCAACTCGAAGGTCGTCGCATGAAAAAGGTAGCGGACGATGCCCCTGAAGCGATTAAAACTCCAGTTGGAGCAGTCGCGGTGGCCGCCGCATTTTACAACGGCAAGAGCATGAATTTCAAAGTTGCAGACGGTCTCCGAATTGCTTCAAGGGCATCGATCAAGAACCGGAATGCTTCGTTCTCCATGAACGTTTACGATACCGGTCTCAGCACTGGATTTGCTTATAATCGTGACGATAATTTATCCGCCCAGCTAGCTCAGCAAATTTCTTCCGAGATCTCTGCGGTTGTGAACTCAGCCCAAAACGGTTCAGCTTCGCTCGTGTACTCCGTGAGCTTCTAACGCTTATTGGTCTTCGAATTCTACGATCGTCGCGCCCGTTCCCCCGCCTCCGGCGCCACCATCGCGGTACTCTTTCACGTAGGGCAGAGACTTCAGAAGCGACCGAGTTCCTTCGCGAATCGCGCCGGTTCCCAGTCCGTGGACCACGGTCACCATGGCTCGTGAGCCCGATCGATAAGCGACATCGAGGTAACTCTCAAGCTGCGACAGGGCTTCATCTAACCGAATACCGCGCAGATCGAGTTTTTCCGGAGGCGCTGGGGGTCGGTCGATTAAAGCGTAACGAGAAGGCTTTTTAGGCTTCACGGCTTCGAGTGCGCGGTTTTCAGCGCGGTTCGATTTCTCGATATCATCGAGAGTCAGATTCATTGCGATGGCGCCCATCTGTACGCGGACTTTTGCTCCGTTGACCGAAAGCACTACTCCCAGGTTTTTCCATTTCGGGACGCGAACGGATTCGCCCACCTCAAATGCGCGAGAAGAATCGACTTCCGGCTTGGAAGCGGCAAGATTCGCGGCGATCTCCGGTGCTTCTTCTTTTAGGGCAAGCTCGATGCGGTCGGCTGCTTCAGTGAATGCTTCGTTTAATGTCCCACGGGTGGTGTCGATTTCTTTTCGAGTCCGTGCTTCTTCGAGTTTTCGAACTTTCACCCGCACTTCGTCCTGCGCAGTATCGAGAATATTTCTCAGTTTCTGCCGAGTGCGATCGAGCAGTTCGCTGACATTTTTTTCGGTGCGCTCAGTCCATTCACGTTTCAGGCGCTCCGCTTCGTCCCGCATGCGATTTGCGTCGCGCCTTGCGCTCTCGAGCTCGTTTGCGTCTTTTTCCAGGCGACTGAGCATCGACTCGAACTTATTGTGTTCGGAAGTGAGGTAAGTACGCGCAAGCCGAATCACGTCCTCAGGAAGTCCGAGTCTCTCCGCCGTCTCAAGCGCTCGCGAACGACCGGGCACGCCGAGCACGATCGTGTAAGTCGGCGTGCGGGCGGATTCATCAAATGCCATACTCGCATTCAGAATTCTTGAATCGTTCAAGGCGAGCGCTTTTAATTGGGGATCGTGAGTGGTGGCCACGATCAGCGCCCCTCTCGCCATTACGGTTTCGAGAAACGCGCGGCCGAGCGCGGCACCTTCGGTGGGATCGGTGGCGGAATTCAGCTCGTCGAGGAGAACCAAGGACTGGGAAGTGACTCGGTTCAAAATCGTTTTAAAGCGTTCGATGTGTCCCGAAAAGCTCGACAGGTGTTGCTCGATGGATTGGGAGTCGCCCACGTCCACGAAAAAATCATCGAAGAACGGCACGATTTGGCTCTCATTCCCTGGAAACGCGAATCCCGTTCGGGCGCAAATTCCAGCAAGGCCGAGCGTTTTTAAGAGGACCGTTTTTCCTCCGGTATTGGGTCCGGTGAGGAGAAGCGTTTTTACGGGGGCGCCCCAGTCGATGTCGTTTCGCGAAATTTGTTCGACATTCATCGACCACCAGAGCAGCGGGTGAGCCGTTTGCTTCAAGCGAAAAGTCGAGCCTTCCGAAATTAGCAGAGTTTTTCCGTCGTAAATTTTCGCCAGACGCGCTTTTGCGGCGTTTGCATCCCAGTGTGCGAGGATATCGACCGCACTTTCAATTCGGTCGGAGAACGGTCGAATGAGACGGCAGATGCGGTCGAGGATCTCCCAAGCTTCTTGGAGGAGTTCATTCTGTTTTTGATGGAGTCGATTATTCAACGGCGAAACTTCAGCCGGCTCCACGAAAACGGTTTGGCGAGAAGCCGAAGTTCCGAAGATGATGCCCGGAACTTCGCTCTGTTCGTGCAGTTTCACAGGAACCACGTAGCGACCATCGTGAATGTCACTGATCGCGTCCTGGAGCGATCCCGCGGCAGAATATTTTTGGACGATTTTTCCCATCATCGAATCGATTTGGCGCTTCAGCTCCCGTGTTTCCGCGTGAAGAGCCGTATATTTCGGACTCGCGGTTTCCGACAGCTCTCCATCCGCGGTGAGGATGCGATCGAGCGCTTTGATGGGTTCTTTCGGGTCGATGAGGAAAGAGAGGGCGGTGAGTGCTTTCCTGAGGTGATCTCCTTCGATTTCTTCTTTTGGAGTTCCGACCCACGCATCGATCGCGTAGAGCCATCGCCGAACCAGGGCCAGTCGCCCCGTATCCAAGACGGCACCTTTTTCTAGGGACTCGATCACTTCACTCGGGTCGGCGAGGTCGACTAACGGCCCCCAGAGCGACTCCCGCTCCAAAACACCCATTGCCTCTAAAGTTTCAGCCTGGGACACGCGCGCTTCCTCGATGGAGCGCGCCCAGTTGTCCGGATCGGAAAGGGATTCGATTTCTTCAAAGCCCGGTTCAGTCCGCGCCTGCTCCGATGCGAATTCGAGAAGCTTTTCCCAGTCGAGGGATGCGTGTTGGGAAGGAGGGGTTTCCATAGCCGATTGAAGGTTTACCGCGGAGACCCGCGAAAAACCACCGCTTGCTGTAGAAACCTCCTCCGTTTAGAAAGAAGGAATCCATGATCGCTCTCGGCCCGCTCTTTCAAGAAATCAATCTGCAGCACTTCGACGGTTGCCTCGACCCGCCGCAGATGGTCTGGAATTCGAGGCTGCGCTCGAGTGCAGGTCGATTTATCCCAGGGAGTCTTCGCTTCTTCCGTGCGAAACCGCCGGTGATCGAAATTGCTTCCTACCTTCGCGAAGAAGGGGAGGCCGCAGCCCTGATCCGAGACACTCTTGCCCATGAAATGATTCATTATTGGCTTTGGGTGAGGCGGCAGCCCTATGGGCACACTGACGCCTTTTACCGAAAGATGCGAGAAATGGGGGTGAGTCGCTATAATCCCGTTCCGCGGCTTCCCGCCCCGAAGTACCTCTACCGGTGTCCGGTCTGTCTGAAGGATTTTCCGGCGAGAAGGAAGCTCGGCGTGTTGGCTTGCCTCGAATGCTGCCGTAATCAGGCAAACGGAAAATTTGATCACCGCTTCAAGTTGGAGTTGATCCAGCAGCTTCGTTAGCGGCAGCTCGTTTGATGCCTCCAGGTTATTTCCGGTAGCTGACTAATCCCTGGAGTACAGAGTCCAAAGTTTCCGCCTGCTTCATCAAAAAATGAAAAAGGGTCGTTAACATGAGGGCGTGAGTAAATTCCCCATTGCGTAGCATCCGGGTGAGTTCCTCGACGCTTACTTCGACCACTTCGATGTCTTCCGCGGGATCGAGGTTTTGGAGCTGCGTCTTTTTCACCGGTCCGACGATGAGCGAGTGCACTTGGTTATCTTGGAGGGCGGGGTTTGGATAAGACGATCCAAGCTTTTCACACCGGGCGGTTGGAAGGGCCTCAAATCCAGTTTCTTCGGTCATTTCTCGAAGCGCAGTGGCTTGCACATCGGCGTCGGACGATTCCATCACTCCGCCGGGAAATTCGTAGGTCGGAGCGAGCACTCCGGCACGAAATTGTTTCACCAGCACTACTTTACCGGATTCGGTAATCGGGATGATGTTGCACCAGTCTTTTGCGCGAATCACATAGAAGCGATGGGGTTCTTCCGTTTCTGGAGTCGAGTCCTTTCGGCACTGTCGTTCGACGACTTGGAGGTAAGGAAAGTCCAAAAACGTTTTTTCTTCGCTGCATTTCCACATTCACCTATTTTATGAGAGGAATTTTAAATGACCAAGCAAGAAGCGACGCGATCTTCCATTCCGTTTTTATTGGTCCTTACACTGTCTTTGTTCTTTTCCAGCTGTGAGTCTCCGGCGGGAGAGGACGCGGTATGGGTCACTCGTCCGGATGGATCTCTTCAGTGTGACGACCCGAAAGCCGCTCCCACGACCGACCGATTGTCGGACGCGAAGGCCGTTTTGGAAAAAGCAGGGGTAAAAGTCATCGAAGCCAAAAAAAGTGCCGACGGCGCTCTGCGTGCTCAGATGTGTGGAATCGCCACGGGAAATGCGACGACTTTGAAAATTCTGAAGGCGGACCTTTCGAAAGCGACCGCCGCGGGCTTTAGCACCGTTCCTTGATCTCTTCTTCGATTTTTTTAAAAGCTTCTCGACCCAGCATGAGATTTCCAGAAGGGTCCTCCAAGTCTGGAAGGTGGAAGAGTTCAATCCGTGACGTGTTTGTGGATAGAATTCCGAAACGGAGGATATTTCGAAGCTCTCGGAGGTTCCTTCTCCAGGTGTGCTTCTCGAGCGCATCCATGGCGTCTCGGCTTAGTGTGCGCACATGGTCTTTCTTCATTTCGTGAGCCATTTCCAAGAGGAGCGTCTCAACAATATCCGCCAGCTCACTTCTTCTCGTGTTCAGCGAAGGCAAATGAATCCGAAATTTTTGGAAGAGAGGATAGAAAAGAGATCCGGTGGAAAGAGCGATATCGCTCGTGGCGATGACTCGTGCACGGGCAAGGTGCCGAATTCCCGATGCAGGATCGATCAACGAGTGCGATCGAATGAATCGGTGAAGTTCTGAATTTTTCGCCTCTGAGAAGAGTTGCAGATCTTGGATGACGAGGGTTCCCCGGTCGGCGAGGCTAGATTTTTCATAAAGCGAGTCTCCGGGACCGCAAAGAATATAGGGCTTAGTCGAGCGCAGGGAGTTCGCGTGGATCCAGCGTGCGATGGCACTTTTACCCGCACCCGGTTCCCCCGAGACGTAAACCGGTTCCGGATCATGGTGAGCGGCCCGAATCACGATCCGGCGATCCGCAGAGGGAATAAACGACACCCATTTCATAGGGTTCGGCTTATCAACGACTGGTCGAGAGGTCCAATACCCAATATCCGGCCTATTTGATCTCCGCATCTCCATTTTTTCTGTGATCTATTATTTGCATTACAGGGCTCACAGGCAGTCTTCTGTTTTTTTCTCGCCTTAATGCGATGAGTCGATTAAAAGATCCCCATGAAAGTCTTACGCGTCCAATACGGTCATCCGGAAGCTCCTCACCAATTTGCAGAGTCCCTGCGAACAACTGGATTCGCGGTGATCGCAAATCACCCCATCCCGCACGAGCTTATCTCGGGCGTTTTTCAGGATTGGAAGGCTTGGTTTGCCCGCGAGGAGAAGCACGACTACCGATACGACGCGACGACGCAGGCAGGTTATTTCCCCTTCAAAACGGAAAATGCGAAGGGAAGCAAAGTGAAGGATTTGAAGGAATTTTTCCATCTCTTCTTAGAAACGCCGCTTCCCTCGGGCCTCAGTGAACAAACCCGCGAGATGTACACCCGAATGGCCTCCCTCGGAGTCGAGCTTTTAGGTTGGCTCCAAGAAAATACGTCTGCAGCCGTTCGGGAGAAGCTCTCGATGCCGCTCACCGAGATGAGTTTGAGGTCGAGGGAAACATTGCTTCGACCGATTCACTATCCTGCGCTCTCGGGCGGAGAAGAAGAGGGGGCCATCCGTGCGGCCGCTCATGAAGACATCAACCTGATCACCCTTCTGCCCGCTGCGACGGCTCCAGGCCTTGAAGTGAAAGATCTTGCCGGAAATTGGCATGCGGTGGAATGCAATCCCGGCGACATCGTCATCAATGCCGGCGACATGCTTCAGGAAGCGACCGGCGGCCATTACATTTCGACGACTCACCGAGTGATGAATCCAGAAGGACCGGCATCCACCGAGCCTCGGTATTCGATGCCGCTTTTCATTCATCCACGGCCTGAAGTGCGACTTTCCGAGCGTCACACTGCGGGTTCTTACCTGAATGAGCGATTGCGCGAAATTGGACTTTTGAAGCAAGACGAAAAACGCCTCGTCTAAAGTGTTCCTTCGGTGACTTTTAGCGTTTAATCACGCATCGTAAAAGAAACCCCTTAGAGGAATTCATCGTGAAAATTTTCGCTATTGCGCTCGCGCTTGTATCGTTTGTCACGCTCCCCGCTTTTGCCGGACCGAAAGTCGCAATCGTCTTCGACAAAGGGGGTAAGGACGATAAATCTTTCAACTCATCTGCTTACGCAGGCGCCATGGAAGGAAAAGCCAAGCTCGGAGCCGAGGTGAAATACGTCGAAGCTCCCGATGCGAACTCTTTTGAGTCTTTATTAAAGGCGTTTGCGAAAAAGGATTTCGATTTGATTATCGCAATCGGGGTGGCGCAGTCGGATGCACTGAAAAAAGTGGCGCCGCTTTTTCCGCAGAAAAAATTTCTCATCGTTGACTCTGAAGTGCAGGGACCGAATGTGGTTACCGCGCTTTTTCAAGAGCAAGAGGGCTCCTATTTAGTGGGAGCACTTGCTGCGATGAAGAGTAAAACCGGCGTGGTCGGATTCATCGGCGGCATGGATATCCCGCTCATTCGTCGTTTTCAGATGGGATACGAAGCGGGAGTGAAAAAGATCAATCCCGCCGCAAAGGTCATGGTGAATTACATCGGTGTTACCGGCGATGCCTGGCATAATCCGCCGCGGGCGAAGGAACTTGCCTTCGCGCAGATTTCTGAGAAAGCCGACGTCATTTTTCATGCTGCGGGAGCATCCGGCGGCGGCCTCTTCGACGCGGTCGAGGAAAAAAACATCCTCGCGATTGGCGTCGATTCCAATCAAAACTGGGTAAAGCCCGGTCGTGTGCTGACGTCGATGATGAAGCGGGTGGATCACGCTGTTTATGATGTGGTCGCCGACCTTGCGAAAGGGAAGTTTGCGCCGGGCGTTCGCCGTCTCGGGTTGAAAGAGGGCGGCATTGATTACGCCATGGACTCCAATAACGAAAAGCTCATCACTCCAGAAATGAAGAAAAAAGTGGACGAGCTGAAGGCTGACGTCATCTCAGGAAAAATTAAAGTTCCTGATTTCTATACGAAGAAATAAATCGTGCACATTCCTTCAGCTCAAATGAGCGAATCGGTCGTAGAGTTTCGGAAAGTATCGAAATCTTTTGGTGATTTAAAAGCAAACGACGAAATCTCTTTTCAGGTTTCTCGCGGTTCAATTCACGGAATCATCGGTGAAAACGGCGCGGGAAAGTCGACCGCTATGAAATTGCTCTACGGACTCTACCGTCCCGACGCGGACGGGGGCGAGATCCAGGTGCGAGGAAAGAAGATCGACTTTCGCTCTCCCCTCGATGCGATTCGATTCGGAATCGGGATGGTTCACCAACATTTCATGCTGGCCGGTCCTTACTCTGTGCTGGACAACATCATTCTCGGGGCGGAGCCAGGTTCGAAGCTTGGGCCGATCGATCGCAATTCCGCACGGGTAAAATTAAAAGCCTTGTCCGAAAAATATGGGCTTTCAGTGCCTTTGGATTCTCCGGTCGAAAAATTGGCCGTGGGCGTTCGCCAAAGAGTCGAAATTTTGAAAGCTCTTTACCGAGAATGCGAGATTTTAATCCTCGATGAGCCGACGGCGGTGCTAACTCCGCCGGAAGTATCTAACCTGCTTGAAAACCTGCGGAAGTTAAAAGCCGAAGGAAAGACGATCCTCATCATCACCCATAAGCTGAAAGAAGTGATGTCTTTCGCGGATGAGGTGACGGTTTTTCGCGCTGGAAAAGTCAGTGGTGGCCTATCGATCGGTGACGCTTCCCTGCAGAAGCTCGCCGACCTTATGGTGGGACGTAGCGTTCGACTGACGCTCGATGTCCCCGCTCGCGAACCGGAGAAAAATTCCGTTTTAGAAGTGAAGGGAATCAGCGCGCGTCGAAGCGGAGTGTCTGTCCTGAAGTCAGTGAGCTTCTCGGTATTCGGCGGTGAAATCGTGGGAGTCGCCGGGGTGGAGGGGAATGGTCAGAGCGAATTACTGGAGTCTCTCTTTCATGCCGCCGAAGCGGGAGTGATCGACGAAGGATCCGTGAAAATTTTAGGCGAAAACGTGGCTTCTCTCTCCACCGCAAAAATTCTTTCGCTCGGAGTAGGCTACGTTCCCGAGGACCGTCATGAACAAGGCCTCATGCTCGACCGTTCGGTAGAGGATAATTTCATCCTCGGTCAGCAGGCGAATTACGCTTGGTACGGTTGGCTTCGAAAGCGCTGGATACGGGCGGGGGTCGCCCGCGCGATGGAAGCATTTGACATCCGTCCAAGGCGGATCGACCTGAAGATCCGAGGTTTTTCCGGAGGAAACCAACAGAAAGTCATCATCGCGCGGGAATTTGAAAAAAATCCAAAGTGCCTCGTGGTTGCCCAGCCGACTCGAGGAGTGGACGTAGGCGCCATCGAATTTATCCATGGCCGAATTTTGCAAGCGCGCGCGGAAGGCGTGGGCGTGCTTTTGGTTTCGTCCGAACTCGATGAAATTCTCCAACTCTCGGACCGAATTTTAGTGATCTACGCGGGAGAAATCGTGGCGGAATTTAAGCGCGGAGAAGCAGACGAGAACCGAATTGGCGGAGTGATGGGCGGCGGAAGTCGGGGGCAAAGATGAATAAGATGGAGCAAATGGATCGGACTTTAAAAGAGCCGAACTTGCCGAATTTGAACGCGCCATTTTCCCTCCGTGAATTCATTTACGGACTTCTCCAACCGATTATTGCGGTTTTACTCGGATTGGCTTTTGCTCTTTTAGCGGTGAAGTTTCTCGGCGACTCGCCGCTCCTGGTATTGAAGACGTTGGTGAAGAGTTCTGTGGGAAGTCGGGAAGATTTCGGAATGACGCTCTTCTATGCGACTCCGCTCATTTTTACCGGATTATCGGTCGCCATCGCTTTTCAAGCGGGGCTCTTTAATATCGGAGCTGAAGGCCAACTCATGTGGGGAGCCATGGGGGCGGCGATGGTCGGCATCCTTGGAAAAAACTGTCCCGAATCGGTTGCACCCATTCTTGGTTCGCTCGGCGCGATGATCGCAGGAGGAATCTGGGGATTTATTCCGGGCTGGCTTCGGGCGCGCCGGGGTTCTCACGAAGTGATTAATACGATCATGCTGAATTTCATCGCGGTGGGAGTAACGAGTTATCTGACGCTCTATCACTTTAAAACGACGGAGAATCAAAACCCAGAAACAGGGGTGGTGGCCCCACAGTTTCTTTTTACGAAGTGGACCTGGTTTGGCGACACGCCTTTAAATGCGGCTTTCATTCTGGCACTCCTCACCGCGGTGTTGGTGTGGGTTCTCCTTTGGAAGACGACCCTCGGTTATGAAATTCGTGCGGTAGGGGATAATGAAGAGGCCTCACGCACGGTGGGTATTGATTCGGGCAAAGTTCGCATCATCGCGATGACCCTTGCTGGGGCAGTGGCGGGAATGGTGGGAATCAATGAAGTCCTCGGTAGTGCGGGCAAATTTAAAATAGGTTTTTCTCCAGAATACGGTTTCATCGGCATCGCCGTCGCTCTCCTCGGTCGGAATCGACCGCTCGGTGTCGTTTTTTCAGCGATTTTATTCGGAGCACTTCATAAGGGGACTTCCGCGCTCGATTTAGAAACCGAAAAAGTCACGCGCGACTTTAGCCAGATCCTGCAGGCCATGATCATTCTGACAGTTTCGGCAACCGGGTTCTGGGAATACGTTCGGAGGAAGACGAAATGAGTGAAGTGGGATTCTTCGGGATGGCGCTTTCGATTCTGCTTTCCACTTTCCGAGTTTCGGCGCCCTTGGTCTTCGTCTCCATGGGCGGGATTCTCAGCGAGCGTTCGGGCGTCGTGAATATCGCGCTGGAAGGATTGATGCTCACTGGCGCATTCGCTGCGGCATCGGTCGCTTTTCTGACTCATTCGCCATGGCTCGGGGCGGCTGCGGGCATCATCGCGGGTGTCGGAATGGCAGCGGTCTATGCTCTTTTTGTGATTCAATTTCGTGCGGACCAAATCGTCGCGGGAACCGCCATCAACCTTTTAGCCTTCGGACTCACGCCGCTATTATCAAAAGCATTCTTCGACTCGACCGGAGCGACACCGTCGCTAGAAATTCATGACCGATTCGGCAACGAACCTCTCTATTTAGCGCTCGTGTCGGTCGTTCTGATCACCCTTTGGTTTAAGCATTCGAGGCTTGGACTCTGGGTTGGCTTTGCTGGAGAACATCCGGAAGCACTCAGCACCGCCGGCATTCGAGTTCGAGCGGTTCGCTGGTTTGGCGTGTTGGCCGCCGGTGCGCTTGCGGGTCTGGGCGGAGCGACCCTTTCTATTTTCTTATCCTCCTCTTTCACGCGCGGCATGACGGCAGGGCGGGGATTCATGGCTTTGGCCGCGTTGATTTTCGGAAAATGGAAACCCATTCCGACTTTCTTTGCCTGTTTGTTTTTTGGGCTGACGGACGCACTCCAAATCCGGTTGCAAGGAGTGGCCATCTTTGGGGATGCGCCGATTCCCGTTCAATTCATTCAAGTCCTCCCATACCTCTTCACCATTCTCGTGCTGGCTGGATTCATGGGGAAATCGAGCCCCCCGAAGGCGCTCGGCGCGCCTTGGCTAGGGGTCTTTTTTGCGGTAATTTGTCTCCCGCTTTTCGGATGCGACCGAAGAGCCGATCCTGCGCGTGCGATGTCGAATGCAGTGGTTCCCACTCCAGTGCTCAGCGGGAGTCGCGCGAACGGAGAGTTACTCGCAGAAATGATCCAAGTCGTTTTCGGACGAGCGCCCCAAGATCCCATGGCTTTTCAGGCTTATCACGCAAATCTCGATCAGGGAGGTTCGCTGGAAGGCATCGTGAATGGGCTGACCCATTCATCCGCCTACCGAGAATACGAAAAGTCAGAGCGGCCCGCGAAGCGATTGGCGCAGGCATTTTTTATCGATGAGGTCCTGCGGTTGCAAACCGGCGCCTCGGTTCCATACCTCCTGGGTGCAGAAAGCGGAAAGCCCTTGGCGAAGTTTGCTTATCCGACCGGTGATTCTTCCCCTTCGGAAAAGCGGGCTGCTATTTCAGATCAAGTATCCAAACTCACCACTTCGAAAGAACTTTCCACCTGGTTCAGTCAGTCCTCTCTCCCGACCCTAAAGCGCGTATTGATCGAAGTCATTCTTGCTCGGCTTGAGTCAGAGGGTCCGCATTTTAAAGCGTTCTACTCGGAGACCGCTTCTCGCCTCGCGGGAGCAGATGTTGATTTCGGTCTGGCGCTTCGAAAAAATTCGAATCCAGAATTTCATTCGCGGTGGTTCGAATCCCTCAGCCAGAGGATGCCGGTTCCACAAGCGAGGGACCGCGCAACGTGGGAAATTTTAAATCGTGAAATGCGAATTCTCAATTCGCTTGAGCTGAAGTCCAAAGGCGGCTGAAAGTGGCGCTTAAGAAAACCTCGATTTTGATCCCGAAAGAACTCGACGGAGTTCGCCTCGATCAAGCGCTTGCTGATCTCCTTCCCAAGGCATCGGGGATGGAGCTCTCAAAAGGAAAAATCCGCAAACTCATCGTTGCGGGCGCCGTCTATTTAAATACGGGCCGAGTTCGGATCGCTTCGAAAACGGTTCGAGCGGGGGCGAGGATCGAGGTTTACATCGATCCAGCGAAACTCCATTCCGAATCGGAAGCGCGAGAGCGAACTCCGGACGGTAGCCGGCCTAAGGAATGGAAGCTCACAGAGCGAGATCTTCTTTTCGAAGACGAGTGGATCATGGGTGTGAATAAACCTGCAGGGCTGCCGACGCAGCCGACGCTCGACGAGGCCCGCGCTAATCTTTTTGCGCTCTTAAAAAAGTTTCGTCAGGCGCGCGATGGTGCAGATGCTTACGTCGGATTGCATCACCGACTCGACCGCGACACGAGCGGCGTGATGCTTTTTACGAAGGCAAAAATCGCCAATGCGGGGGTGGGGCGACTCTTTTCCGATCACTTGGCAGAAAAGACTTATGTTGCCATTGTTTCGGTGGGGAAAGGTGCGGTCGCCGATGAGTGGACCGTGGACGATTTCCTCGCCCGAGATAAAGTGAAAGCCGGTCAGATGAAGGTTGTGAAATCAGGCGGAGACCGTGCGGTCACTCATTTTAAGCGATTGGCCGAATCCTCTCGAATTCCGGGGCAGCCAGGCTACGCGCTCATTCTGGCAAAACCGAAGACCGGACGCATGCATCAAATTCGCGTTCATCTGGCTACCGCCGGTATGCCGATCGTGGGGGACCGCACTTACGGAGGAGAAATGAAAACGTCTGGCGGTACCTCTATTCCTCGAGTGATGCTTCATGCCGGCTCGTTGACATTCCCTCACCCGATTACTAAACTCCAGATTACCTTCGAAGCTCCTTTACCCTCGGATTTTTCAACATGTTTACGTCACCTCGGACTGGAGATTCCTTCTTCGGTCGCTTTCGAGAAAGAACCTCGCTCCTAAGAATTTACCTCGTCCGGTACCGAAAACTCATGTTTTACGGACTGGTGATGTTGGTGCTGGTGGATGCGCTGGAAATCATTCCGCCCCTTCTGTTGAAGAGCGCCGTCGATTCCGTCGTCGCGAACGACCCGTATCGGAAAATTTTAGTTTTCGCGGGAATTTATTTTCTGGTGCTCTTTCTCCAGGGGTTCTGTCGGTGGGGGTGGAGGATTTTCCTCATTCGCGCAAGCATGTTTGCAGGACGAGATCTCAGATCGGATTTCGTTTCCCACCTCTTCAAGCTCCCCTCTAGTTTCTATGATAAAAATCGCGTGGGCGATTTAATGGCGCTCGCGAATGGAGACATCGAGTCGGTCCGGCAATTCCTCGGACCCGGGTTGCTCACCTTTGCGGACGCACTTTTCTACCTCTTCACCGTTCCGATTGCGATGTACTGGCTTTCTCCGAAATTGACGCTTCTCGCGCTGCTGCCGATTCCGATCATTCCGTACATCGTCTGGAGAATGGAAGGTGCGATTCATGATCGGTACAAAGCCGCCCAAAACCAATTTTCCGAACTCTCCGCGATGGCCCAAGAAAATTTAAACGGCATTCGCGTCGTGAAGGCTTTTTCGCGCGAAGAACGGCAGTATTCTCGGTTCCGGGATCTCGGTCAGGAATACATTCGGAGAAACCTTCTTCTTTCACGAATCCAAAGCTCTTTCGGTCCGCTCATGGATTTTTTTGCAAGTCTGGGTATCGTGCTTCTGATTTATGTCGGAGGGAAGTACGTCGGAATGGGACTTGTCACCCTCGGAACGTTTGTGGCCTTTCAGCGCTACATCCAAAAAATGATTTGGCCGATGATGGCGCTCGGATTTTCTGCGAACTTTTATCAACGATCGCTCGCGAGTTCTTCGAGGCTAAAAGATATCTTCCGGCAAAAGACGAACATCATCGAATCTGAAACTCCTTGGGTGCCAGAAGGCTTCCCGGGCCCCCACGCCCGGACCGAAGGGCGAATTGAGTTTAGAAAGCTTTCGTTTTCTTTTCCGACCGATGCCGAGCAGCGACCTATTCTGAAAAACATCTCCCTGCAAATCGAACCAGGAATGCGGACTGCATTCGTTGGAAAGATTGGAAGCGGAAAATCAGCACTTTTTTCACTGATTCCTCGGATTTATCCCGCACCACTGGGCTCGGTTATTATTGATGGAGTTCCCGTCGAAGAGTGGCCGTTAGAGTTGCTCCGTGCACAAATTGGATTTGTTTCCCAGGAAGTTTTCCTCTTTAGTGAAAGCGTTTCTGAAAATATCGGTTTCGGTCTCGCGACTCGCGACCTTCCGAATTCCGTTCGTGATTCTTTAATCCTGACGTCTTCCGAAATTGCTAGAGTGGCCGAAGACCTTCGCTCGCTGCCTCGAGGGTTCTCCACTCTTTTGGGGGAGCGCGGAGTAAATCTGTCAGGCGGACAGAAGCAGCGGGTCTCCCTCGCACGAGCGCTCGCCATCCAGCCTCCGATTTTGATTTTAGACGACGCACTTTCGGCAGTCGACGTAAAGACGGAAGAGGGTATTCTAGGCTCGCTGCGCGCTCGAGAGCGGAAAAATACGGAACTCATTTCCGCCCACCGTATTTCTACCGTGAAGCAGGCGGACCGAATTTTCGTATTAGAACGCGGAGAGCTCGTAGAGCAAGGAAGTCATGCCGAACTCATTCAAAGAAAAAGTGGAATTTATGCGCAATTCTACGAAGAACAACGATTGAAAGAGGACCTGGAGTCTTACATGTCAGAGGTAGACGCAAAACTTGGTTTGGCTCCCAGGGAGTTCCATGAGTAAGGCCAAAGAAGAAACGAATAAAACGGATTCACTCGATCACTACATCGAAGCGGAAGACTTCAAATCGAAGCGGCCCTCGTTGAAAGTCATTCAGCAAGTACTCATGGATCTCGCAGAGGAGAAAAAGACCTTCATCTTGGGAGGGTTGCTCGTATTAGCAGGAACCGCAGCCACTCTGTACGAGCCTCGACTTTTTGGTCGAGCCATCGACCGAGCCATCATTCCTCGTGACGTCTCCTTGCTTGGGCAGATGGCTGGAATGTATTTGGGACTCATTGTCTGCCGAATCATCGCGGTGATCGGGCAGCAATACGTTTTCGAAGTTCTTTCTCAGTCGATGATGCAGAAATTGCGATTGAGGGTTTTTTCCCTTTATCAGCGGCTTCCGGTTGCTACTTATGACCGAACTCCGGTGGGAAGACTCATCACGCGTTTGACGAATGACACTTCGGCGATGAGCGAAATGTTTTCGTCGGGGTTTGTCACTCTATTCGGGAACGTCCTCTTTATCTTAGGAAGCATCGTCTGGATCTTCTCGCTAAATTGGAAACTCGCTCTCATTTCGCTCTCCGTTTTCCCGGTTCTCCTCTTTTTTTCTATCCGGTTTTCTCGCCTGCTCATTGTTGCTTACCGGGATAGCCGAATGCGCATCTCTACACTGAACGCTTTTTTGGCGGAAAATATTTTGGGGATGAAGATCGTTCATTTGTTCAACCGAGTGCCCCTCCATTTTGCCCGCTTTAAAACGGTGAACGACTCCTACGCGGAATCGCAAGTCGCCGCTGTGCGTGTTTACGCCTATTTTCAACCGCTTATTACCTGGAGTTCGGGGTTGGGAGTGGCGATGGTGATTGCCGCCGGGGGTGCGATGGCTCTCGGTAAAGGGCCAAGCGCGTTCGTCCAGCCGGGAATCACGCCTGGCGAATTGGTGACCTTTCTTTCTTTCCTCTTGGCGCTTTTTCAGCCGATTCGTGAAGTGGTGGATAAGTGGACGATGTTTCTATCGGGGATGACTTCGGCCGAAAGGATCTATTCGCTTTTGGATTGGGAGACGGAACTCAGTGAGGCAGAGGCAAATGATCCAGAGCCTGAGTCCATTCCCATAGTCGGGAGAGTCGAGTTTCAGAACGTTTGGTTTGCCTATGAAGAGGAAAACTGGGTGCTTCGAGATTTTAATCTCGTCATTGAGGCCGGCGAGAAAGTCGGAATTGTTGGGCACACGGGTGCCGGTAAAACCACGCTGATCTCGTTAATCTTAAGGTTCTATGACCCCCAGCGGGGTCGCATCCTGATCGACGGTCAGGACCTTCGTGAATATGCGAAAAGACCGCTTCGTGGCCGTATCGGAGTGATCCAGCAAGACGTTTTTCTCTTTTCAGGTCAGGTGCAAGACAACATTGCGCTCTGGAGTCGACCG
Source organism: Oligoflexia bacterium (assembly GCA_014376785.1). Classification (GTDB taxonomy): domain Bacteria; phylum Bdellovibrionota; class UBA1018; order UBA1018; family UBA1018; genus JACMQW01. The sequence goes on from JACMQW010000103.1 coordinate 16,310, forward strand.
GGTAAAATTTCGAGTGCGACTCAGCAGTCCTTGGGCGAGATGGGATTTGAAAAAAATCTCGACCTGACTCTAGATGAACGAGGTTCTAATCTTTCGATGGGAGAGCGGCAGATTTTATCATTCGCACGGGCGATCGAAAAAAGTCCGGACCTTTGGATTTTAGACGAAGCGACTGCAAATGTGGATTCCGACACGGAAATCAGATTCGGTCGCGCTCTCGACCGCGCCACGGAGGGAAAAACGCTTCTGATGATCGCACATCGGCTCGCAACCATTCGGAAATCCGATTTGATCGTCGTTCTGCATAAGGGCGCCTTGGTCGAAAAGGGCACTCACTTGGAACTCCTTCGGCTTGGTGGATACTATGCAAAGCTCTATCGATACCAAGAAGCAGTGGAGCGGCGGGATGATTCCGCTTTAGTCACTCCCATTCTCTAATAGAGGGGTGGATCGGGGTCGACGGTTCCTGCGTAACTTTTTAACCAAAGCGTTTTTTCAAGTTCTGGCTCATTTGCAAAAAGCATCACCAGTCGGTCTACCCCGACCGCAATGCCGCCCGACGGGGGTAATCCCTCTTCGAGGGCACCTAGAAATTCCTCATCCAGGGGCGCAGGTGGAAAGTCATCTCCGTAAATTTCCGTGCGAGCCTGCATATCTCGAGTGAAACGTGCGCGCTGCTCACGCGCGTCGGTCAGCTCTTCGAATGCGTTTCCCAGTTCAAGACCTGCGATGTAAAACTCAGACCGGAGAGCCCAGACAGATCCATCGGGATCTGCGTCGAGGACGGCGAGCGCTGCCTGAGACGGTGGATAGCGTTCGATGAAAATCGCACGGTCGGCGGGGAGTTTCGGCTCGATCAGATTCAGCCAAATTCGGAAATAGAGGTCATCCCAAGAGTCTGTCGGATTAAACGCGATGCCTAATCGTGTGCAGTGAACCCCCAGTTTTTCAGGGGTTGATGCGTCTACCAAATCGATTGCGAGAGATTCATAAAGATCTCTTACGCGAAGTCTCGGCCAAGGTGTTTTCACCGAGATGGTTTCCGTACCGAACTGGATCTCGGGTTTCCCATTCAGGCTGATCGCCAACGTTTCGATGAGTGATTCAGTATCGGCTTGAATGGAGGCTAGGGAATCATAAGCGCGGTACCATTCCAGCATCGTGAATTCAGGATGATGAGTGGTCGACAGCGGTTCGTAACGGTAAGCGGGACATATTTGAAAAATTTTTTCTAGGCCACCCACCAGTAGACGCTTCATTGCAAATTCAGGAGAAGTGGGGAGGTAAGCTCCGGACTCGGTGCGGAAAGTTCGAATGTGGGTTTCCATCCCAGGGCAGGGCACCAGAAGCGGAGTTCGGGTCTCCATGAAGTCTCGCGCAGTGAAAAAATCACGTATCCCGGTTTCCACGTGATTTCTCACCCGCATCGCGTGGAGCCTTCTTGGGTCGAGGATCTTTTGCATCCAGGAGGTTTCTCCGGGTCGAAGGGAGCGAGTGAGCTTTTTCAGCGGAGGGCCGGGGTCGACGATGTCTCCGATCTGGAGCGGCTCTGCGTTGTTTTGTTCGGACGGGGTAAGGTTGAATTCCCACTCTCCTCGCAGGTTTCGGAGCTGGACGCGCAGGCTTTGGTCGGGATTATGACTGAGAGCGGTAATTCTGCCTTTTTTCATAAGTTTTACGCATTGATTAGGGCCATTGTTACCCGGCCGAGGCAAGTGGTAAAAGAATGAGATGAACTTACAGAGTCGACTGCGAAAAATGGATCTGCGCGCGAAAATGTCGCTCGCAATCATTGCCGTGTTGGTTCCTGTGTTCTCGCTCCTCGCGTTCTCGGCTCATTTTATCGTCAGGCCCACTTTGCTCCGTGAGATCGAACAAATTGGAGTGTCCGCGGGAAAAACTTTGGCTAGCGAGATAGTGGCCCAAAAACTTTTTCAAAAAGCGAATCGTGAAAAAGCGATCGAGTCACGGGTCCGAGAATTTCTCTACACTCAGCCGAATATTCGTCGGATGGAAGTTTTTGCAAAAGACCCGGCGAGTTCTAAAAACCTTTTAGTAGCCTCGTCGATCGAAGAGGATCCCGAAGACGTTCGATTCGAAGCACCTGAAGTGACGGCCATTCATTCCGAACTTCATGACGGAAATGACATCACGGAGCGGGGCTGGGATATTTGGGTCCCGATCTACAGCGGAGGGATTAGTCTCGATTCGACCTCCTCGCGCCGAGAAGTGAAGGTGCTTGAACCCAAGCCGCTGGGTTCAGTACGAGTGGTGGTCTCGATTGCTTTGGTCTCTCGGCTCGCAAGGTTAGTTTCGAATCTTTCCATTTTAGGCGGCGGGATCTGCGTCGTTTTACTCTACTTTCTTTTAAATGCAGCTCTGCGAAAGACCATCGAGAATGACCGAAAGCTTCGCGAGGCAGAACGCAAAAACGTTGCGCTTTCAGAACAGCTGCACGAAGCCGAAAGAAGCCTGCTGAATTTGGAAAAGTTTGCAGTCATGGGTCAGTTAACTGCGAGTTTTGCCCATGAGGTTGGAACTCCGCTGAATGCGATCGGAGGTCACCTTGCTCTCTTGAAAGAGGAAGTTGCTCCCAGTGGAGGTTCCAGCCGTGACCGCATTGGCATCATCGAAGGACAGCTCGCAAAAATCGCCGGCATCGTGCGCGGATTTTTGCAAAGCACGTCCAAACCGGCTTCTCAAAAACAACTAGTAGACCCCTACCGAATTATCGAAAAAACACTGAGTATCGTTCGGCCCCGGCTCGAGTTGCTCGGGGTGCGCGTAGAGCGGGAGTTTGATCGAAACCTGGGCCCCATACGAATGGTTCCGGTTGATTTAGAACAGGTGCTTCTGAATCTTGTGAATAATTCGCTGGATTCGATTCGGACGAAAATCACCTGGGCACCGAAACAAGAGCGAAAGCTCACTTTGCGGGCGGAATTGACGGAAACGGGTGGTCGAGAACACCTCAAACTGCGCATTCGAGATACCGGTGAAGGGATTCGACCCGAAGATATCGAAAGAGTTTTCCAACCTTTTTTCACAACCAAGGGGCCTGGAGAAGGTACCGGGCTTGGACTCGCAATCTGTCGTGACGTGATTCGCAAATATGACGGACACCTCACTCTCGATTCGAAAGCAGGAGAATGGACCGAAGTGAGCCTGGAGTTACCTTACGGAGAAGTGACATGAAAAAGATTCTCGTCGTGGATGATGATCCTGTTTCGCGCGACTTACTCGAAGAAGTCCTTCGCCGTGAAGGTTTCGAGGTGCGGCTCGCCGAAAGTGGCGAACAAGCGATGGCATTTTATGCAGCGGAAGATTTTCCACTCATTTTAAGCGACATCCGAATGAAAGAAAAAACGGGTTTCGATCTCCTGCGTGACATTAAGAAGAAGTCAGACTCTTTACCTTCAGTCGTGGTCTTGATGACGGGGTTCGGATCCATGGAAGGGGCGCTGGATGCCCTTCGCGAAGGAGCTTTTGATTACATTTCTAAACCCTTCCAACTTGCTGATCTCCGCGCTTTAATTGCGAGAGCTTTAAAGCATGTGGAGTATCTGCGCGCGAGCGCTTTGAATCCTCCCTCGAACTCCGCGCTCGCGGGAAAGGCATTGGATCAGAGCGTGGGCCAATCCCTGATTGGTCGTTCTCCGAAAATCGTGGAGGTTTATCGCACCATTGCGCGAGCGAGCCTGACGTCTTCGAGTGTGATGATTTTCGGTGAAACGGGCACAGGGAAAGCGCTCGTCGCGCGAGCGATTCATGACAATGGCAGTAGAAAAGGTAAACCTTTTTATAAAGTTTCGAGTTCCGAAGAAATTTCGAATCTCGAAGGCAAACTAGAAAGTGCCACTTCAGGGTCCGTTCTCATCGAGGGCTTAGATGAATTGAACCCTGGCGATCAATCGAAAATCCTCAGAATGATGGAGAGGTCCGATGCGGATCGCCTCGGCGTTCGGTGGATCGCCACTTCTCGAATCCCCCAATCAGAGTTGGAAAAAAACGCGACGGCGCGTGTGGATCTTCTCGATCGTTTGAATATCATCACCCTGGAAATTCCACCTTTGCGGAGTCGCCTCGAAGATTTACCCGAGCTGGTGAGTGCATTCGTGGCGAAATTTTCGGAAAAAAACGCGAAAGAGATTTCCCACGTGTCGGACGGCGCGATGAAGAACCTCCGAAAATATGCGTGGCCTGGGAACGTTCGTGAACTCGAACGGCTACTTGAACGCGCGGTGGCGCTGAGTGCCGGTGCAGTGATTGAGGCGGAAGATTTTCCTGAACTGGGTTCCGGGTTTGGGAAAGCGTCGCCGAATGGGGCGGGTTCCTCTGAGACCGAGGCGAAAGCCTCGCTTGAAACAGTCGAGCGGGCGCATATCCTGAGAGTGCTCGAAGAGACTGGATACAACAAGTCCAGGGCGAGTGACATCCTCGGCATCGATCGTGCGACTCTTTACCGGAAGGCAAAAATTTACGGGATCGACTTAAAAGGTTCGGTGAAACCTTGATGGGGCCCACTCGGCGGGGTGAGGGATTTCGCCTGGCTTTCGAACGCCTATCGGACCGGTTTGCGCGAGTCGCATCGATCGATCACCCGCATCCTTTTCGCCCGGTATCTGATGGGCGCCCTGCGGCGGTAATGATTCTCTGCGCGCTTAGGGAAGACTCCAGTCCTCACGCCGAGGATGACTTTGAAATCCTGATCACGAGGCGGACCGAGCGGCTGGAAACTCACAAGGGTCAGTACGCGTTACCCGGTGGAAGTGTCGACGCAGAAGATGGCCCGCCGGGATCCGAGATGAGCTTGGTGACCGCAGCCCTTCGCGAGACGGAAGAGGAGGTGGGAATTCGGAGTGAACGGATTCGGCCTTTCGGAGTTTTGCCGCCGATTTGGACTCCCACTGGTTTTCTGGTGACTCCGGTTTTGGGTCTCTTAGACACTCCGCTCGAGAAGGCAGTCGTCATACCCAGTGAAGAAGAAATCGATCTTTGGTTTTGGTGCAGAATGAGTCGACTTCGTAGCCAAGAAATCTATTCGGTCGAATCTCGTGAAATTTCCCTCGGAGGAGAAACGATTCGAGTACCGGTAGATGTTTTTCAAATCGACGCGCACCGGGTCTGGGGCGCGACCGGTGCAATTTTGAAAAATTTTATTGGGCGTTGGGAAAAGCTCGGTTAGGCTCGAGAAAATTTTCAGTCTTCAAACACGGAAACGATTTCTATGAAAAAAATTCTAATTTCTCTTCTTTGCGTCTTTGCTATTTCTTCTGCATTTGCTGCTCCGGTTAAGCCCACGGTCGCGACTCACGAAGACTACAAGTCTTACCAGCCTAACAATAATTTCACGATGGGTGCGAGCGGTGGATTCGGTCTGGTGGATACCCACGGTGGTTTTTCGCTGATTGGAAATGTCGCGACGAAAATTGTGAAAGACGGATGGGTACCGGACATCGTGAACCCCGTTTTCTTAGAAGTCGAATTCGGCCCGATTTTTACTTCGGGAGCTACTTTCTGGGAATATTCCGCCCACTTCCGATGGGATTTTGTGAAAGATCGGAATTGGACCCTTTTCGCCCTCGGTGGTTTCGGCGGAAGCATCGCGGATAATAAATGGGGCGACCGCGTCGCTGTTCACCCTCGTTTCGGCGTGGGAGCATTTTACTCTCTCGATGCGCTGGATCTCCGGTTTGAGTTCAGCCATGAGTTGATCACGGCGGGGATCAGTCTTCCGTTCTAAGCATTTTTAGGTCTCAATTTTAATGAAAAGGCCTGGGTCGAAGTCGACTCAGGCCTTTTTTCATTGAAGCCGATTAAGGGATTCGCGGGCTCATCCGAAGAGAAAGATAGGGGTATGCCTTATGCGAGTTCGCCTTATTATTTCTGGTCTTTTTCCGCTGATGATCACCGTTTTGGTTCCCGCCTGTTCGACCATAGGTGACCGAATCGCCGTGAAGCGGGACCCCTTTGCCGACCCCTCTAAGTTTGAGAACTTAGCATCGAACGCGTACTCGATGGCTGTGATTGTGGAAGCGGCTGAAAGGCCAATGACAGAAAATCCACTCTCAGAAAACAAGTCTGCCGAAAATTTGACGGCAGCTGTCACCCCACCGATTGCTGTCGAAGCGGCGCCAGCACCTTTGGTAACCCCTCAGAATGACGTTGCTCACGGTGTTCGGACTGCCTCCAGCGCTTTTGCGGGAGGATCGCTGATTTCTAGTCCGGACGTTCCGGTGGGGAACCCTTTGGCGGTTCGCCGGGAAATTGCGAGCTCAGCGCCTGCGACCGCAGTGGGAGCGACGGCGATTGCTCCGATTGGGTCTGCCGCTCCTCTCTCGCCTCCGCTCGTGATGGTAGGTCCGCCGGCACCGCGAGAAGCGGCAAGCGAGGTCGCATCTCCCGATTCTACTTTTTTGTCGCTCGTGCGTGGAAACGAAAGATTTATGAACGGAACCATTCGCGGAGAAAATCGGGGCGAAGCCAGGAGAAGGGCGTTGGCTTCTGCCGAAAATGCTCCGGCAATTGTGCTATCAAGCAGCGACTCTCGCGTGCCGCCTGAACTTATTTTCGACCAAGGGCTCGGAGAAATGTCCGTCGTGCGGGTTGCCGGCGGAGTTTTAGGCTCAGCCCAAGTTGCATCGATCGAACACTCCATCAAGCACAGTGAAGCGAAACTCATCGTGGTGCTGGGTCACGAAGGATCGAGTGCAGTGAAAGCTGCAGTTGAGAAATCTCTTTCCGGAAAATCTCGCAATTCTGAAAGCCCATCAGAAAGCACTTTAGAAAGTACAGATGAGCAGTGGTTAACGAGTTCCATTCAAGCAAATCTACGGGGTCGTGGAATTGCATCAAGTACCACGGTCGATTCGAAATTTCGCGCGCCGGCGATGGCGAATGTGGATGCCGTCTCCGAAGCGCTGCTTCTTCGCTCGAAAGTAGTGAGCGATGCCGTGGCCAGAGGAAAACTAAAAATCGTGCGCGGAATCTATGGACTCGAGTCGGGTAAAGTCGACTTCTGGGGACTCAAGTAAGACTCGTTCTGCGTTGATTGGATATCCATCCGTCCTAGGAGACGCTTTCGGATTCGCCGGCCTTCCTGGCCGCGGGTCCCTTTGGGGAGCGCATCGTGCGCTTTCCCGACTCATCGAAAGCGTCTCCTAGGACGGATGGATATCCGACCTTCGCCAGCGCTTGGACATTCACCCGTTTGAAACGTTAAAAACCTCACAACCTTCCTCTATTTAGTCTCTTCATGGGATATCGGCATGAAGCGAGTGGGGAAGGCGCACGATGCGCTTCTTTAAAGGGCCCCGCGCGCACGATGCGCGCCGAGCGGCATGCCGATATTCTATGAAGAGAGTAAGTCGAATAAGCTACCCCACTCTTTGCCTGGTCCCATCGATATAGGTTTCGCTCGCTTTGGTTGTCAGCTTCATCACATTCGACTGTGTCCTTTTCTACCTATTTTCACGTGTTTCTAAGCTGTTAACCTAAAAGGAGAGAAATAAGTTTCACGCCTGCTCAAGGGGTTAAGCATGGATTCACGTCATCATTTATTGGGTTTGTTCCCTCTTGTTCTGACATTCGGAATGGGCGAAGCATTCGCGGCGCTTCCGACATCAGCGGTGCCGCTCATTTCCAGAAACTCTGGGAAATGCCTGACCATCACAGGAGAGGCGACTACTGACGGTGCAGGTACCAGCCAGGTCATCTGCACTTCGTCCTCGGCCCAACAGTTTAAACTGAATTCTGCGGGAACGGGAGTCTACTACCTCGCTAATTCGAAGAGCAGCAAATGCCTCGATGTGGAGAATGCCTCCATGAATGCCGGTGCACTCGTAAAACAGTATTCTTGCGGTGGGGGCGCGAACCAAAAATTTATCGTTCGACCTTCGGCGGTTGCCGGTTATTACGAAATCGTCGCCTCCCACAGTTCTCAGTGTATCGGAGTGGTGGGGTCTTCTCTTTCCTCAGGTGCAGTGATTCAGCAGTCCGCCTGCGCCGGTTCATCGAGCCAGCAGTGGTCACTCGGAGCGATTCCGGCCACGGCACCGGCGGCGCCTGCTGCTGCTTCGTTGGGCACGCTCTCTCGCATCGGAGTCAGCGGCTCTAATAAGTGTTTGGATGTGAGTGCCGGTTCCTCAGCGAACCTTGCAGCCATCGTTCAAAACGACTGTAATCTTACCGCCAGCGAAAAGTTCACGTTCCGGTCCGTTGGAAATAGCTTGCTCGAAATCGTCAGTAATTCGAGTTCGAAGTGCCTTGATGTGAACAACGCATCGAATGCAGATGGAGCAGTGGTTCAGCAGTACAGTTGTTCGGGCGGTGGAAATCAGCGGTTTAGAGTAGTGCTTTCCGCTTCTTCTGCTCAGTTCCAGGTCGTGGCATCCCATAGTGGAAAATGCATCGAAGTGAAAGGCAGTTCTCTTGCGAACGGCGCATCACTCCAGCAAATGAGTTGCTCGAATGCTTCAAACCAATTTTTTCTATCGGATCAAGTGAAGTTAACTGTCCCGATCATCACTCCTTCGCCTTCGCCTGCACCTGTTCCCGTTCCTTCTCCGTCCCCAGTAGCGGTACCGGCACCCACGACCGGATCGCCGAGTAGTGCTCTGGCCATTTCGGGACTCACGCTCATCAATGCGAGCAGAAATGCGGATCAGCCTCTCGATGGAGTGATCGGTCATTCTGCACGCCTTGCCAACCTATCCGTCTTGAATCTTGGCGTAGTGGGAGTTTCTCTCAACATTAAAGCTGAGATTAGGTCTGCCGGTAGTGTCGTTTTTGATTTAGATAACGGAGCGCTAGTGCACACAGAAAATGTCGCACCCTATGCGTTCGCCAGCGATACCAATGGGGTTTATAATTCTTGGACTCCATCAGTAGGGAGCCACACTTTAAAAGTGACCGCCTATTCTGCTGGAAGCGGCTCGGGGACTTCGGGCACACCAATCATCGTCCAATTTACGGTATTGGCTGCGACTGCAACCTTGCCGAATCCAGTCCCATCTTCTGTCCCCACTCCGACGAGTCCGCCGGTCGGAGGCGCTCCGAGCCCCGCAGAGCCATCAAATTACAGCGGACCGATCATCATCACCCAAGGGGGAATCTACTCAGGAAATTGGCGCTCTCCCGATAGTGATACGGTCGCCGTGACAGTGAATGCCGGATCTGCGCCAGTCATCATCGAAAATTGTCACATCGCAGGACCGGGACGACTGATCCAAGGGAATGGAAGTAATCTGACTGTGCGAAATTGTTATTTCCACGGAAAGCCACCTTCTCGAAATGGTGCTGAACGTCCGCGTGCCATCACCAACCTTGGCTTCAAAAATCTCGTAGTGGAACATAATTACTTCGAGCACGTATCGAAGGCGGTAGGTGTTGATTATTACAGCGGAGATGGAAGTGCGAGCCAGGCACTTATCGTCCGCTATAATCGGGTGAGAAATATCGACGGTCGCCTTCGAGAAGGCGGCGCGATCAATGCAAACTTCGTAGCTGTCCAAAATTTCCATGGTTCTGGAGGCAACCCTCGCTTTAGTGAAATTGCCTGGAATGATGTGCAAAACACCCCATTCGATAGTTCCTCAGAAGATTTGATTAACTTCTATTCCGCAGGTGGCAGAAGCGATAGTTGGTTCAAAGTGCATGATAACCTTCTGAAGGGTTCTTATGCAGTAGATCCAGCAAACCAACCTTCCAGTGGTTCAGGAATGATCGTCGACGGCGATCAAACTTTGGATAGCAATACGAAGACCGGATTTATCGAGTCCTACAATAACACTGTGTTGAACACGACGAACGCAGGAATGAATATCTCCGCGGGTCACGATATTCATTATCATGACAACCGAGTCATTTCTTCAGGCAGGCTTCCAGACGGACGTTGTATGCCGGGAAATTGGGCGGGAGTTGCGGTTTGGAACACCTCTTCCCCAGGCTCTGGCATTAACCAAGTAATGAATGGAAACGTCCTCGGTTGGGCGAAATGCGGATATAATAATCCCTACATCGATCGCAACGATATGAGCACGAACGAGAAAGGCTCGATTCGAGATAACATCATTCTGCCGAACGCGCCGATTACGTATCAAATGGAAGTAGACGAAATTAACCTCTATTTAAAGAAAGTATCCGACCAGGGAATCGTCATCGGCCCCGTCCAATAAAGGGATCGAGAGATTGCATCCAATCGTTTCCGCGAGCTCAAAAAAGCGCAACCGCAAGAGTTTGTGAACGTTAGGTTATCTGGACCAAACGAAACGCCAAAAAAACTGGGACCCTTTTTCTATTTGGGGTGGGGCTAGAATTTCTGGATTCGGCGAGTGGGGAATGCGCAGGATGCGCTCCTCTAAAGGGTCCCGCGCGCACGATGCGCGTCGAGCCTGAATCCAGAAATTCTAGCCCCACCCCAAATAGAAAAAGGACCCGGGATTTCTCCCGAGTCCCTTCCTCATTCAAGACCGAAGTCTTAAAAACTTACCAGCTGTATCGCATTGCCACTTGGTGGAAGGTCCCGCTGTCGAATCCGATATCGGAAGAATCAGCAGTGTTATTGCTGACCAAGCTTCCGCTACCGAAAGCGTAATCAAGGTCAACTTTCGAAACGTGGAACGTTCCACCGATACGAGCGGTGGTGTTCTTCGCTGCAGAAGTCGAAGTGATGAGCGTGTGGTTCACACCGGCACGAAGGGTCAACCAAGAAAGCGCGTCGCCTTCGATTGCCATTTGTACGGGGAAAGCACTGCCGGTGGATGCAAGGCCGGTAGACATGTTTTCGTCCTTTGCGTGGCTGTAATAAAGCGCGTAAACTAAGCGGGTGCCTTCAGCGATTTTCGTCTCGCGACCCAAACCGACCACGTAAGTGTCGTTTTTCACTTGAGTGCCAACTTCACGTTTGTTGTAGTTGTAAGCAACGTAAGGAGTCCACTCACCGTAGTGGTAGCGAAGTCCGGCGCCCATGCCTTTGTATTTCGCAACTTCGGTGTTGGAAATTTTGGATTTTCCAAGCATGCGGTAGGAGATGTAGGGATCGAATCCGTTCATGGCGAGACCGACGCGAGCGTCGAGTTCATTTGCTGTGCTGTAACCCGTTTTAGAGGCGGCTGCGCTCTTTCC
>JACMQW010000014.1 GCA_014376785.1 Oligoflexia bacterium
GATTTAAGAATATTTAGGCCTCAACTCTATTTCAAGGTGCAGAATGGTCCGAGCAAAGCTTAAAATCAGAACAAATATATACCCGTCGGACAAACAGCTATCAGACCTAATCCTAGCTCAGAAGGTCGCCAAAAAGCGCCTTGAGGAGTTTCTCAGGTCAAAAGGTGTTTTAGCTTCGTACAAAAAACGCTCGGACCTTGTGGAAGTAATCTGCTCACTTGTTTTAGGACATGACGACATCGAGCAGATAGTTGCCTGGGCTAACGTACGCGAAAGTCGCATAAAAACGTCCGTTCTGGAGCTCAGTGCGGAAGGCGTATCAGCAGAAGATATTTTGGATTTACTGCAGAAGATTAAATTACCTGAAGCGCCGAACGATAATCGGGTTAAGTTGCCGGAATTCGCTCAACTTCCTACTTACGACAAAGAAACTAACGTCATCCAGTTTGAGCAACCATTTAAAAGAATTGATTTCGGGCGAACCGCACTCATGCAGGAAGAAGATCATCAATTCGGATACTCAATTCAGGAACAAGCTCCCGGCAGTTTTAAAATAGTTTATTCGACTAGTGACGCCTCTAGCGAAGTATTTTTTTCCCACATTAAGACCAATCTAGAACGCGCGCTCAAATGTGAGAAAAATGTAGTTTCCCACATCCATGAAATTCGCGCAGACGAACTGGCCGACGAGAAGTGGAATCATTTTTTTAGTAAGCTAATTGATCACGTCAATCTTGGGATGTCATTGCTTGGTGGAAAATCAGCTCACTTTATAAAGGGGGACCCGGCATCATCGGCGGAAGACGTCGTTGAAGATGGGGAAGTGGCCGAGCAGTTACTGGGGGACGAAGATGACTCTAGCGCGACCGGGACCGCGAGAATCAAGAAAGTCACCTTCGAAGGTAAGGATATTTTTTCGATTAGGGAATTCACTGAATATAAAGAGAGAGGCTTTTCTCTCCGAAGTATTGTCGCCGACTTCCGCAGAGTGCATTCACCTACGTCAACCGTTCGCATCAGAGCGTCTTTTGGATTTAATCCTTACGGAAAATTCGCCTGCGAAATTCAGAAGGCTTGGCTTTTGACAAATGAGCCCGGAGCCAAGGAACAGAATTGGACGTTTCCGAACAAGGAGCGCGAAGGAATATTAGAAAAGGTCAACGGCGCCGCCTTTGAAGTCTTTGACGAGCTTCTGGATCGATCTAAGTCTAGTAACTAGATCGAACATGAGCTTGTAGTGGATTGCGATCCAACTACAGACCCAAACTACACAGCACCTACTAGGAGAATTATCTCCTATGATTTCGAATGATTAGGAATCGGTGAGCTTGAAGAACTTCTCTTGAGATAGTGTTGAAATAATTGTGCTTTTTGGAGCACTTCCACTTTTAAGAGAACAGAATAAAAAATGGCGGAGAGAGTGAGATTCGAACTCACGTATGGTTTAACCCATAACACGCTTTCCAAGCGTGCGCCTTAAGCCACTCGGCCATCTCTCCGCGGTAGAACCTAGGAATTAACATGCCATTCTAGTTAACGCCTTGTGTAAATTTCAGGATTCGAACGAAACTTATTTCTCGAGGCGAACTTCCATGGGTAGCTTTGAGAAGATGGCCCCCCACCCCCCCCCTTTACGAGTTCGTGAACGATCGGTACTGCTTGCGCTCGTGGCCGGGTTATTCGGAGGTGCGCTCTCGTCTCTCCTCCTGGTTTCCCTCGACCTCGCAACCCATCTCCAAACGAAGAACCCAAGCCTCCTCTATTTCCTCCCCGTAGCGGGCCTCTTCATTGGGGGCCTTTACCAGCAATTCGGAGGGCGAAGCGTGAAGGGAACGAACCTGGTGGTTGAGGAAATTCACCGACCCACCGAACGCACTCCGGGAAGAATGGTTCCGCTGGTTTACGCGACCTCCATCCTTTCTCACCTTTTCGGAGCATCCGTGGGGCGAGAAGGCGTTGCCGTTCAAATGTCAGCGGGACTTGCTGATCAGCTCAGTCGGTTTTTCAGAATTTCGAAAGAAGAACGAACGACTCTGCTCCAAGCCGGTTCGGCAGCCGGTTTCGCAGGCGCGCTCGGCACTCCCTTTGCCGGATTCGTGTTCGGGCTCGAGGTTCTCCGCCCGGAACTTCCGTTTAAATTTGAGCGTGCTCTCGAGTGTGCGATCGCGGCCTTCGTCGCGATAGGAGTGACCCATTTTTTCGGCATTCATCATACTCGCTATGGTGTCCTGCCATCCGGGCTCCCGCTTTTTTCGCTCCACCTCGGTTTTGCCGCCCTGGTTTTAGGCGCTGCGACGGGCCTGATGGTCCGAATTTTCATCGCGACGACTGAAGCTCTGTCTCTCTTGTCGAAGTCGCTCTTTCATTCGTTCGGCGCTCGCGCCTTTTGTGGCGGCTGCCTCATTATCGGCACCACTTTTTTAGTCGGAAATCACGACTCGATTGGACTGGGAATTCCGAAAATCCAATCCTCGTTCATCGCAGCCTCCTCCGCTTCTCTCCCGTTTGAAAAACTTTTGTTCACGGCGCTATCGATTGGATTCGGATTTAAAGGCGGCGAGTTCATTCCTCTCGTGTTCATCGGAGCCACGCTCGGTAGTTCGCTTGCTCTACTGCTCCAAGTTCCGATTGCGTTTGCCGCTGCATGCGGTGTGACTTCGGCATTCGGTTCAGCGGCCCGCGTCCCCTTCGCACTCTCACTCTTTGCGGGGGAACATTTTTATCCCGGCTTCATCATTTACGCACTCGCTGCAAATTTCGCCGCGAGGTGGGTCGTCGGAAGCACAGCAACGATATTTCCCTCGCAACACCTCCTTCGCATTACGTCGTTCGCTCCGTAATCTCTCTGCCAATTGTTTGACGTCTAAAGTTTTCGCCAAGGAATACCGAACTAGCTTTAAAACAACAATCGATTAGACTAAATGGATCGACTTAGCAGTGCTTAACGCTTCCGAAACATTGGAGAGCTCCTTCGCATGTTCGACCTGAAGACTAGAATTCTTGTAGTAGACGATATGATGACGATGAGGAAACTCGTCGGCAAGGCCTGCAAAGAAATCGGATTTACCGATATCACTGAAGCAAACGATGGAGCGGTGGCTTGGGAGGCAATCACAAGCGCCAACCCTCCGATCGGCCTCGTGATTTCTGATTGGAATATGCCGAATACCAGCGGAATGGATCTGCTGAAAAGAATCCGCGGCGACAGTCGATTTGGGAAATTGCCTTTCATCCTCGTCACTGCAGAGACTGAGCAACATCAAATTCTGGAAGCGGTTAAAGCCGGCGTCAGCCAGTACCTTGTGAAACCGTTCACCTCTGCTTCTTTGCGAGAGAAAATAGAGATGGTTCACAAGAAGATTTCCGGCCAATAGACGGGAATGAACTTTCATGGCGGACCCGAAAGACCTCTCGCAGTTTAGAGTTCTGATCACCGGCCTCGATGCCGTTTGTCGCCCGCTCATCGACCACCTCCTCGCGAAAGAGCAAATACTCGAAGTTTCCTACGACCTCGAAAAGCTGATGGAACTCGAAGTTTCGCCTCCCCCGGTGATGCTCATCTTCGGACCACCTCCCGAGGGCGTGAGCTTGAATGAAACGGCGCAAGTGGCGCGAATGCAGTACCAAACCCAGCCGATCTACTTCCTGACCTCCATCCGAACAAACTTCAATCGGAAGGACATCCAAAAAAACGGATTCACGGACGCGTTTCTGATTCCCATTGATCTCGACACTGTAAAGCAAACCGTAAAAGACGAGCTCTCAAAAGCCACAAAGGGCGCGATTCGGTCCTATCGCCAAGTCCAACTCGTCGACATTCGTCCAAATGAAACACTCGCATTTGATACTTACATGTACATGCCGGTGAATAAGAAGCACATCAAAATGTCGGTTTCCGGCGACGATCTCGATCAGTCGCAGTACGAGAAAATGACGAAAAGTCAGATGAACTCGGTACACGTAACGAGTGACCAGATCCAAAACTTTTACGAATTTACGGCCCAAAAACTCGTGGGCCTCCAAAAAGGTGATGGTCTTTCAGAGACAGAACGCAAAGAACGGATGACCGGCGCAATTCGCAACCTCATGTCATCAGTTTTTAATGATTCATCGAGTGATGCTACGATCGACGCAGGCCGCAGCATCGTCACCGATTGCCAAGAAATCGTGAAAACTTTTATCGTCAGCGCGGACGAAAAAAACAAGTGGTACGAAAAAATGCTCGCAGCAACCGGAGCGGAATCCGGAAGTTATAACCACGCCGGGAACGTCGCCACTTTCGGGACACTGTTCTCGTTGGCGGTCGGTTTAGGGAAAGCGGATGACATCGCTCTCGCAGGTCTCATTCACGACATGGGACTGGCCGATGTTCCCGCAGACATCCAAACGAAAGAAGAATCACAGAGAACGAAGGAAGAGGAAGAACAGTACCGCAAACATGTGGACCATACCCTTTCCATTATAAAGTTTCGGAAAATGATTCTCCCCGATTCGGTCACCAAAGCAATCGCGCAGCACCATGAACGCTGGAGCGGTACCGGATACCCACGCGGTCTAGCGGGGTCTCGAATCACCATCGAAGCCCAGATTCTTGCGCTCGCGAATATTTTCGATCACCTCACGATGACGAAAGAAGGAAAGGCTCGCATGAGCCCCGCGAAAGCTTTCAAATTAATTTATGAAGAAAATCTCAATCATTCATCCACTGCGAGTTTTGATCTAGAACTTTTGAAAAAATTCTTAGTCGTCTTTCCTGAAGAATCTTGAACGGCAAAAAATGAGGAACCATGTCTGAACTTAAAGCTCCCGCAGTCGACTTCGGAAAGAACCCTTTTGAGTTTAAAAAAACGGACACCTATGGGCTGCTCGTCCTTTCCGGCGACATGGATCCCGAAATGGCGAAGGAATTCGAAAAACGCATTCGACCTCAGTTCGAAGGGTTCACGACCGACCTTGCCATCGACCTCTCACAGTGTTCGGACATTCATCCTGCCTGGTCCCGCCTTTTCATGCAGCTCGCCACTTTGGTGAAACAGGCGCAGAAAAAAACTCGGGTGATTTCGCCGAACGGTAACCATAAATCATTTTTCCAAGATCAGGGCCTGAGCTCTAGCTTCCCCATTTGCGACAGCCTAGAAGCTGCAATGGGTGAATTTACCGCGAAAAAATCATTTAAACTCGATGTGAACTTTATCAATCCGTTTCTCGAAGGAACGATCGAGGTGCTTAAAATTCAGGCCAGCACCGCGGCTAAAGCCGGCGCACCGACGACCAAAGATCCTAAATCCTCATTCGGAGGCGATATTTCAGGCGTCATCGGGCTGGTTTCGGATTCCTTCACAGGATCCGTCGTCATCAGTTTTCCGGCGGAAACGTTTTTAAAAATCATGTCGAAAATGCTCGGGGAAGACTTTAAAGAACTCACTCCCGACCTTCAAGACGGCGCCGCAGAACTCACAAACATTATTTTTGGATTCGCAAAACGCATCTTAAATGAAAAAGGATACGGGATAAAAATGGCTATCCCCTCCGTAATCACCGGAAAAGACCATTCCATCCAAAACAATTCGAAGGGACCCCGCATCGTCATCCCGTTCGAATCGGACGCGGGAAATTTCGGAATCGAAATCTGCGTCGGCGACTAACGAGTCGATCTTCGGGGAAATTTCTTCGCTAAAGTCGTTCCAACAGAAAAAATAAGAAGCGCCAGCGCATTCTCAAAATGGGTCGACCTTAAATCTTCGGTAAAATTCACGGCCAGCCCGTCCCAATATTTTTGTCCGACAGAGCGATGAAGCGTTTCGTCCGCAATGACGGCAAACCGCCGAGTGCTTCGATTCAAATAAACTAAGACAGAGTTTCGAGCCGGATTTCGAGTCAGCCCGAATTCATCAAAGAGCCGAAGCGCCGTTCCCAGCGGATCTTTTTCAAATCGTGCTTTCGAAACATGGACACGCACTTCTCCCGTCGAGTTTTTTTCAACAAACTTCAGGGCACGGAGAATCGGCGTCGAATGTTCAGTAATTTCCACTGACGCCTCCTCCGGTGATGAGTTCAGGAGACTTCTTCATGCGAGAGCGAACGTACCGCACGAAGTTTTCCCACGGCGGAATTCTCTGCCATCCACTGGCCTGGTAATGAACCTCGACGGCCAAAATTCGGTAGCCAACCAAAATAATCAATACTGAGCCAAATAAGATCCAGATCCACCAATGACGACCTGACTCGCTTTCCGCAACTGGAATGAGCGGCTCTAAAAAGCCGGCTTCGCGGAGTTCGGTATCGAATTTGCCATTCACAAAGACAGGGCTCTCTAAAATTTCGAACACTCTCCGAGTACTGAGGATCACGGCGCGATCACTTCGACCGTGGCGCATCTCCGGAACTCCGAATTTTTTGGCGATCGAGTCGCCACCCCGTTCTGCCATCAGGGAGTCGAGACCCACGCCAGATAGGGTCGCCATCTTCTTTTCCTCCAGGTCAAAGAACAAAACGACGGTGCTGGGTGGCTTCGGAGCGGTCGATCGCCATTCTGCGAATACTCGGCTCGTGTAGGCATCGAAGGTTTGATCTTCAGGAGTCTTCGCTAAGGTATAAACATCGATGGTTTCCCCAGTCAGACTCTGATGCTCCAAAAGAAGCCTTTCTAGGGTTTTTGCCAAAATGAGCGGAAGGGCCTTTCCGCCATCGACTAAACCCTGGAGCGGACGAGAGGGTACCGGTGGAAGGGGCTGCTCTACCGCGATGGCAACACTGCTCATCGTAAGAATGAGTACGCTTCGAAGAAACAGGGTTCGCGCTAAAGACTTCGCATCGACAAAGCGAAAATAGCGCCCCTTCATTTGAGTTCGTCCGATCCTATTTATCAGCATGACGAGCCGAGTGTAAGCCGAGAGCTCCTTCCCGACAAGATACCTTTCAAGAAACGCCCGATACGAGGCGACTCACGCAGGTCACCCATCGGTCAGAAGAATTCAGTGACGGGGCCAAAACGAGTGCATCCCCGCCGGCCGCGATGAAGTCCTCTTTTCCTCGAATGGCAATTTCTTCGAGAGTCTCTAAACAATCCGCCACGAATGAGGGCGAGATCATGAGAACTTTTTTATGCTTTCCACTCGTCGCGATCTCTTTCAAGACAACATCGGAATACGGCTTAATCCAAGGAGTCGTTCCCAGTCGCGATTGAAAAGCGACAGAGTATTCGGCTTCGGAAAGGCCTAGACGACTCGCGATCTCCCTCGCGGTGTGAAAACACTGGGCGCGGTAACAGTCTACATTTGCTTCATTCATGCGGGCGCAACAATCGTCGCTCGCTAAGCAGGTTCCCTTCACCCGCTCCACTTTTTTCACATGACGCTCGGGAAGACCGTGAAAACTAAATAGAGTAAAGTCGGGGGTGAACTCTATCATCGCTGATTTTGCTTGCTCGACGAAAGCATCGAGAAAGTGATCGTCTTGGTAGAATGCGCCCACGAGGTGGATCTTGCCTGCGAACTTCAGACGCTTCGCCTCGTTCATCACCCAATCTTCGCTCGACTTCGAAGCCGCTAAAGAAAACTGGGGATAAAGCGGAAGGGCGGTGACTTCGATGATTCCCTCGCTTTGAAACGTGCGAATCGCCTTTTCGACGCTTGGATTTCCGTACCTCATGACCGGCAGCACACGGTAATCGTCGCCCAGTACTTTCTGAACTTTTTCTACGAGGTCATGGGTGTGGAACGAGAGGGGGGACCCTCTATCCGTCCACACTTTTTTATAAGCTTCTGCTGACTTCTTCGGACGAGTCCGGAGGATAATTCCTTTCACCAGCGCAGCTCGAGCCAACCAGGGAAGATCAATCACGTAAGGATCCATTAAAAATTCTCCCAAATAGCGACGCACGCTCTCGGCGTCAGGAGCATCGGGAGTTCCCAGATTGAGGAGGAGAATGCCTTTTTTAGATGAATTTTTCATTTTTTCCTAACTGCTCTGCTTGTTCAATGATGCCGGAGAGGCCGAGGCGGCCGGTGTAGTTTCCAATGAGATAGATACCCGCATCGGGTAGGCTTTTCACAGACTTGTTTTCCAGGACTTCTAAGAGCGTGAATGTGTAATGAGGCAGTGCTTTCGGCCAGCGTTTAATATCGTGAGCGAAGGGTTCGGCTCGCCGACCGGTTAACTTTTCCCGGTCGGTCAGGATGGTAGAAAGAATTTCCGCATCGCACAAATCCATTACCCCTCGATCGGTTGCTCCCCCGAGAATCCACCTTTCCAGATGAAACTCCGAGCGCTTTTTCCAAACGGTGTTTTCAAACAGGACTCCCAAAGAACGAATTCCCTCTCCGCGAGCAAACAAACAGCCGAATCCCTCGGGAGCATTTTCCGAGGTCCGAAATCCCAGGCTCACGGATAGGAGCGGAAGGGTTTCAACTCTCGCTAACGCTTGCGCGGCATCCACGCAATTCGGTGCGTCCGCTAAAAGCCTCACAACTTCAGTTACAGGCAAAGCCATCACGAGGGGACGTTCGACTCCAGCCAGCGAAGGCGCCGAATTCAATGAAATCGTAACGCCCTTTTTAGCGAGGTAATTTGCCAGGGAAATGAGGAACGTTTCCATTCCTTTCAGTGGTGCAACCGTCCCTCGCAGTTTCGGATGCATTTTCTTCTTTTTCGGTCCGGAGAAAAATCGGCCGAATAGGAGGCTAGCATTTAATTTTGCCGGGTCACCTGCATAAATACCCTGAAGAGCAGGCGCAATGAGGGAATGGTAAGGTGCAGAACCGAGCGCACGGAGTGCCCAATCCTCCACCGTTTCAAGCGGACTCGGTGACTTCCGCTTCAAACTCGGTAATTTCAAAAAAAGCCTGAAAGATTCGACGCCGGTGAGCGGCCACCTTCGTGCTTTTCCACGGCGGTAGATGAATCGACGCTTCCCTTCCGGATGTTTGCTAGATGCGACCAACTCCACGCCGATCTCTGCACACAATGTTTCGAATGCGACCGAATTTAGAATTCCATTCGCAGCCGTCTCGGTCAAAGTCCATCCGAGATCACGAGTCTGGATCATCCCCCCGATCCGAGAACTCGATTCGTGGACAGTCACCAGAAATCCTGCGCGCTGGAGAAAATAGGCACTCACTAACCCGGAAAATCCTGCGCCTAAAATTTCGACTTTACGCAACTTCGGTCCCCACCTCTCCGTGTGCTTTTAAATCAAATACTCTTAGAAAAAATACGCGTCTGCGGCGCTTTCGCCCGCAATCGCCGATCGAAGAAAAGACAGGCATTCCGTAGAAAGGGGCGACCTTTCTCCGTCACCGATAATCGAGTGCTTTTCTCGCTGCCACGAATTTCCACCAATCCATCTGCGATCATTTCGGCTAAAAAATCCTGAGCGTCCGCAACTTCATCTGGGAGGATTTCGACGCTTAACTTCGTCATTAACTCCAGAATCTCTTCGCGGTTCTTTCGATCCTCCGTCGTGAGCAGATGCCCGCGATGGGTCGTCAGCTTGCCCGCTTCCATCATCTTCTCGTAGGCCGGAAGCGCTTTTTCGTTTTGATGGAAACATCCTGGGGTTTCCGAAATCGAACTCACGCCGAGGCCGAGCAAAATATCCGTGCGGCGGCTGGTGTATCCCATGAAATTACGATGCAGATTCGAGGACTCAGAAGCCCGAAAAAGGGAATCCGTTTTCAAAGCAAAGTGGTCCATTCCGATTTCTGCATAACCATTTTCGAGCAACGCAGTTCGCGCGATTTCATAGAGGATCCGTTTATCCGCCCCCGCTGGAAGGTCAGACTCCGTGAAAAGCCTCTGCACTGCCTTCATCCACGGAACATGAGCATAGGAATAGAGCGCGATCCGATCCGGACGCAGTCTTAATGTTTGTTCCATGGACAAACGCATGCTCTCCGGATTCTGCTTCGGTAGACCGTAGATCAGGTCGAAGTTTACAGAATGAAAACCGAGCTCCCGAGCTTCACGCGTGAGGTTTTCAGTCATTTCGACAGGCTGGATGCGGTTCACGAGTTTTTGGACCTCAGGAGTGAAGTCTTGAACGCCCATGCTCACCCTTGTAAATCCGACCTCACGAAGCGCCTTCAGGTGTTCGCGGTTCGTGCGTCTAGGATCGACTTCGATCGACCGCTCCATCACCTGACCCTCGGGGCCTTTCACAGCCGCAAGGATCGGAGCGAGCAGTTTCTTTAAGTTATCCGGAGAGAGAAAAGTCGGTGTTCCACCGCCCAGATGAATTTCTTCCAGGACGCGATCCTGAATACCCGGAACCGCTTTCAAATAAAGTTCCCACTCGCGGTGCACGGCCGCGATGTACGGATCTTCTCGGTTATGGTTCTTTGTAATCGAAGTATTGCAGCCACAAAAAGTGCAGAGGGTTTCACAAAAAGGAATATGGAGGTAGAGCGACCAACGCGC
Organism: Oligoflexia bacterium; assembly: GCA_014376785.1. Classification (GTDB taxonomy): domain Bacteria; phylum Bdellovibrionota; class UBA1018; order UBA1018; family UBA1018; genus JACMQW01. The sequence goes on from JACMQW010000014.1 coordinate 10,417, forward strand.
AGTCGGAACAGAAAAAGCCCGCTTCAACTCCTCAGTCCAAATTTCCGTCGTTAGGCCTGCAGACTCCCAGTACGGGACGGTCGGGTAACTAGTGTAGCGAGGCGCCGGAACATCGTACTTTTCGACTAAGTCACGGGCGACTGTACTCATCGAAACGTCCTCCGAATGATCTGAACAAATTCCCGGACGTTTTGCTCAGGCGTTTTCGGGAGCACTCCGTGACCCAAACCACAGACCCATCCCGCGCGTTCCTCAGTCGAAAGCTTTATCAGTGGAGCGAGGTAACTTTCAACTCTCGCTCTAAAGTCGTTGGGCTCAGAGAAGAGCAGTGCCTCATCAAAATTACCTTGAACGAATCCTGACCTTGGAGCGCGATTACGTAGAACCTCTGAAAGATCCCATCGGTGATCGACCCCCTGGCCTGCGAAAACTCCTTCGCGCCAGATCGGGTCTACAAAATAGGCGGACTGCGTCCCTTTTGAATAATAGCCAAGTTTTCCAGGAAAGGAGCGAGCCAGCTTTTCGATTTCAGGCAGAATTTTTTCTCGGTACAACCACGGCGAAATTTCACCGGCAGCCGTGTCAAAAAGCATAACGATCTCCGCTCCACCCTCGAACTGGAGTTCGATATTTCTTAAAAGAAGCGGAATCACTTTTTCGCAAAAAGCAGGAAAAAGTCCAAGATGAGATTTCACTTCCTGGAGCGATCCCGCATGTCGTCCTTGGACGGCGTAAGTAAAGAGCGTCCATGGACTCCCTACAAAACCGATCAGGCTTTTATCAGGAGGAAGCATTCGCCGAGTAGCGGAAAGTGCTTCCCGCTGGAATTGGAGACCTTCGATCGCTTCATCCACAGGGCGCAATCGATGAACGCTCTCGCCGGTCAGGTGCCAACCGAGTTGAGGCCCTTGAGAATCAGAGTAAGTCAGTCCCATCCCCATGGCTTCCAATGGAAAGAGGAGGTCACTGAAAAAAATCGAGACGTCGAAGTCGAAGTCCTCGATGGGCCCGAGCGCAACGGCTGCCGCCAATCTCGGGTCCTTGCAAAGCTCCATGAAACTGTGCTTTTTCCGAAGCGCCTGATAGTGCGCGTGGTATCGGCCGGCTTGGCGCATAAACCAAACGGGAGGCGTTGCCTGCGGTTCTCCACGAAGGGCGGCTTGAAATCTCGGGTTTCCAATCTTCATTCGGTACTCATTTCTGCGGCCCAACCCACTGATATCCCACTCCACGGACGGATTGGATCCATTGGTGACCATCGTGTTCGATGACTTGGCGAAGGCGAACGATCGCATTGTCTACGGTTCGATTCGAAGGAAAATTTTCTTCCCCCCAAACAGAATCCAAAATTTCATCCCGGCTTACCACTCGAGGACTAACCGACACGAGGTAGCGAAGAAGCTGAAAGTCTTTCACCGGAAGGGCTTCGACCACGCCGTCGGCACGAGTGACTGCCATTCGCTCAAAATCGATCGTGATTTTGCCGTAATTCACTTTTCTCAAAACGGCGTGATTTTCCAACACGTGTTTCACCCGCATTAAAATCTCTTTCAAATGGAACGGCTTAGGAATGAATTCTTCCGCTCCCAATTCAAATCCGCGCAATCTTTCCGGTGCGCCCGCCTGAGCGGTCAAAAAAAGAAAAGGAGTCATTCCAGCGCGGCGGATGGTTTCCGCAAGTTCGAAACCGGAACCATCCGGAAGTCCCACATCTAAAATAACCAAGTCAACCGGCTTCGATTTAAAGTCTTTCTCTGCTTGAGCCACGGTTTTCGACCAAAGCATCGAATAGCCTTCTTTCTCCAACCGCTCTTTCAAAGTCGCACCGAGTGAAATGTCATCTTCCACGAGGAGAAGCGTTTTCATGACGTTCCAACCTCCGGTAAAGACAGGTCCAAGGGAAAACCTTTTCCTTCACCGGCTAATTTTAATTCTCCACCCATTCGTACGAGGAGAAAATTTGAGAGGTGGAGTCCGATGCCGCTTCCGCTCCGGGTGGTGTGTCGATGGAAGAGCCGCCCGACAGCGGCCAGGTCCCCTTGGAAACCGATCCCGTTATCGCGAAACGAGATCCAAATCATGCGATTTTCCCGACGAATGCTTAGACTCACTTCGGTCGCGTCGCCGTGGACGCGCGCGTTTTGAATGAGATTTTTCAGGATGCTTTCGAATGCCCGACGATCAGCGAGCACGAAAGCTTCCCCGTCTAGGAGAACCGACAGCCCGGGAAAGTTACTTCGCACTCTTTCAACGAGGACCTGGATCGAGATAGATTCTAAGTGAATCTGATCTGCCCCATTTGCGGTCGCAAGGAAAAGAGCGTTATCTAGCTGAAGTTCTAAGCGGCTGGCATCCTCGAGAAGACGACCGACTAATGGATTCGCGGAAGGTTCTAGATCTTCCTGGAGGACCTCGGCCTGAAGCCTCAGACTCGCCAGCGGCGTTTTCAATTCATGGGTAAACGTCGCGAAAAACCGTTTCATTTCCTCTGCTCTGCGAATTTCCCGAAAGAGAAGAATCAGGAGACTCGCTCCACCTAGCAAGAGAAGCGCAATGAATGCGAGCCCTTCTGAGAAAAGCATTCGATGCTGAGCTCGGAACTGATTCGCAAGCGCGGGTTCCAGAGCGCTCAACATTCCGACTTGCCGAAGTCCGTGGATCATCCACCAGCTCGCCAGCGCAAGGGTGAGAAAAAGCCAGATTGCAACGAGCGCGAAGGCTACTTTCTGGGTAGACGGTTGGGCGGGTTTCGAGATCATGAGTGGCGCAAACTCCTGACGGATTTGCGCGTTTTTTCCAAAACCGAGCTCAGAATTTCTTCACTGTGCGCAAGTCCGATGAATCCGACCTCAAAACCACTCGGCGGCAAATAGACTCCCGCCTCGAGAAGAGCGCGAAAGAGCGGTGAAAAGCGCGCATTCACGTCTTTAGGTAAGGTTTCGAAAGAGCGGATGGGTTTGCTTTTCGGATCTTGGTCATCGGGATGGATCCAAAAGAGCGAAGCGAACCTTTTTACGGAAAACGCAGCTTGCTCTTCGCGAAATATTTTTTCGAGCGAAGAAGTGAATGCAGCCGTTCGCTTTTCAAGTACTTCATAGACGTTCGCGGACTGAATTTTTTTCAGCGTGGCCAAGCCCGCACGCATCCCGAGAGGATTCGCACTGAGGGTTCCTGCTTGATAAACCGCGCCCGAAGGAGCAACCAGATCCATGAGTTCGCGACGGCCACCATAGGCTCCGACGGGGAGTCCACCTCCGATAATTTTTCCAAAGGTCATGAGGTCAGGACTCATCCCCAGGATCCTGGCCATGCCTCCGATGCCCACTCGGAAACCGGAAATCACTTCATCAAAAATCACTAAACTTCCTGCGCGCTTTGCTTCTTGCGCAACAAAACGAAGAAACTCTTCCCGCTGAATCATCAAACCTGCGTTTGCAGGAAGCGGTTCTAAAATGACCGCGGCAATCGAAGGACCATGGGCTTCGAATATTTTTCGCACTCCCTCTTCGTCATCGAGCGATGCCACTAGGGTATCGCCGATCATCGAGCCGGAAATTCCGGCGCTGTCCGAAGCGCTGGAACCTGCTAATCCACTTCCCGCTTTTACCAATAGGGAATCCACGTGACCGTGGTAGCAGCCTTCAAATTTTAAAATTTTCTGTCTTCCGGTCGCCGCACGCGCAACGCGAAGGGCGCTCATCACCGCCTCGGTTCCTGACGTGACGAACCTCAATTTTTCCACCGGAGAGACCCGCGACGTGATCCATTCCGCAAGCTCAAGGGAATAAGGTTCGCAAGTTCCGAAAGTCCATCCGCCATCCACTGCCGACTTCAGAACTTCTTTCACATCCGGATCTTGGTGTCCGAGAATCATGGGACCAAAAGCCTGACAAAAATCGACGTATTCTTTTCCTTCTACCGAAGTCAAGATGGCGCCTTTTCCAGATTTGAAAAATACCGGCGTGCCGCCCACACTTTTGAAGGCTCGTACCGGACTGTGCACGCCTCCGGGAGCTACTTTCAAACTCCGTTCAAAAAGCGCTGCAGAATGATTCGGGAGATCCGTCGAATGAGAAGTCATGAAACCACCTCGTCTAGATGCCTAATTTTTTTGCGTAGCGTGCACCGTAAGTAATCACATATTGCGCGCCAGCGCGCTTGAAAACAGACCATGTTTCCAAAAGAGCGGGCTCAAATTTCAACAGTCCTTTTTCTTCCAGCACATCGAGCGCGGCATATTCCCCGCTGACTTGGTATGCGCCCACTGCTAAGCCCGTGCGGGTGTGAATCTCCCGGATGAGGTCGATCGATGACATGCCCGGCTTCACCATCAGAAGGTCTGCGCCCTCTTCCGCGCAGCGATCACTCGAACCAAGCGCGTCATCACGATTCCGAACGTCGATTTGGTATTCGTTCCGGTCACCAAATTGGGGAGCACTATCCGCTGCATTTCGAAAGGGACCATAGAAATGGCTCGCAAACTTCGTCGAATAACTCATGATCGGAGCGAGGTCTTTCCCGGCTCCGTCCAATTTCTCACGGATCGCAGCGACTCGGCCATCTTGCATGTCACTTGGGCTAATCGCGTCCGCTCCCGCTTCGATGTATGAAAGCGCTAGACTTGATATTTCATTCAACGTCGTCTCTAAATCCTGACGAGCTGAATCTGAGTGATAGACGCAGCAATGACCACTCTCGGTTAAGGAACAGAGGCAAGCATCAACCCAAAGGTAGAGGTCACTTCCGAAACGCTTCCGGATCGATTGGATCATTCGAGTGGAAAATGCGTGATCGAAATCTCTCTTTTTTTTGCCGGCAGGAACATTGAATAGAATGAATTGGGTGACGCCGTTTTCAAGGTCCTTCTCGATTTGTTTCAGCGTCGATTCGAGATTTTGCCGAAAAGTTCCGCGCAGGCCAGGAATCGGTTCATCCGCTTTCACACTTTCCACCGCAAACAGAGGTTGGATCAGTTGGGAGCGATTAAAATCGACCGTAGAAAGCAAATTCCTAAGATGGGGAGAGCCTCGAAGCCGCTGGAGTCTTTTCACGATTGAAATTCCTTTCGCCATTCATCGATGCTCGAAAAAATTCGTGGCTCGATGGTTTTCTCCATTTTCGCAGACAGCCGCTCTCTTAAACGGAATCGCGTGTGACCCGGCCCGCAGCTATGGTGGGCAGAAAAAATGTCTGGATTTAATTTCGCACAGTAGTCAAACAAGCTTCCGCTCATCCAATAGAAATGGGTAACGCTTCCTAAATGCGCCGAGAATTCTCCCAAATGGTTCGCCATATCGCTTCGCTCTGCTAACTCGTACGTCGCAAGCAAAGGAAATTCTCCCTGCACTCCGTCCGTGTGACCGAGCTTCGTGAACGGAACCACTCTTCCCACTAACGTTTGGATTCGCGCCGCTTCGCTTTCGCCGAGTCCTTCGGCAGATCCATTCACCCACACACCCCGAGTAGCTAACTTTTTCCAACTCGAAAGCCCACTCGTCCAAACGATTTGCTCGGATGAAATTCTCCAATTTTTAGGCAACGCTTCTGCCTTAGAAATCCAGAGCGCGCCGCCCGGATTTTGGGCGGGGACAATTTTGCGCGTGAACGGAGAAAAAGCACCCGGAAGCGGGAACAAGACGTTTCTCGAGGGCCCGGCTTCCACATCATCGACTCTTGAGGGCACGGAATTTTCTGAGCGATTTGCGCGTAGCTGAAACTCTCTCAGCTCTCCATCGCGGTCAGTGAGCCCCCGGAGGCTTAGCACCGTTCCATAATCGCGCGGGAGAACGGCGACTCCGATTTTTTGGTGGCAGCCTCCCCCATGACCTCTTAAGATTTCTCTCTCCTCAGTCACTGAAGAATAAGTAGATGCACAATTAATCTGGCTCAAAATTTCTTCGAGGTCTTTCCGGTCCGAGCGCACTTCGATTGCGAGCGCCCCCTGAGCAGCGGCAGGAGGATTCGCCGAAATGGGTAAAACCATCCACGACTTCTGACTCAGAGTTTTGCGAATTTCGGACCGCACTTCCGCCCATTCTGGATGAGTCGTTTCCAAAATGCGGTCCAGCGCGGCTTTAGCGACGATGAGCCCATCGGCTTCTCCCTCGACTAACTTCCTTAATCTCGTCGGGACATTTCCCCGCACCGACAGAAACTCGATCTCGGCGTGTCCGCGATCGGGAGAAGCCGGTAAGTACTCGGAGAGAAAGGGAGTGAGATTGTACGCTCGGCGAGGCGATGACGAGAGAATCTTCACGACTTTTAGGCCAGCGCCGGTCAAAGCGTCACGACTCGATTTTTTAAAAAGCAGGAGGTCCCGCATGTCCGCCCGAGGGAGAGTCGCTGCGATTCGAGTTTCTGGGCGTGTTTCGGTGGGTAAGTCTTTCCACGAATGCACCACGAGGTCGCACGCTCCGGAAAGTAAATCAGCGCGGAAATCTTCGGTGAAAACTCCCTTTTCCGGCATTTTCCAAAGCGGGTCGCTTTGGTTTAAGTCACCGAGTGATTTGCGGAAGGCATATTCAATTTCGGCACCCACGGATTTTTCAAGCGTCTCGCCTACGGTGTAAGCCTGAATTCGGGCGAGGTCGCTCGTACGGGCGGCGATTCGAATCTTCAGCCGCACAAATCCTCCCACCCTTGGGTACGGATCTGCATCGATTCCGAATCGATGCGCGCTGCGGAAAGTTCGGAAATCATCAGGGAAGCTTTCTTCCTCCGTTCCGCACTCGCTTCATCGACCGATTTGGATTGGCGGAAAAAATCATGAAGATCGACGACTTCTGACGGAATCAGGAGCGGATCTACGGCACAGTTACCGCGGAAATCAAAAACCAACGAAGGAAAAATCCCGCCCGCTTCGGCATTTTCTTTTAAGCCCTTGAGCACGCGCGCCGCCGAAATGGGTGCAGCCAAAATCATCACTTCACCCACTGCTGAGAAAGTTGGTGACTCGGTACTCATGCATGACCAATAGAGGGACTGCACGGGGATTTTCATTTCTTTCGCACAAGCTTTTTCAAAACTCATTTTTCCAATTTCTGAACGATGGAAAATCGTGACCGGCTTTTGCGGAGAAATAATCCAAGGGAGGATGGCTTTGGCAAGTTCTCCCGTTCCGACTAACGAAATGGGGGAATGTGAATATCTGGTAGGCGAATCACTTAACCGTTCATTCACGATCCGACGGACAAAGCTTCCATAGGAATGATTGCCTAAGTTTAAGGGGTACATCGCCCGCACGCGCTTCATGTCGGCGAGGAGCACCTGGGGTAAGCGCCCGAATTCTTGCTGATACGCTAAAGGCATTCCCGATTTCAGAAAGCGTTTTTTGAATTGGCCGACGATTTCGTTTTCGCCTAAAACTTTTGAATGCAAGCCACAGAGCACCTCGAGCAAAAACGCATAGGCTGCTTCGCCGTGGAATATTTCATCTTCATCATCCTGAGCAAATGCGGAAACCGCAGGGGCACTCCCCAAAAGAATTTGCCTCAAACACGTTTCCCAAAGAACCACGCCAGGCAGGCCTTGCAAAACTGGATTCAATGCGAAAGGAGTCTGAGCGGTGGTGCCAGTCTTCCGATGAATGAGAGTGAGGTGTCGGAACATAGAAAAAGCATGCGCCCGAAACTCCCCCCATTTGTCACAGAATTGTCATAAGCGGAGCACAAACTAGCTCAGCCGCAAAGCGGCATAACTCTCGATTTTAATTCACATTTTAAAACTCGCTCAGTACAACCCAGAAATGAATCTTCGTCTCATTTCTGCCGTCTTTGTTCTAGCCATGCTTCCGATTTTCGCCCGAGCGGCAGACGTATTGAATGAAGTCATTTTAGACCCAGTAGTTGCGGCCGGAACCACGGCAGAAGCATTGAAGCACGACCCCGTCATTCCGGCTTACATTGGTAAAACGAAGGGACAGATTTCGACGGGCAATATCGCAAAAGAAATCGCAAACGACCTCCCTTTCCACTCAAACGCGAATTTGAAGCCTGGAAACGAAGTAGGGTTTGTCGGCGTCGGAAAAGGCGCGGAAGAAACCGACGTGAACCTTCTCGGCATTCCTGTGAATCGCCCTCAAGGAGGCGGCGCCGATTTGGCGACCTTCCCTCAGTATTTTTGGAGCGGATACAGCTACCAAATCGGACCATCGCTTGGGGCATTCGATCCTCGTGGCGTGGGTGGCTCGCTCACGCTGAGGCTCTGGACCCAGGAAAATTTGGGAACAGAATCTTACCGTGCGACTGCCTACCACTCGACGCGCAGGATTCAGCAGTTTTCGCTGGGAAAATCATCGGAACGCTACGCCATTCTTGCCGGCATGACGACCGATGCGGTGACTGGTCCCGGACTTTCTTTCAGCGCAGTCCCCTTCGAAAACGGTGCACTGAAACTCACCACTCACCTGATCTATTCCCAAACGGACGTCGACCAATTTCTTTCCGAAAAAAGACCGTCCCAATCCGCGCACCAAACGACCTACCGGTTCATTCCGGTGATTCAGGCCGACGCAAAATTAAGCGAGCAAACCCGCTTAAAGAGCAGCCTTTTCTACGACTTGGGTTATGTTCGCTACGAAGACCGCCTCCGGCCAGCCGATGACCAAAGAAAAAAAACGACCCAAATCGGAAACGAGACCGCCCTAATCACGGGCGACACTCGACTCGGTTTTGGAATTCGCAACGTGACTTATCGTCGTTCGATCTCGAGCCCGATTGGTGATTTCCCGAGCGAACAAATTTTAAACGTTCAAGCGACCCAAGGCTTTAAAAAAACCACCGAGGAAGGTTTTGTTCTTTTCGAACCGACGGTCGGCGGCTACGCCGTTTCTCGCCAAGGATTTTTTCCGACCGCGACGCTTGGACTTCGAAACGAGCGAAAAGTCGGAGAAGGAAAATACGGCCAATTCCTCCGGGTCGGTTACACGAAACGCTTTCCGTCTCTTCTGGATCGGTACTATGAGCTGCTCGCTCCCGCCGGCCCCGGATCGTTCATTCAAGGGCTCCCGAATCCTGACCTCCGTCCAGAAAATGTGAGGTCAGCCGAGTTCGGCGCGGATTACGGAAATGGACGCTATAAAAACCAAATCACTTTTTTCGCGCGCGACTACAAGCACGCGCGCTATACCCGCTTCACGTTTGTCAGCCCAAGCCTCAGCACTTTTCAAATCCAGAACGCGGGAAATGCCTATGTCTACGGGGCAACCCAATCACAGGATTTCAAGGCCCTCCCGATCCTCGATTTCGGCACGCGACTCACCTATCAGCGGTCCCAAATTGAAGATTTGAACGCAGCATTCCCCTACTCTCCGAAGTGGGTGGGAATCTTAAAATTCGATCTTCATGACGCAGACGAAAAATACGGACTCGAAATCGTAAACAAACTCGCGTCCGGTTACGTGGCTTACACCGAAACCACGACCGGAGTTCAGCCGCTTCCCGGCTATTACTACCTCGACCTCTTTGCCCGGGCGGTCGTTGCTCCGGGAGTAAACGTCACCCTCGGAATTGAAAATGCCTTTGATCGGCCGATCCAATTCCGAATTGGTGACCCCGACCTCGGTCGAATTTATTCACTCGCCGCTTCTGCGGCGTTTTAACGCTATGTGTTGCGAGAGCAAATCGGCCTTTTTACTTGCCCTTTCGGAGTCTAAGTCCTAAAAACACTCCACTACTACACACACCCCGACGATTTCGTGGTGCCTTCCGGAACCTCATTTCTCCCGAAATGAATCCAAAAAGGTGAATCGGGGTGGAGGAAAAAACCGCGGAGACTGGAAGTTAAGAGTTTTCGAACCCGATCGCTCTTTCTCTCTCTTTCCCGCATTACCCAGGAGTCAGAACAATGCCCCAAATTACCATGCGCGAATTACTCGAAGCAGGCGTCCACTTCGGTCACCAGACCCGCCGTTGGAACCCTAAAATGAAACCTTACGTGTTCGGAGCACGTAACGGAATATACATCATCGACCTCCAAAAGACCGTCGATTCCGCGCGGAAAGCCTGCGATTTCGCGACCAAGATCTCGTCCGAAGGTAAAAAAATTCTCTTCGTCGGCACGAAGAAACAAGCAAAAGAAGTGATTCAAGAAGAAGCAGTCCGCGCCGGCATGTACCACGTTACCCACCGTTGGCTCGGCGGAATGCTGACAAATTACCAAACTGTGAAAGCCTCGATCGACCGTTTGAAGAAATTCGAAACGTTGAAAGACTCCCCAGAGTGGAAAGAAACTCCGAAAAAAGAACAAGCCAAGATCGACCGCGAACTCAAGAAGTTGAAAGAGTCTCTCGGCGGAATCGAAGACATGAAGAAGCTACCGGGCGCACTCTTCGTCATCGACACTGAAAAAGAACACATCGCGATCAAAGAAGCGAAAACCCTCGGAATCCCAGTGATCGCTGTGGTCGATACGAACTGCGATCCTTCGAACATCGCTCACGTCATTCCAGGAAACGACGACGCGATTCGCTCGGTTCGTCTTTTCTCGAAACTCATCGCTGACTCCTGCTTGGAAGGCGCAAAAGTATTCCAAGAGAAACTTCGCGCTCAAGACAAACCGATGGATGACAACGAAGAGAACACCGTGAAGAAAGTGTCGAAATTCGAAGGTGATATCGATCTTCGCGGCCCAGACGAAGTCGATTTAGAAGCTGCTGTGAACGGTGAGACCGAAGCGACGACTGAAACTCCAGCCGGCACCCCTGCCGTCTGATCTTCATCCTTCACGACTAAGGAAATAAAATGGAAATTACCGCAAGCTCCGTAAAAGAACTCCGGGAAAAAACCGGCGCGGGAATGATGGACTGTAAGAAAGCTCTCGGCGAAACCGCCGGAGATTTCGAAAAAGCCGTCGATTACCTGCGAAAAAAAGGCATGGCATCCGCGGCTAAAAAGGCGGGCCGTGCGACCAAAGAAGGCACCATCCACGCTCTCGCGAGCGCCGATGGCAAAGCTTCCGTTCTCCTCGAATTGAACTGTGAAACCGACTTCGTTGCGAAGACGGACCAATTCAAAAATTTCGTGAACGAAGTGTCTTCCCAAATCGCCGTTGCGAATCCGAAAGACGTGCCCGAACTTCTGACTCAGAAGTTCTTCACGAACTCGGCCGTCACGATGGACGAAAAACTGAAGGAAGCCATTGCTACCCTCGGCGAAAATATGGCCATCACCCGGTTTGCTCGTTTCGCGCTCACGCCCGGAACGGAAACGGTGAGCTACATTCACGCCGGTGGAAAAGTCGGCGTCCTCGTAGAATTCGCGACGATCAAAGGCAAAGAGCCAGCATTTGCAGAATACGCTCGGAACGTGGCGATGCACATCGCGGCAGTGATGCCTCAGTATGTGAATCCATCCGAAGTTCCTGCCGAAATGGTCGCAAAGGAAAAAGAAATCGCGATTGCTCAGATGCAAGCATCTGGGAAACCAGCGAACGTTCTTGAAAAGATCGCGGAAGGCAAAATCAACAAGTTCTATGAAGACACTTGCTTGATCAAGCAGTCCTACGTGAAGGATCCAGGCAAATCGATCGACGCTTATACCAGCGAAACATCGAAAACCCTCGGAGCCCCGATCACGATTAACCGGTTCGCGCGTTTCGTCCTCGGCGAAGGCGCTAAAACTGAATCGGAAGCGAACTGATTCTGAAAAGGGAGGCTCGAAAGAGCCTCCCTTTTTTTTAGGAGACTGATCATGAGCACCGATTTGAGCCCCAAAAAACGCAGTGAACCCTATAAACGAATCCTACTGAAACTCTCCGGCGAAGCGCTTGCCGGTGAAAATGGCTTTGGGATCGACACGACCGTGCTCGGTGAAATCGCAGACGAAATTAAGCACATCCGCGAAAAGGGTGTCGAGATTGGGATCGTGATTGGCGGCGGAAATATTTTTCGCGGAATCAAAGGCGCCACCAGCGGAATGGACCGAGCCAGCGCCGACTACATGGGGATGCTTGCGACGGTGCTGAACTGTCTGGCTCTCCAGGATGCTCTGGAACGCAAAGGCGTTTTCACTCGCGTGCAGAGCGCCATCGACATGCAGGAACTTGCCGAACCTTACATTCGTCGAAAAGCCGTACGTCACCTTGAAAAAGGCCGCGTGGTTATTTTCGGCGCCGGCACCGGAAATCCTTATTTCACCACCGACACGACAGCCGCACTCCGAGCCATGGAAGTGGACTGCGAAGTGGTCTTGAAAGCCACGAAAGTGGATTTTGTCTACGACGCCGACCCCATGCTGAATCCCGATGCGAAACCGTTTACGAACCTGACTTACCTCGACGTGCTTTCACGCGGCCTCAAGGTGATGGATTCGACGGCGATCTCCCTTTGTATGGATAACCAGCTTCCCATCATTGTCTTTAATCTCCATGAAAAGGGAGCCCTTACCCGCGTCGTAAATGGCGATGCGGTCGGCACCCTCGTTCACGGATAAACCCACCGAAAGGAAATCTCATGCCAAAACAAATCGTCGATAAATTCGGAGTAAATGCCGATAAAAGCATCGCTAGTTTGAAAAATGATTTAGCAAAAGTCCGCACCGGCCGCGCCTCCACAGCCCTCGTAGAACCCGTCCAGGTTGATTATTACGGAACGCCTACTCCACTTACCCAAGTGGCCAACGTCACGACGCCCGATGCACGCACGATCCAAATCGCCCCTTGGGAAGGATCGATGCTCGGTGCGATCGAGAAATCGATCCATGCCGCAAACCTCGGTCTGACTCCGCAGAGCGACGGCAAAGTCGTCCGCATCAGCGTTCCTGCGATGACGGAAGAACGCCGTAAAGAAATGGTGAAGCTCGTGAAGAAAGTCGGAGAAGACGCAAAAGTCGGCATCCGAAATTCTCGCCGTGAGTCGAATGAAGAAGTGAAGCAGGCAGAAAAAGCGAAGACCGTCACTGAAGATGAATCGAAAAAACTTCAAGAACAGATCCAAAAAAAGACGGATGAAAAAGTCGCCGAAGTCGACAAGTTGATTACAGGTAAAGAAAAAGAAATTATGACGATCTAGTTCGCCCTGCGACAGGCGTTATACCGAAAGTGAAAGAGGAGGCGGCATTGGAAGAAAAACTTGGGAAACACTCGACGCGCATCGTGCGCTCGGGGCCCTTTGGGGAGGCTCCTGCCTTTCCCCACTTGGTTTCCCAACTTTTTCTTCCAATGCCGCCTTCTCTGTCGCTACCTCTGCGTAGGCAGTTGGGAAGCACGACCCGATGAAGAACGTGACGAAGACTCCGGCGCATGTTGCGATCATTATGGATGGAAATGGCCGGTGGGCACAGCGCCGACATCACCCCCGAATCTTCGGACATATCCGCGGTGCATCGCGCATCCGAGACATCGTGCTGGAAGCGGATCGACTGGGAGTAAAGGCGCTGACACTCTACGCTTTTTCTACGGAAAATTGGGAGCGCCCCGAAGCGGAGAAATCGGTCCTTTGGAAATTACTCATCAAGTTTTTGAAGCGGGAAGAAGCGGAGCTTGCGCGAAACGGCGTTCGGCTTCGTATGATTGGAGATATCGATCGGCTGGACTCGAAAGTTCGAGAAGTGCTTGATCCGGTCGTTTCGCGACTCTCTGAAAATACCGGGCTTCAGCTAACCTTTGCCGTTTCCTATGGAGCGAGGCAAGAGATCCTCCTTGCTGCCAAGGCCTATGCGCGTGATTGCTTAGAAAAAAGACTCTGTCCGGACAGCTTAAGTGAAGAAGGATTCTCGAAATACCTCGCAAACGGAGATCTGGGCCCTCTTGCCGATGTCGATCTCGTCATTCGAACTTCGGGCGAATTCCGGATTTCGAATTTTCTGCTGTGGCAATCAGCCTACGCAGAATACATTTTTCTTGAGAAGTGTTGGCCCGACTTCCTACCCGTTGATTTGCGAAATGCAGTGGAAAGTTATTTGAAACGGGATCGTCGGTTTGGTGGAGTCACCCTTCCCCCACTGCGATCCGCCCCGAAAGAGGAGACATCCGCGTGACCCCGGAACTGAAAAAAAGAATCCAAACTGCTGTAGTCGGAGTCGCCGTCCTCGTTCTGCTCCTCGTCTTCGGCGGGGGTATGGGAGCGGTCCTCGTCGCGTCTGTGCTTTCGATTGCGATGCTCTACGAATTCACGAGCATCACCCTTTCGCTACCCGACCAAAAAGAAAAACGCTTCGTGATCCTAGGATGCGCCTGGCTCCTCCAAGTGCTGGACTTCTGGATGGCCGGCGCTGAATTCTCGCTTCTTTGTTTTTTCTTTCTCGGAATGACCTCGTACTTCCTTTTCACCGCAGAAAAATACCACGGTGACGATTTGAAGCAGCACTACACAGAGCTAATGTTCACGATTTTCGGATTCGTTTATCTCGCGTTCCTTCCGACCTACCTCGTGGCAATAAGATCCACGGCTGCCGGCGTGCACTGGACTCTCCTCTTTCTTCTGATCGTGTGGGCGAACGACATCGGAGCTTATTTCGCGGGACGGAAGTACGGCAAAAAACGCCTCTATCCTCACATTTCTCCGAAAAAATCTTGGGAAGGGGCTATCGGGGGAGCGCTTTCCGCAGTCTTCATGTCGGTTCTGTACAAAGCCGTGTTTTTTCATCCCCTTTCTTGGTCTGGCGCGATCATCATCGCCGTGATTCTCAGCATCGTTGCTCCCGTCGGAGATTTGGCGGAGAGCTTTCTGAAACGTGCGTTTGATAAGAAGGACTCCAGCTCCATTTTACCGGGACATGGTGGATTTTTAGACCGTTTCGATAGCGTCGTCTTCGCATTGCCGGTGATGTACGCCATGACGCGTATCTTCTAACTTTCGCGGTCTTTTTCTCGCTATCGCACCGATTTCAGTGCGAAAATAAGACAGTCGCGTAAACCGTTTTTTCGAAGGAGCTGCCCGTGCTTTCCATTTTGGGATTTCTCATCATGCTTGCCCCCCTCGTGATCGTTCACGAGCTTGGACACTTTCTCTTCGCTAAATTGTTTAACGTGAAGGCAGAGGCGTTTTCGATTGGATTTGGTCCGCGCGTTTGGCGGCGGCAGATCGGCGAAACCGAATGGCGCTTGTCGCTCATCCCACTCGGTGGCTATGTGAAACTTCTGGGAGAAGATCCAGAAGCTCCCCTCTCGGCCGAAGATAAACCTCGGGCCCTCCAGTATCAGGCACGCTGGAAACGCTTCTTCATTTTCTTCGGTGGTCCTCTCTTTAATTTTCTTTGGGCAATCCTCGTTTACATGACGATCCTTGCCGTCGGCGAACCGCAGATGGCCTCTTACGTCGGACGCGTCGTTCCTTCTACTCAAGCTGAGAAAGCCGGTTTTCTTTCCGGGGACTTCATTCAGTCCGTGAACGGAGAACCGGTGCGTAAATTCGAAGAAGTGAATGCCGCGGTCGATAAGAACCCTGAAAAAGAAATGACGTTCGTCGTAAACCGCAAAGATTTGCGCTCGGGTGCCGTGAAAACCGTCGACGTGAAAGTCACTCCTCACAAAGCAGATGGTTTTAGTGTCTACGGAGAACAAACCCACGTCGGCGAAATCGACGGATTTATTCCGACCGCGAGAGCGGGAACGGTTGGAATTTCTAACTTGGACAGCCTGGCCGGAAAAAGTGGACTTCGGACCGGTGACCTCATCACTCAGTTTGCGGATGTGCCGGTGAAGTCATGGGAAGAAATCGAAGCCGTTTATACTGCCATTCCAGTGGGGACGTCCTTTAGCATCGGGGCGAAAGCGAAAACAAAAACTGATGGTCCGCTGACTACCACTTGGACGAAACCGGCGAAATCGGTTTCGCTTGGAGAAGATTTCGGAGCTTGGTCCTCGGAAGTCTTTATCGAAAAAGCGGTCGAAAAATCTCCAGCGAAAGAGGCAGGCATTCGAACGGGCGATCGCATCATGACGATCGACGGCTCGAACATCACTCACTTTTTTGCTTTGAAAGAAGCGGTCCAAAAAGGCGGAGAAAAGAACGGAAAAATTAAAGTCGCTTGGGAGCGCGAAGGAAAACGCATCGAAGAAACCATCTCGCCGACGGCGACCGTGAGTCGAGATGCTCTTTTAAATAAAGTCACCCAATACACCATCGGCGTGATCCCAAGCATTGTCTGGGCGGAGCCGGTTACGATCGTCGAACGGATTTTGAATCCTTTCACCCTCATCTACCGTGGTACTGAACGCATGATCATTTTCTCCTACCGAAACTTCGTTTCGATCAAGAAAATGTTCACGGGAGATGTGTCGGTGGCCACGTTGGGCGGACCGATTTTGATTGGGCAAATAGCCGGCGATTCCCTTTCACGCGGACTCGTTGCTTTTCTCTCGACGATGGCCATTCTCTCGATCGGCCTCGGCGTGCTGAATATTCTGCCGGTGCCCGTGTTAGATGGCGGCCATATTCTTCTGCTGCTCATCGAAGCGGTAAGAGGGAAACCCCTGTCTATGAAGCAAATGGAAGCCGTCCAGATGTTTGGACTTTCGATGATCGGGATCTTGATGCTCGTGGTTTTGAAAAACGATCTGACGCGTTTACCTTTTTTCAATTAAATGAAGAAGTTACTCGCCTGGGACACGTCTTCTAAAGTCGGTGCGCTCGTCGCTATCGAGTGGGGTGATACGCCCTCGGCACAGAACGTCGCGACACCCTATCGATTAGTCAGTGAATGGACGCTGAACGTGGACGCTGCTCAGCATTCCGAACGTCTACTCTGGGGCGTCCACCAAATGCTGGAAGCCTGCGCCTGGAAACTTTCCGACGTGGACTTTTTCGGAGTCGGAACGGGACCCGGTAGTTTCACCGGACTTCGAATCGGAGTGACCACCGCACGAACCCTTGCTTTGACACTTGGGAAACCTTTGGTCGGTGTCTCTTCGCTCGCAGCGCTCGCCCGCCCTGTAGGCATCCATTATGCGGGCCATCCGGAACGCGTGATCGTGGTCGCAACGACGGACGCTGCGAAAGGAGAACTCTTTACCCTTATTGGGGCCGCGCGCTCTCTCGTAGATTGCGTCGCGAAATCGGATGGTGATTTCCCGGGAATTTGGAAGCGTGGAGTAGAAGAACAAGTTCTGGAACCTGATGCGATCGTGAAAAGCGTGAAGAAAAAACTTTCCGAAGGAAGCGGGCGTGAAAAGGCTTCTTACGTCCGAGTGGGTGAAGGACGAACCCGCTACGATGCCGTCTGGAAAACGTTGCCCACCGATCGAGAGCTCGAGTGCGGAATTCCTTTCATCGACCACGTCCAGGGCAGATTTCTCGGACAACTCTGCTATGAAGCCATCCAAGCTGGACTCGCTCGGTCTCCCCTCGATGTGCATCCCCGCTACCTTCGCGTGGCAGACGCGGAGAAAAAATTACTGGCGGGCCTTCTGAAGCCATCACCGATGCAGTCCCCCCTCGCCAAGAAAGACGATGACAGCAAGTGAGCCTTTCTTCCGTCCCGACTTCGACCCTCGGACCGCTGAGCGCATTTTTCGCATCCGTCACCTGGGCTGTGGGATCGGCCACTTATTCGAAGCTTTCGCGAAACAACCGTCCGTTTGATGTGAATTTCACGCGTGCGGCGCTTGCACTCCCTTGCTTCCTCATTGCTGCGTTGGTTTTTAATGGAGGATGGAATGCGACGGTTAACGCGTTCGAGAGCATTTCATCTACTAAACTCGGATGGCTAACCCTTTCGGTATTCGCAAGTTTCGCGCTCGGCGATTTATTTTTCTTATGGAGCACGCTTTCACTCGGAGTACCCGGTGCGCTCGCGGTTGCCTCGGGTTACCCGGTGCTGATGACCTTGGCGGGAGTGTTATTTGAGGGAGAAGCTCTCACTCTCGCTTCCGCGACCGGGGTAGCATTGGTCGTGATCGGGATCGTGCTCATCGTGTTAAACGATCCGAAAGGGACTCCACCTCCAGGAATCGAAGCAAAATCTCACCCTCTGCTCAAGAAAAAATCAGTGGGAATTTTTTGTGCCGTCTTCACAATGTTTGCATGGGCACTGAATGGGTACGCAGTCTCCAGAGGGGGCGCAGGCATCGATCCTTTTGTGGGCAATGCCATTCGAATGAGCACATCGCTCATTGTGATTTCTATTCTCTCGCTCAGTTTCACACGGACCCGTGCTACCCTCCTGCCGAAGAACATTTTAGCTGCGAACGCGCCGGTGATTTTATTTGAATCGTTCATCGGTTCTGCTCTCTACGTTTATGGACTTTCTCGGTCGAGCATCGTGCTGGGCGGAACACTTTCGTCACTTGCGCCGATGCTTTCAGTTCCGATTGCGGTTGCGTTGAAACTCGAACGATTCTCATGGGTTCGGTCGATCGCGGTCGTGATCGTCGTAGCCGGACTCTCCTTGCTTTTTCGCTAATTCTGCGGAAAACTCGCGCTGAAACATGCGTAAAATCTATATCATTCCAAACCTCGTCACGACGGCAAACCTCTACTGTGGATTTTCGTCGATCACCGCCTCGATCCACCATGAATATGTGATCGCCGGGTGGTTCATTCTCGCCGCGGGAATTTTTGACATGCTCGATGGTCGAATCGCTCGAATGGCGAAAGCGACTTCCCAGTTCGGGGTCGAGTATGACTCTCTATCCGACCTGGTTTCCTTCGGACTCGCTCCAGCAATCTTACTCTACCAATGGGGCCTCGAACCCTTCGGTCGCCTCGGTCTGATCGCATCTTTTTTATATGTCTGCTGTGCCGCCCTTCGGCTTGCCCGATTTAACGTGAACACGGCCGTCGTTTCGAAAGCTTACTTCCAAGGCGTCGCCTCACCGATCGCAGCCGGATCGATTGCGACTTTCATTATTTTCTCAGGAGCCACTGGACTGCCCGAGAGTGAGAACGCAAGGCAAGTCATCGCTTTCATCCAGGCATTAGCGCTCGCCTCCCTAATGGTCTGCACGATTCCATTCCCTTCTTTCAAAGAGCTCAACTGGCGAGCTCGTTCGAGCTTTGGCTATCTGATGATCGCAGTGATGTTACTCGTCTTCATCGCGATTCGTCCTGAAATTACTCTTTTTCTTATTTTCACCACCTACTTACTCGCGAGCCTCATCTGGAACGCTTATCGCCTCGCGACTGGCAAGCCGAGCGTCGTAAAACCACTCGTCGTAAAAGATCAGGCAACCTCGTGAAAAAGTCCGGACTGAAAATCGCCATCGTCGGTGCCACCGGAGCGGTGGGCAGAGAGATGATCGAAGTTTTAACAACGCGAAAATTTCCCTTCACCGATTTGAAATGCTTTGCCTCTTCGGTCTCGGTGGGCACCGAACTCGAATGCGGCGGAAAAACTTGGAGCTGTGAAGTTCTTAAACTGGGTTGTTTCGCGGGAGTCGATTTTGCTTTCTTCGACGCCAGTGACGAGATTTCCCGAGAGTGGGTGAACGAGGCTAGATTAGCGGGTGCCTGTGTGATCGATAATTCCGGAACCTACCGGATGGATCCAAAGGTCGCGCTCGTGGTTCCCGAAGTGAATGGCTACCATCTCGAATCTCTAAAGAGCAACGCGCGTTCCGGTTCGCTCATTGCGGGCCCGAATTGTACGACCATCCAACTCGTGATGACCCTAAAGCCTCTCCATGATGTCTACGGTTTAGAGCGAGTGATCGTCTCGACCTACCAAGCAGTCAGCGGAGCTGGTTCTGCAGCGGTCGAAGAATTAAAAACTCAGACTGCCGATCTGCTTGCCGGCAAAAAAGCGAATCCGGTTCATTTGAAACATCCGATCGCCTTCAACTGCATCCCGCAAATCGGCTCTTTTCTTACCGGAGAAGACGACGGCATCACGAGCGAAGAAAAAAAAGTCATTCTGGAAACTCGTAAAATTCTAGACCTCCCAGCGCTGAGGGTCGCTTGCACTGCGGTTCGAGTTCCCACCGCTGCTGCGCACGCAGAAAGTGTGCTCTGCGAATTTCAACGCGCTCCGGAGCTCGAAGAAGTTCGCAAAATTCTCTCCGCATTTCCCGGAGTCGAAGTCCGCGATGTTCCGAAAGACGGAATTTATCCGATGAACATCCACAGCGCCGGAAAAGATTCGGTGAGTGTCGGACGTATTCGTAAAGATCCGACATCGCCGAACGGACTCCAATTTTGGGTCGTCTCAGATAACCTCCGGAAGGGAGCTGCCCTCAATGCCATCCAAATTGCTGAAGCGATTCTTCGTTAGTCTCACTGGTTTTTTTCTCGTCTGCGGATCGGCGCATGCCTTGACCGTGGCGCCGGAAGGACCGCACACCGTCATCACGAATGCGGCCGGCGAAAATGCGGTCTATTACCTGGCTTCGAGCTTTACGGGTACGGTCATCAACCCAGCATTCACAAAGATTGATTTTGCGACCAGGCCCCTGGTTTTTAACGTGGCGGGAGTCGATCCGGCGCAAGGATATTTCTGGGTAGTAGCCGAAGACAAAACCACCTCAACGACTTATTACCCAGTACCCATCACTTCATGTAATGCGGGGGTCTTCAATAGTCCGGATGGCCGCTGCGTTTCCGGCACCTACCAGTCGTTCCAAATTTCCTTGAATTTAAACACCATCTGCTCAAGCACTTATGGGTCCCAATTGCGTGGCTGCTCGAGCGGAACTCCGCAAGTGGATCCGACCCAAAGCGTGCCGGGCCTACGCCTCCGATTTGTGTCTAATACCGGCGCACTTCCCGGAGCGACCGGAAAAGACGGATACCTGCTTGCTCTCTTCCCGGAGGTCCGTCCACCGGTGGTCACTGGTTGCGCAGCCGCCCCTGGATTTTTTCCGGCAGATCAAGCCATCTTGGTCAATTCGAATTTGCCCACGGTGACTCCGGATATTACCACCGGAGGTTCTCCGAGTTTTCCGAGCTACTGGACCTTTGCGGAAATCGGAAACTCGCTCCCCACGAATCCCTTCGACGCAAAAATCACTTTCGGCACTTCTCCGGGAACCGGACAAATCACGGTGAATGGTTTCAAGAACTCGGCCAGTAATTCAGACAAAACCCTCTATAAGGTCGCTTACGGGGTGCAGGACTCCGCCGGAGCAGTGGGCATGTGCCCTTCAATATCGAATGTTTTTGCGACCGACATTCAAGGATTTCTCCAAGAAAGTAATTGTTTCGTCGCGACCGCGAGTTACCGCGATGGCCGCGCCGCTGGGGTGATGCTCTTGCGACTATTCCGAGATCAGGTCTTGGTCGAGTCGAGCGCAGGCCGATCGTTCATCGGATGGTATTACACAAACGGTCCGATTGCTGCGAACTGGCTGATCGAGCATTCGGTTTTTCGCTCGGTTTTCTTAAGTTTGCTCATTCCACTTCAAGTGGTCGCTTGGACCGCACTGCACCCTTCTGTTTTATTCATTCCGCTTTCCGCCTTTCTGTTGCTCGCAGTTTTTCTTTTCGGCAATCGGAGAAAAAAGACTGTCCTTCTCATGGTCGCTTTGGCACTCACGGGCTCGCTCACCCTCCGACCGGTGCAAAGCGCTCGGGCTAATCAGCAACCCTACATCGATTCTCTGGTGAGCGGGCTAGCCGCGGAAACTTACGTCCCCCAAAAAAGCGGCGATTCGCCCTACATCGACTCGATCCGCGCGAAGGCTGGTAAAAACGAATCATCAGAAGGTTACACTGACTCTCTGAAAAAAGAGATGGCGCCGACCGATGGATCGAAAAATTACGGCGAAAATCTGCAGAAAACTCTGCCCCCTAATAATGGCAGCGCAATCGAAGATTACCGAAACGGAAAAAAATTAAAGCCAAACAAAGGCACGTTGGAAACCCGTAACGCATTCGGATTTAAGATCCTCGCCTCTGCAAACCGCACCTACACCGCCGGCGCAAACCAAGATATCGCTTACGAATCTGTCTACGGAAACGGCTGGGTTCCCGACTTCTCCTTTCACTACGAATACCGCCCTTTCACGAGCGACCTCTTAAAAAAATTCGGCCTCTACTCAAGCCTCGGAACGAGCTTTACGAAAGCAAAAGGTCGGCTGAAATTTGTCGTGCCGCCCTTCGATACAGCCACCGAGTCTAAGACCCAGTTTAAATTTATTGCCGTTCCCGTGAATGTGGGACTGATCTACCGATTTAATCTGTCCAATTTCGTATACCCCTATTTCGGCGCAGGTCCTTCCGCGATCGGATTCATCGAAAATCGGAATGACAAAGTGAAAGGCCAGAAGGGTCATGACTTTGGATATTGGTACACATTTGGTGCAGCCTTCGGGCTCGACTGGATTTCTCCGAGCAGTTCTTGGAACCAATATGAAACAGGCGGGATCAAGCATAGTTACATCACTCTCGATTACAGCCGACTCGAATCTTTAAGTGGCGGCCTGGTCGATTTTACTGTCGACGGCGTGGAAATCGGATTCACGTTTGAGCTCTAGAGCCGGCGTTCGAAAATACGCCGCTCTCATTTCTTACGTTGGCACCCGCTACAGCGGATGGCAGACCCAGGCGCATGCGAGTGGTCACGACGCAAGCATCCAAGAAACGCTGGAAAAGACACTCGAAAGAATGATCGATCAGCGTGTCCATTGGCAGGCTAGCGGGCGCACCGATGCCGGCGTTCATGCGATGGGACAGGTCGCAAACTTCTCGATCGATTGGCACTTCGGCAAACGAGCCGGGAAGCCGGAAATCACTCCCTATCACCTGATGCGAGGGCTAAATACCCACCTCCCGCCTGAAATCCGAGTGCTGGATGTGAGGAAAGCGCCTCCGCGGTTTCACGCCCAAATCGGCGCATTGAAAAAACAATATTCCTATTACATCCAAACCGGCCGTGCTCCGTCTGCCCTTCACGCTCCCTTCTCTCGATTCCATGCCGGGCCGTTCGACATCGCGGCCATGAACAAATCGATCCAGCACCTTCTTGGCGAGCATGACTACAAACCTTTTCAAGCCGCCGGTTCAAAAGTGATGAAGACGACGGTTCGCTCTATTCTCGAAGCCGACGTGAAAGAGTGCGGAATGGGTGAGGTCTTTCCCTCTCCCCTAGACCAGTTGAAAATGATTCGCATTCGAGTCGTGGGCACCGGCTTTCTTCGCCACATGGTTCGCGGAATTGCCGGTACGCTCATACAAGTCGGTACGGGCGCGCGATTGGAAAACATTATGGGCGAGATTCTCGCTCGCCAGGACCGCTCCCTGGTAGGCCCTACGGCATCGCCTCAAGGCCTTTGGTTAGAGCGGGTTTGGTATCCTGACCTGGATTTTAATCAACCCGCTCAGGAGGATTTCGGACCCGAATCAGAAGATGATTTCACAAATCCCGAACACATTGAAAAGAACGATCTGCTGTCGGGGGAATAACTCGCTGCGTATCGACTCCTTTCCGAACACCGGATGAAGGACAGCCCCTCGAAAACCCTGGAAACTCGGCTTTAATCCCGCTAGAACGGGTTTTATGAATATTTCTGTATCTGTCGAAAAAGCGTCGAACATTAGCCGTAAACTCACGATCAAAGTCCCGGCGGATATCGTCGCGGCTCGGTTCGAGAAAGGCCTTCAGGAAGTCGCGCGTACCGCGAAAATCAAAGGCTTCCGTCCTGGAATGGTTCCCTTGCCGATGGTGAAAAAGTTTTACGGTGAAGACGTTCGCCACAACGTTTTCCACAAACTCATCGATGAATCTTACGCCGTAGCCCTTCGCCAAGAAAAAATTCAAGCGATCGGCCAACCCCAAATCGACACACCGGAGTCGAAGGCTGCAGCTAAACCTGGACATGAAGGCCACGATCACGATGACCACTCCGGACACATCCTCGATGAAACGAAAGAACTGACTTTCACAGCCACTGTCGAAGTGATGCCGGAAATCGATGTGAAATCTTACACCGGACTTTCCGTTTCTCGCGGCAGCGATGCGATCAGCACCGCCGACCATGAGAAGAACATGAACGACATGTTGGCATCCCAAGCCTCTCTCGAACCTACGGCAGACGACTACGGCGCAGCCAAAGCGGATTTCGTCGACCTGGAATTTAAGGGAGGCCTGATCACGGACAAAGGAATCGAAGAGCGCGCCGGAATGAGCGGCCAACGCATGATCGAAATTGGCTCCGACCAACTGATCGAAGGGTTCGAAGACAATTTGATCGGAATGAAAAAAGGCGAAAAGAAAACCTTTAAAGTGCCTTTCCCAGCAGACTATTTCGAGAAAGACTTAGCCGGGAAAATGTCGGAATTCAGCGTCACGGTTCATGAAGTGAAGAAGAAATCGCTTCCGGCGCTTGATGATGAGCTTGCAAAGCAACTCGGATTTGAAAGCGTCGAGGACTTGAAATCTAAGTCCAAAGCGAATCTGGAAACTGAAAAGAAGGGCGAAGTAGAACGCAAGTTCCGCAGCGACCTGCTCGCTCAGCTAATTGAAAAGAATACCTTCGATGTTCCCCAGAGCATGATTCAGGCGCAAACGCGTGCGCTCGCTCAAGACGTCGCATCGAACTTGAAAAATCAAGGTTTTAACGACGCTATGATTCAAGAAGCGCTGATGAGCGAAATGCAAAACCTTAAAGTTCGCGCAGAAAATCAGGTCCGCGCTTCTTTGATCTTAGAAGCCATTTCGAAAAAAGAAAAACTCGATGTGTCTTCGACTGACGTAGACGCTGAGATCACTCAAATGGCGAAGAACATGAACGTGGATGAAACAAAGATTCGTGAGTTTTACCTCGCGAATCCTCGCCGTCGTGAAGACCTCGAATTCCGCGTTCGAGAAGAAAAAACGATGAAGTTTCTCACTGAGAAATCGAAAATCAAGCAAGAGAAGTAAAATTACGGAGGCCCCGAAGGTGTCTCGTCCTCGGGGCCTCCCGCCTGAATCCGGTTTTGGATACGCATATCCGGATTCTGACTTCCCGTAATTTTCCAGCTTGTTCGCGCCGTAACCCCCGTCCGCGCGTCTTACCCGATGCCTGACAATCAGTATAAAGCAACGCGCATGCCCGCCCATTCGGAGCTAAAACCGACTAGGTGGAACACAACCGTCGATCTCTTCGACGCTTCCGAAAATTGTCAGGGCCGCTCAGCGCGCGTGTGTCGCGGCTAACCCTATTCCGAGTCGACTTTGGCGGGTAGCGAATCTGAAACACAGCCACCGACTAAATTTTGATGCCCCGTCCAGGTGACCTCATAAGGAAATACGGTGCCCGACATTCCGTCGGAGCCTTGGTGATTCAGGAGAAGTTTCTGAATGATTTTCCCAGAAGCTATTCTTAGCTGAAAAACTCCCGAGTCCTTAATTTCCAAACGAACGCTTTTAACGACTGTTTTAAAGACTTTTGGATATTGCGAGAAAGAGTCAACCACGGTGAATGTTTGATTCACCATATTGTACTCCGTTGAGAGAAATGGCTCGGTAAAACTACAGCGAATTCGGTCGGCTTTAGCCGCGGGGATAAATCTGGAAGTGAGCATCAAAGCGAAAACAAGGATTGGAACGAACTTCATAAAATCTCCAATATGAGAAAACAGGCCGTCTTTAACTATTCTTCGTCGAATGTTAATCGCAGAAAGTGGGCACCCGCTGCAAGTTAGATTCAGCTGAAGTGAGCCGTCACTCTCGACGAGCAAACTCGGGCAGCTCGCGAGCGGATCCTGAACCCTGATCAGGCACGATTTGAATTTTTTGCGCGGCAGAAGCAAAACCGTTTTTCTTCATGGCCTCGATCACTGCAGCAATGACATTGGATCCGATGCGGAATTGGCGAGGATACTCATCAATCGTGTACGAGCAGCGAAACACCAACCACGATTCCGTGGTTTCTCGAATCCAGACGTAGGGAGTCGGGACTGCGCGCACGCCTTCTGCCGATTGGAGCGCTCCGAGTAGCACCGCTTTCATCTCCGCAAGGTCCGCAGTGTACGGCAATCGAAAATTTTGGCCGCGCCAGATGGGCGTTCGGCGTGCGCTGAAATTCGAAATTTCCGACGCCGCCATCAGCCGGTTTGGGAGAATGAGCAATTCGTCGAAAAGTCCAATCAGAGTGGTCGCGCGCCAAGTGATCTCCTCGACTTGTCCGACATAGGTTTGGCCACTCGTCATGATTTCGACCCAGTGGCCGATTTCATAGGGTTTGTCCAATTGAAGCGCAACTCCGGCAAACAAGTTTCCAATCGTGTCTTGGAGCGCAAGACCGAGAATTAACGAAAAAACGGCAGAAGTCGCAAGCACTGGCGCGAGGCGAATTCCAAAAATTTCCGTCGCAAACCATCCCGCGATCCCAATCGACAGAAGGAGCGAAAAGAGATTCACGATTAAAACCGGAACCCCTTCTTTCATGTGACCCAGAAAAAGGTACTCGAACATAAAAATTCGAGAACACTTCACGAAGACAATGGCGCCACTCACTAAAGTGGCCAGACCGAAATAGGAAGCGAGTCGTTCATTCGGGCCGCCCAGTGCCACACCTTTTTCAGTGAGAACATAAGCGATAAAGAGAATGGCGAAGATCGCCAGATGAGCGAGAAGATTCAAAAATAGCGCCCGGAGGTTTCGGTGTCGAATCGGTGAGGCGTCGCGAAGCAATATTTTATAAATCAGCCAAGCGCCGATCGAAAGACCCACCAACATGAGAACCGGCTCGAACTGAATCATGGATTCGATGGGAGCCAGAGGAATCCAGGGTTGACCTAATTTCGAATTCAAGAATTTCCTTTCAGCCGCGAATGACCGCGGAGGTAGCTCGCAAAAAACCAAATGTAAGCGTAGCAAATCACCGGCAAGATAAACGACCAACGGAGTTCGTAGGAATCCGCTAGGAAACCCTGGGTGAGCGGAACCACGGCTCCTCCCACGATCGCCATGCAGAGCAGACCAGATGCCTTCTCGGTACCCCGTTTAAGACCCTCGATACTTTGGGAGAAAATCGTCGGGAACATAATCGAGTTGAAGAAGCCGACGCAGAGAATGGCACCCATTGCGAACGCGCCGGAAGAAAGCACGGAGAGGATCACGAGAGAAAGGGCAAACGTGGCGAATATTTGGAGGATAGTGGACGGTCGGTACCTTGCGAGAAGCGGGGTAACGAGAAATCTCCCGACCATGGCCCCTCCCCAGTAAAACGACACGTACCTTCCCGCTACGTCCGGCGCGAGCGAAAGCACTCGCTCGGTTCCGAGGTAATTAATGAGAAAACTTCCGACCGCGACTTCGGCGCCGACGTAAGCAAAGATTCCGGCGGTACCCAACATCAATTTCCGGTTGGAGAAAAGTTCAGACCAAGGGACATCCGCGGATGCGTTGGAATTAAAAGAGGGGAAATTCACGACTGAAACGAAAATCGCGAGTCCGATGAGTGAAAGTGCGATCACCAAATACGGAATCTGGACCGAATTCACCGATTGGTTCGAGAGGATGAAATAGGATCCAACGAGCGGTGCCAACGTGGTGCCGAGAGAATTAAACGCCTGCACCAGAGTGAGTCGGCTCGACGCCGTCTCCGGAGGTCCGAGTAAGGTCACATACGGATTCGCTGCCACCTGAATGAGCGTGATCCCGGCGGCTAGAACAAAAAATGAACAGAGGAAAAGAGGAAAGGAATGAAAGGATGCGGATCCCAAGAATCCAAATGCGCCCAAGGAAGTGATCGCTAGTCCAGTGAACAGCCCGCTCTGATAACCCTTCTGCTCACAAAACTTCGAGGAAGGAATTGAAAACACAAAATAAGACGAAAAGAACGCGAACTGGACGAGGATGGCTTCTGAATAGCTGAGGGTAAAGAGTTGCTTCAGATGGGGAACCAACACGTCGTTCATGCACGTGATGAATCCAAAGAGGAAAAAGAGACTCGCGATCATCATGAGCGACCGAGAGTAAGGATTTTTCTGAAGCGATTTATTCATAAAAATGATCTCGAATGCGGCGCAAACTTAAAAAGCTCGCATAACTCCAGGTGAGATCGCGCGCCCCCTGCATGTAGCCATCCACTCGGTTGAATTGCTCGGACTGATGCCCGGATCGGTCCGTATGGAACTGAGAGCGCCGAATATAGGCATCGCTGCGGTCTGCAAGCGCCTTCAAGAGCGCACCGAAAGTCATGTCTCCGGCTTGGAGCGACCTTTTCGTTCGAAGATTTGTTCTGAGCAACGACTCGAAAAAAGGGCGGGACACATCCGTGATCTTCACCCCACCTTGAGCTTTCAGTTCCCCACGGAGGCGAAGGAGGTACTCAGCCATGGCATGGGTGGAGAGGAACCACGGGTTACCCTGACGGTCCGTTCGGTAACCATCGTATCGATCCTCCGGATAGCGACCGATGCCAGGAGCCATTTGGAAGCCATCGGGATTCGTTTTTTCGCGGTTCAGAGGATAAGCGTAATCGAATGCCTGCTCGAGCTGGAACATCGTCGCGATCACACGGTCGTCATCGACGGAAAAAGGAAAGCCGGATTTTCCAGAGTGGAGAACTCCGAGAATGACCGCGATGTCTAAACTGGAGTATTTATCTCCTGCGCCATCTATCCGGTTGCGAGTGGCCATCAGGTAGCCTTTCGATCCAGACCAGAAGGCATTTAAAGACCCGAGAACCAAGACGGACTGCTCTTTGTAAAATTTCGCCGCAGATGAATCGCCCATTCGTTGCGCAAAAACAGCACCGTCGAGAAGCGCACGCCACTGGGCAATGCGCGTGTAAAAGTGATCGCCTCGGACTTCTTCCCAGAGATCAAACGATGAGTCTTGCCAGTGGTGGGCGACGTACTCAAGGTCGGCTTTGATCACTGTTCTTGCGGGCATTTCTGCGCGGTAAAGGACTTGGTTCACGAACTCACGGTCGGACGAGCGCATGAGGTCATCTGCAAGGCCTAAGAGCGCACTCACTCTGAGAGCGGGGCCATCATTCTGAGGCCGGCCCCAGCCTTTTTCATAAGGGTGGCCATCGATCTCAAATTTCGGTTCGCCAATACCGAGGTCATAGGCGGCGCCAGACCAATTCGAAGTGCCCTGGAGACGACGGGAAAAGAGCGCGAAATCCTTCAGTGTGTTCTGAGCCAGCTTGCCGTTCACGCTCCGGTAATTCCAGACCTCCCGCATGACCAGAGATCCATCACGGACCCAAAAAGCGTAATAATCCGGCTGTGACCGCGAAGGCGACGCCATGACCGATCCCAATGCTCCGTCAGATGGACTGATCGCGTGGATCATGAAATCCAGGGAACGCTTCGTTTGGTCTTGGATCCAATGTTCCAGACTCGATTCCGCACCATTCGCTACCGGGAGACTTACCCATAGAGCGGCTAAGACGAAATTCAGAACCCATGCGCGGTGCACGCGACGCTTCACTGACCGATTTCCCCAAATCTTCATGGGCCGAACCTACTACCCAGAATCTATGAGCGCAATGTATCTGGACGACTAGACACGGTAACTGCGATGTGTCATTCCTTTGCAGATGCTGCGTGCCCCTTCACAAGCTCTGATTTTGCTCGCTCACCCGACTTACGCTGAATCGAAGCTGAACCGAGCTCTCCTGAATTCAGTGGCCGGAAATTTGGACATCAAAGTGAGGGATCTGGCTTCGCTTTATCCTGACTTCAAAATCGATGTGGCCGCCGAACAAAAGGCCCTCATCGAAGCCGACCTGATTGTCTTCCAGTTCCCGCTATTTTGGTACAGCACGCCGGCTATTCTAAAAAAATGGCAAGACGAGGTCCTCACCTGGGGATTCGCGTTTGGAAAAATGGGAAAAGCGCTCCATGGGAAAAAGTTTCTCGTCGCAACCACGACCGGGGTCGACGAAACATTTTACCTGCCAAGCGACAATCGGCCTTACGACATGGAGGATTACTTAAGTCCCCTCATCCAAACCGCAAGGTACTGCGGACTCGAGCCGTTGCCCTGCTTCTGCCTCTACGGCGGTCGAAATCTCCCGGAGAACCGGATCGCGGAGGCGGCCGCCGCCTACCGAAAAATCCTTATCGATACCTTAAAAAATGCGGATCAACGCTCCTAAGTTTGAAGCAAGCCGCTACTTTGAAGCTCGGCCGTTCTACCCAGAAGCGGTATTCGAGAGTCTCATAAACCTCTTGAAGAAGCGGCCGGCACTCGAGTCCTTCCTGGATATCGGCTGCGGAGCGGGCCAATCACTCGCTTCTTTTTTGAAAAATTTTCCCGCCTCGCTCGGATCCGGTGCGATGCTATCAGGATTTGCGGCCGATCCCGATGCTTCCATGATCGCGCGAACAAACGCTGAGTACGGGAGTGTTTTTCCGAATGTGAAATTTCTTCAGGCGACGGCGGAAAAAATCTCACTCGAAGACTCGATCATCGACCTCATCTTAGTGGGGTCAGCATTCCATTGGTTTGATCGCGAATTGGCATCGAAAGAATTTCACCGAATCCTCAAGCCAAGAGGGTTGGTTTTTATTTTTGAGTACCAGTTCCCAAAAAGCCTCGCGTCTACCGAACTGAATGCCTCAGTGAAAACGCGTTTCAACCGAGAATGGAAAGCCCCCAACCAAAAGCCGAGGGGGACCCTGGGCGAATTGACTCAGTCTTTTCGGGATCCGACTCTCTGGAAAACCCATTCCGACGCGCGACCAAAATGGGAAGAAGACCTATCCCTCGAATCCTTTTTAGGACACCTCTTCACCCAGTCTCGATTTCTCCACGCCGAAGCAAAATCAGGCAATCCATCGGTTTACCGAGAAGAAAGTCGCCAATTTTTCCGTCCCTATTTTCTGGGAGACCGGCACCCCTTCGACTTAAAGCCAAGAACGTGTTTATTTGAAAAAATTTCCCCTTCTAGAAAGAAATGGATTTAGAACCCCTCTATGCGTTTCTTCTTCGCTCTCTCCATTCTCGCGCTCAGCTTGGCTTTGGGTTTCACCGGTTGTTCGAAGACTCCGCAGTCTGAAAAATCCGCTTCGAGCCAAACGGTTATTTCGGATAAAATTCCGAAGAATGTGACTGCAGGTTGCGCGGCATCGGACCAAGAACTTCTCTTAAGCGGAGTTGCCGCACAAGAAAGCGCTAAAAATCGAATTGAAAAATACGCGAAAAGTAATCCCGCAAAAGAAAACTTCAAGCGCCTCTATACGATTCAAACCATGCTCACTCGCACCACGAATGAAACCCTCGCGAAGTTTCGGGAATGCGGAAAATTAGTTCCCGACGCCACGATTTTCGATCTCCAAGAAAAACTCAACAAAGCTCAAGACGACCTTGATTACCTCGTCGAAAGTTTCCCAGAATTTCGTTCTTAATTTCTTCATTTTCGTTAAAATTCTCGAGTTATTTCACGAATTCGTGACGAAAAAATCACATCTTTTTCAAACTTCCTGAGTCTTTTCAGGAGTGTCGACGATGACTCATTCCATAACCTCGCCTATTAAGAGAAACTCAGATTCAGGCTAAACGAACCTAACTTCAGGTTCGAAAACGAGGACACGGTATGATTCAGAAAAAGACCTCGATCCGTATCGGGATCGCAACACTCATGGGAAGTTTCATTCTGGCCGGCTGCACGACTTCTTCGAAGCAATCGGGCGGTGGACTTGAATTCACAAACGGCCTGACGGATGAACCGCAACTTTCTCACGCCATTTCTCGCTTCTGCGACTCCGCCTACATCGCCGTGAATCAGAGCCAAGAGATTACTCCGCTCGACGTCCTCGCGCGGTTCGAAAAAATTCATAAGATGCGGGCAAAGTGGTCCAGTGAATTTATGGTCGCTGAATTAACGAAGGCGTCCCTCATTTCAAACAAACGCACGGAAATCGTATTCGCGCGTTTAGAAGAACTCGAAAAGCGGATCGGAAATAAACTCTCGGGAGATTCCCTCGCCGAACTTGCGAAGGTTTCCGTGATCACCGAGACCGAAGCAAACACGGTGGCTTCTCTCTATGAGAGTTATTTAAAATCAGATCGAAAATGGGAATTAAAAAC
Source organism: Oligoflexia bacterium (assembly GCA_014376785.1). GTDB lineage: Bacteria > Bdellovibrionota > UBA1018 > UBA1018 > UBA1018 > JACMQW01. The sequence goes on from JACMQW010000014.1 coordinate 42,261, forward strand.
TTCTCCGGTTGAACTCACCAAACTTTCGCTTTTCACGGACCGCGATGCGGCCACGATCTTCGCGTCCTACGACGAATTCGCACTCCGCCAAGGTCGCATCGGCGGCGAGAAAGAATTGATCGAGCTCACGAAGAGTGCAGTACTTACGGGCCGCACGCCCAATGACATCGTGAAACTCTTCGACCAAATCGAGAAAATCGACCAAGGCTGGGTGACTCGAGCCGGAACCGCGGAACTTGTGAAACTTTCCATCCTCACAAACCAGTCGGTGAAGACGGTCTATTACCGCTACACAGAAATCGCAGCAAAAAATAAATCTAAAAAAAACCAAGACCGCACTTTGGAACTTTTAAAACTATCGCTGCTGGGCAAGCGGTCCACAAAAGAAGTCGTGTCCATGTACGACCATTTCGCTCAGCCTAAGCCCCAATCTCTGAGCATGGTTTCCGGCGAGCTCCTCCAAGATTCCGTTTTCGGAAATCAGGTCGATGAGTGCAACGGCGGCTTTGCCCGACTAATTCTTTCGATCGATTCGTACCGAAACGAAGAGGGATAAATCCTTGCGTGCCGGAGGGTTGATCCTGGATTGTTCGGGCCCAGTGCACGGCGATTGGATTCGTCAAACCCTGAAAGGGGCTCAAAGTCGAATCGTCCTCTACCGTCGAAATTTCGAAAGCGCATCTTTGTCGGAGATCCCCACGCACACTTCGCTTCAGATGGTATCGGGATGCTTGGTCACTTTTCTCAGAAAAACGAAGTCATCCGTTTCGCTCATCGTGGACGATTCCGGTGCCTTCCATTTCGATGAACAACCGCTCGAACTTTTAAAACGTTATTACGACGCTTTGAGTTGGGACGGAGAAGCCTGGATCCGATTCCCCGCGAGTTTCTGGGTGTTCCTCGATGGCGGTCACCGCGTCTCCCTCCAAGAATACCTCATCATGAAATTCCCCTCTTTTGTAACGACCCTCCGTCAAAATGAGATGCCGACTGGCCTCCGATCCGGAGTTTCTTCGAATGAGGGTTGGATTCGCATTCGAAAAGTTCACCACACCCCTCGGCTGTTTTTCCAGCTCCAACCCCGGAGCCTCGGTGGCACTGCGAATTCACATATTGTCCATTCGCCCGTCGTGGAGTTCGTCGAGATCTCTGCGCGAAATGGCGTTTGCTTCAAAAAAGTCGCGTGATAAGCCTTCCCGCACATGAACAAACTTTTGCCTGATGCCGTCCTCCGATCCGTGGAAATCTACCGCGCGTTTCTCCGCGACCACTCGATCGGGATTCCTAATATCCACGCCGTGCTCGGCTCGGGAATCGGATCATCATTTGTGGATGAATGGGTCCCTAGCGGATGGGAATCCATCGGGACGTTAGATTTTAAAACGCTTCCCGCCATCACGGCCGCCACTGCCCCCGGACATCCGGGTATCTACCGTTTTTTTCGCGAAAAAAAGTCGCAGAAAGTCCTCTGCCTCCAGGTTGGAAGGCTTCACGGCTACGAAGGACTCACTCCGGCCGAGACCGCACTCTCCGTGATGGTTCCTAGACTGGCCGGAACCGAAAATTTCGTTTTAACCAACGCAGCCGGCGGATTGAAACTCGAGTGGGAAATCGGATCCATCATGATGATCCGTGACCACGTAAACTTTACGGGCCAAAATCCTCTGACCGGTCCGCTTTATACTACGACCGATGGGAAAACAGTGGGGCCACGGTTCCCCGATCTTTCGAAAGCCTGGGACCGAGAGTTTAACGACCAGCTTCGAAAGGAACTCTCCGCGAGTGGGCTCACCACTCATGATGGAGTTTACCTCGGGGTCGCCGGCCCGAGTTTCGAAACGCCCGCCGAAGTACGCCTGTTCGCGCAATGGGGAATGGGAACCGTCGGAATGTCGACGGTCTGGGAGGCCATCACGCTCGCCCACGCAGGAGCGCGAGTATCCGGATTCTCGCTGATCACGAACCTCGGTTGCGGATTGAATCCCGGCGTCGTGTTAGATCACTTTGTGATCTTGGAAGCATCTAAAGTCGCGGCCAAGAAAGTCATCGCCGCGCTTTTCACTCTCGCAGAAAAAAGCTGAGACGAAGCTCTAGCTCCCCTTTATTCAAACCGATGAGGAGGGCATGAAGTTCGGTCTGCTCTCTCTTCTTTTCGTTCTTTCGCTGTTCAGTAGTTCTGCACGAGCCGAGGTTTCAGGAGTTCGCACGCTCACCACCCACCTCGCGAATGGGCTAGAGCTCGAAACGACCGCATTCGTCGCGGAAAGCGAAGAGGACCGCCAAAACATCGACGCTCGGATTACCGAGATCCTCCGAGCCGACCTCCAGGCGAATCCGAATTTGAAAATTCGATTTGAGGAAGTTCGGGAGGGGGCAGGTCGGAATCCGTCGAGCAAGGTCGAAAAAACCGAAGAGTCCGCCACCGCCGCTCGTGATTCGCTCCGAAAGCTAGCGAAGGGAAGGACGATCAAGCGCAGTTTTCTCGGGTCGGATTTACTCGGCGAACTGAGACAGAAATTTAAAGACTGGTATCAGCCCCGCAAATACCGAGTGACCTACGCGCTGACGCGCGGACTCGTAAATACCGGGGTCATTACCTGGAGCTACACCGCATCCGGCCTTCCACTCAGCGTGGCCTTACCTGCCGCAACTTTTTCGGGACTCGTGCTGAGTGGGGGATTCCAATATTTCAATGCTGAAGTCCAAACCTTCGTCACAAAAACATTTCACGAAGCCATGCCATCGAAAGCGCTAGCTCGAGTCGATCGCTTAGTCGAACCCCTCGCTCGGCAGTTCGTTCTCGAGTTTGCTTACACGGCCGCTATCAAACTCTCTCTCGCACTACTCGGACACCCACCGGATGGTTCTTCGATGGATATCTTCGTCAACACGGTAAAACTTGCGGCTTCGGGATTCATGGCTCAAGCATTTCTCGACAGTGCGAACACTCGCTACACCAAATGGAAACTCAGTGAAACAAAGGACGAAAGATCACAGTTCAAAATCCAACGCCGCTCGGACCTCATCACTATGGGTATCTCCGCTCTTTCCGTTGCGGCGACGGTGGGAAAGCTCAGCGGGATGCCCATCGCGGACACCACTTTTATCGCGATGACGGCTGCGGGAATCATTTCCTATGTGAAAGTTCTGCATAGTGAGTGGACCTGCGGGACGCTTTTAGGACCGGACGCGGAGTAGTCGCTCAATCCTTTCGCCTCGAGCCCCGATTCGGCACCGCAAAAATGTGATCCGTGCTCACCGCGAAAATCTGGTCCCCTGCTTCGAAGTGCTTAATCTCACTCCCCCCGGCCAACTGACTAAAAGCCGGCAAATATCCGATGTTTTTTTTCACGTAAAACGCGGGAAACTTCCCATAGTCTGAAACTTCCGGAATGCGAATCGCGGGATGCTGGTGTCCCTGCCAAGTGAATTCACCAGATGTTTTTTTCTCTGCCCTCGCTTCATGGCAAAGTCGAATTCCGGAGCTTATGAATGCGGAATCCCCTAACGTGATTCCGCATTCCGGGAGCCACTCGTTGATCGCACGGTCATGATTTCCAGGGATGAGTCGCACTTCCGTCTTGGGATATTGTTCAGTCCAACGCCGGATTTTCGAACGCAACTCGACATGCATTCCGGCAGGATGGTGAATCAGATCGCCTAAGACAAAAACACGCCGTGATTGATAGCGTTCGATCATTTTTCCGAGTAAGAACGACTCCTCATCGAAAACCCCTTCCGGAACCGGAAATCCGCGGGATTGTAAAAAAGCCTCGCGACCCCAGTGAAGATCCGAACAAAGTAGAATGCTTTCTTCCTCCCAGTATGCCGTTTTCGCAGCGTTCAATAGAAAGGATTGGCCGTGAATCGAAACTCGAATTTCATCCGACACCGGTAGCCGCCGTCCATTTCTTCGCCATTTTCGCCAATCGTTCCTGCAGAGTCTCGGTACTCACCTTGCCTGCCATGCGCTCAAAAACAAGCGAGAATGCAAAAGGGGAAAAACGCGGAGTTTTCAGCATGAGAATCTTTGCTCGGCGAATACGGTCCATGGCCCGCAGTAACCGGTCCCATTCGAATTGGCGTTCAACGACTTCGGAACGTGATTGTTTGAAAAGCAGATTCTCGGGTTCGTATTTTTCGAGTACGTCGTAAATGAGCGACGAACTCACCTGCAGTTGGCGCGCGGTTTTTTCAGATCCAGGATACCCTTGAAAGATCATTCCCGATATCCGGGCGATTTCTCGAAAGTGCCGCTTTGAAAACTCGCCGATTTGGATGCTCTGGACCAGATCGGGTAAAAGGTTCACTTCTGAAAAGAGCGCGTCCCCGTGCTCGGTGAAGAGCGTTTGAAAAGGATAATCGCGATCATCACTCAACAATTCGATTCCGTAGTCGCTCATGGAAAGCCCGAAAGAACTTTTTTCGATTCTCCCTAGCCGATAAGCGAGTAGGCTCGCCAAGCCCTCATGCACGAGCCTCCCTTCAAAGGGAAAAATGAAACAATGCCCGCCTTCCCGAGATTGGCTGAATTCAAAAAGAATCTCGTTCTCATTCGGAAGGCCGGACTGAATTTTTTGGGTATCTAACAATGGCTCGAGCACGGCGCGCTCAGAGAGGGATAACCGTTCTAAATTTCCTTCTTTTACTTCGCTCAACAACGCGCGGAGTTCATGAGAGAGAGAATCTGAAATGGGTAACTTTCCGCCTAACCAACGTGCCGTAGTGGCAGGTTTTCCCCGAGAAGGCCTAGCGTAGGCCTTCATGTCTCTGATCATGATGAATTCGAGCGTTCTCCCCGCAAAGAGAAACGTATCTCCCGACTTCATCCGCGAGAGGTAGCGCTCTTCAGCGACTCCGATCTTTTTTCGATTACTTAAATAAACGGTAATCAGTGCATCCGACACGATCGTGCCGATACTCATGCGATGAAAACGCGTAATCAGAGGAGAAGCGACACGGACTTTTCCATCGATGATTTCAAGCTTCCGAAACTGCGGGTAGCTCGATAACGAGCCTCCAGACAAAAGGTGATTTAAGACCCAGTCGAATATTTCGCGGGAAAGTTCGGAGTAGGACACGGTATTTTTCACTTCTGAAAAGACCTCGTCCGGACTGAAGGGCTTCGCACATGCGAGGGTAACCAGGTGTTGTTCGAGAACATCCACCGCACCTCTTGGAGGCCGCCTCGACTCGACGAGATTTTTTTCGACTGCAGCGCGAACGGCGGCGATCTCGAGCACTTCTAAGGCTTGAGTCGGCACGAAGTGGATTTCAGAGGGTTCACCCGGTCGGTGGTTTGCGCGTCCCGCGCGTTGGAGAAGCCTCGAGATTCCCTTTGCCGAACCGATTTGAAACACTAGCTCCACTGGTCCGAAATCTACGCCGAGATCCAGAGATGAGGTGCAGACCACCCACTTGATCGACCCATTCTTCAGCGACTCTTCGACAAACCACCGAGTTTTGGTGGCTAAGCTCGAGTGATGGAGCGCGATAGCTCCTGCCATTTCTGGCTTTGCTTCTAATATCGCTTGAAACCAGAGCTCGGCTTGGGAGCGCGTGTTTGTGAAAATCAGAGTGGACTTTTCTTGGTCTAGTTCCGAGAGAACCGAGGGAAGTAGCCTCATACCAAGGTGGCCAGTCCAAGGCACCGTGCGAGGATCACGCGGAATGAGCGTTTTAATCACGAGTGGCCGTGCGATTTTTTCCGAAACGATGTGGGGTTCGCGCGCGAGACCGACGGCGTAGCGTGCTGCCTCATCCAGATTCGCAAGCGTCCCCGACAGTGCCCACACTCGTGCATCGGGATTCATCGGCAGAATTCGACTGAGCGCAAGCTCGACTTGAATGCCGCGTTTCGATCCGAGGAGTTCATGCCACTCATCGAGAATGACACATCGAAGGTGGGTGGTTTTTTCACGGAAGTCGGGCTTAGAGAGAAGGAGTGAGAGGGACTCGGGAGTAGTCAGGAGGATATCCGGGAGACGCTTTCTCTGCTTGGCCCGAGTCTTCGCTGGGGAATCCCCCGTCCTACTCTCGATAATGGCCGCCGGCGAAAGAGAAGAACAGACGTCAGTCACAACTTTTTCAACATCTCGAATGACTGCGCGCAAGGGTGAGAGATAAAGAATCTGCAGTCCTTTTCCTGGACGGAGCTCTTTCAGTGGTCCACCGAATGCGGCCAATGTTTTTCCCGAACCAGTCGGGACATGAATGAGGCCGCTCTTTCCCGCGGCATAGGCTGCCCAAGTTTCACGTTGGAACTTGGCTGGCGTAAATCCGCGAGCCGAAAACCACTCTTCAAGACTAGACATCGAGATTTGCCGATTTAAAGAGCGGAAGCTCTTCGCGCGAGACCGGCTCTATATCAGGTTTTAAGTAGAGTTCTCGGATGGCATCCAATCGGTCGATTTCGGAAACGGGTTTGTCCCGGCGCCAACGCAAAATACGGGGGAAACGGAGGGCAATTCCCGACTTGTGCCGAGGTGAATCCGCAATGCCTTCGAAACCCAATTCGAAAACTTGAATGGGCTCCACGCTCCGCACCGGTCCGAACCGCTCTTTCGTATGGGCTCGGATCCACCGATCGAGCTCCATGATCTCTTTTTGGTCTAGTCCTGAGTAGGCTTTCGCTACCGGTACCAGCTCATCGTCTGCTCCCCGAAGCGCAAAGGTATAATCGGTGAAAAGATTAGACCGCTTCCCATGCCCGGATTGGGCGTAGACCATCACGGCATCTAAGCTCATCGTATCGATTTTCCACTTCCACCAATCGCCTTTTTTTCGGCCGTGGAAGTAGGGAGAACTCTTCCGCTTCAAAATAAATCCCTCCACTCTTTTTTCGCGCGAGCCCGCCCGAGATGCCTTTGCGGAGGTCCAAGATTCTTCATTCTGGATTTCAGAAATTCCAAAAGCTGGAATGGAAGCCGTTAACTCCGGCATCAACTCTTCGAGAATTTTCCGACGCTCGGAAAAAGGAAGCTCCCTGAGATCGACACCATCTTTCTCCACGCAATCGTAAGCGATGAAACGAGCAGGCGCCTTTTTCAAATCAGCTTCGGTGACTTTTTTACGGGCGATTCTCGTTTGCAAAAGAGCAAAGGCAGAAGGCTCCTTCGCGCCTGGCTTCCAAGCGAGAATTTCTCCGTCTAACACCAGGGATTCGAACTTTAGGCTTCTCGTCGCGAATTCCGGAAAGCGGTCACTGATCAGCTCTTCTCCCCGACTCCAGAGCGAAACCTTTTCATTCCGGTAAATCCACTGCCCCCGAATCCCATCCCACTTCCATTCAATCGCCCAGTCAGTGATCGGGCCGAGATCTTCGATTTCGCCATCGATCGGAGAAGCGAGTGCAAATGGATAGGGAGAGGAGAAATCGAGCGGATCGGCCCAGTCTTTCATCTTCAGGCGGCCGATAAATGAAGCATCGATCTTCAAATTACCCATCAGAACGTGTGCGATATTCGCTTCGGGAATCTCATAAGCTTTTGCGAGTGCTTTAATCAAAATACCGCGTGAAACACCGACCCGCAGACTGCCGGTTAAGAGCTTAATAAGCACCATCACCGAAAACGAATCCCACTTCGAAAAAGCTTCGCGCAGGCCGCTTAAGGCCTCGTCTGCTCCGCGCAGGTGAGTCTTTATCCACTCGGGCACCGAGCCGGTAAAAGGCGGCGCATCGGGAACTGCATTAATCAGAGCCATCGTCTCGGCAAGGTCACCGGTGGAAGAATAGGCTTCGGCAAAAAGCCACTCCGGAATCCGCGCCTGATCCAGTGCGAGTGCTTTCAATTCCGCCGACTTCGCCTTCTTCGGTGGCAGCTGGCCGAGGATGAGCCGCATAGCGAGCGCCGTTTCCTCGACATCGGCATTGAGAAAGTGTTCCCTCAGGGCCTCGATCTTATCTAAAGTCGAGTTTGAAGAATCGAGTTTTCGGTAAAGGCTTACAAAGTTCACTCGTCTTCCTCTCCGAACTGGGTCTCGAACGTGATTCCTTCTTTGCCCATCTCTTCCCGCACGTAACGGGCGAGGATATCTGAACTTCCGTGAGTCGCGATGATGCGTTTTGCTTTCGTTTCCTCGATGGTGCGCAAAAGCGATGGCCAGTCTGCATGATCCGAAACGATAAACCCACGGTCGTAAGCTTTTCGCCGACGATTCCCGCGAATTTGCATCCATCCCGAGGCAAAACCAACTTCGTAAGGTTCGAACCTCCGAGTCCACGTCGATCCCGAAGCGGATGGGGGCGCAATGATCAATGCCCCTTTTAATTTTTCTTTCTTGTCCAGCTCGCTCACCGGAATGGTGGGGGCCATGGATACGCCTTCATCTCGGTAAACCTGCACGAGACGTGTTGCGGAACCGTGCAAGTGCACCGGCTCGTTCGTAAAGCGCATCAGCTCGGCAAGCACCCGTTGCACTTTTCCGAGCGAGTAAGCGCAGAGGATACTGTTCTGACCGCGGGCTCGGTTCTGCATCCACCAATCGTGAATTTCTCGAACGACATTCTCAATTGGCGGCCAGTGGTAAACCGGAGACGCAAAGGTTGCTTCGGTCACGAACGTGTCACACTCGACGACTTCGAAAGGTGCGCAAGTGGGATCCGGATCGCGTTTGTAGTCTCCACTGACTACCCAAACCTGCCCGGCGTGAGCGATGCGGACTTGGGCCGAACCTAAAATGTGTCCCGCAGGATGGAGAGAAACCTCAGTTTCTCCGAGCCGAATCACTTTTCCGTAAGCAAGCGTCGTGATGGGCGTCTCTTCACCCATGCGAGTTTTTAAAATTCCAAGGGAGGAGCGGCTCGCGTAGTAATGCTGGCTGCCGATGTGAGCGTGGTCCCCGTGTCCATGAGTAATGATCCCTGTTTCGACCGAACCCCACGGATCGATGTAGAATCCTCCCGCTTCACAATAGAGGCCGTCTTTCGCTAGAACGACGAGTTCTGATTGGTTTGGTTTCGCCTCCTCGGGCATCTGGATTTCCCCCATAGAGCACAGAGAGCAAGAGCTGCGCCCAGGCAGGGCGACCCTCGGTTAACCAGTTGTTAACATTCCACTGGCGATTCCGGTCACGGAGATTCGAACGAGTGGAAGGTCTTCATCTTTCTGAGCCAGAATTTCGAGAATATTTAAGGGGTGGATGAGCGACGCACGAAGTTCGATGCTTTTGCCGAGCCAAGGCCGAAACCACGTCGGATTCGTCTCCCCGGTGATCGCCCGAAAACAATTCAAGGTATCTCTCAGCTCGGCCCTAAACAGCGCTTTGAAATAGTCGATTTCTGTTCGATCGATTCCCGAAGTTTCCAGATACAGCTCCCAGACCGGAAGCTCGATTTTGGCGAGCGTGAATCCGAGCGCATTCACATAGGTTCGGAAGAGGGGATCCCGGATAAACTCCCCTTTCAGCGTCTTCTGCTGCGCCTTCGACATAGACTTCCAAACACTCCCCATTCCCCACCACGTCTGGAAAAGCACTCGCGTCTGCGTCCAGCAAAGAACCCAGGGAATCGCACGAAGAGCCGGCACCGAGAGGGCTCCGGGACGCTTCGAAGGGCGCGAACCGATTTTCAGCACGTTCAAATACCGATAAGGGGTAGCCTTTTCCACCATACTCAGAAATCGGGGCGATGCGATCGTCGCTCGGTAGTGAGCCGCAACTTGTTCAGCGAAATCTTCTAATACGGGCGAACGAACCACCGTCGGTAATTTCTTTCGACCTGCTGAGTGTCCGCCTTCCGCAATTTTTCGAAACCTGCTTTCCAAAATTTCCGGACTGGAGAAACTTCGCTCGATCATTTCGCCTTGAATCGTGGCTTTATAATTTCTCAGCGCACTTTCCGGCCAAGCTGAAATTTGATCGTTTATCGCTCCACCACCGCGGTCAATGCTTCCTCCTGAACCGTGAAAGAAGAGAGGTTGAATTTTTTTCTTCCGACAAATCGCGTCCAAGCTGTTCATCGCATCGGTCACGGCCAGACGACTTTTTAGAACCCCCGATTCTTTCGAGGAGTCTGAATAGCCAAGCATGATTTGAAGCTTACCCTGCCAAGGTCCCCGAATCGCTTTCTTCAAAAGCGGATCATCCGCAATTTCTGAAATAATCGCGGGACTATTTTTGAGCGCCTCGGCCTGTTCAAAAAGCGGCACCACGGGAATGCGTAAATCTCCGACGATGCGTTTCACTAACTTCGCAGTCGTGCGGATGTGCAAGGCGCTTTCGGTCATGCTGATGATCATGCCTCTCGCATACCAGGTGGGATCTCCGCCGCGAGAAAACCGCTCCAACGCATGGAGCATTCTGCCAATCGCAAGCGTCTTACCCGTCGGGTCCGACATGATCAGGGCGGAATCTTCACGAAGCTCAAGCGGAACGACGAGTCCAGGGAAAGCTTTCAGAAGGCTCTGAAGATTCACCAAAGCGTCGGGAAGGTGCCCGAGGACCTTCGAATGAATCGCGAAAGTCGCATCCAGAGAAGATTTCAAGTGCTCGACCCGAGCGCCATCACCCGTGGAGATTTTACGCACAGACATCAAGGTCTTCCGAAGGGGTTTCTCAGATTCTTCGATTTCTTTCGAAGCGAAGAGTTCAGTCAGTGCCCGGGCGCGATCGAGTTGGAGGTCGACGTAGCGAAGGAGAAACTTGCGCGAAAGCTGGAGACTTTCGCCAAGGGTCTTTTCATTCACACCGGGGTGACCGTCTTTGTCCCCTCCAACCCAGCTTCTTAAATAAACCGGCACGACTTCACGACCGAATTTCAACAGGGCGGAAAGGTTTTCTTCCCGAAGCACAATCGAATAGATGTGTTCCGCTTCGTCAGAAACCTTAGGACTCCGGTAGCGAACGATCCGAACTTTCCAGGCCACCGCTAAAAGCGTTTCCAATTGCGTGGAAACGGATTCGAATCCCTGCTCGAGGGCAACCAACAGGATTTTTTGGATTTCATGAAAAATCGCGATGTTATCTGGAGAACGTGCCTCCGTCGGATGGGCAGTGACAACGTAGAATATCCCCTCCGCGAAAGGCTTCACTTTCTCAGCAGGCTTCGCCCTCAGTCGGAAGGTTCGGTAGGCTCCCTCACAGGCATTCATCACTTCAAACATCAACGTGTAGGCGCGAGCGAAATCACGCCGTTCTTCGGCATCGAGCTTTTCAAGTTCGGAATAAGTCCGCATCAGCTCGCTTGCGGCGACCGCATGACTTCCCGTTCTTATGGCCGCCATGCGGGCGCGAACCCGTTCAATCTGTTCGTAGTGTTTCGCCCCGATTTCTCTTTTTAAAACGACACCAAAAAGAGCGACCGAATCCTTGACGACTTTCCGCAGAGGTTCCGGTAACGTGGCGGACCCTTCAGAAACAGATTTCTTTTTCATCTAAACTTCCGCTTGAAATGCCGAAGTTGGGATGACCCGCTCCGGACCGCGGAGGGCGGAAAGATCGAAAAGCGGACCGAGCTTCTCTTGGAAATGGAGTAAGGCGTACTCCCGGTGGTGATGCGCCTCATGGTCCGAAGGACTTTCGAAACGGTAAACTTCAGAACCCATTAAGTATTGATAAACGACTTCATCTTGTTCCATGGCGCGAATCTCCTCTTTTAATTTTAAAACTTTGCTGCGTTTTCTAAGTGACTCTTTCAAAGGCGTTGGCTGGTCATTTTTAAAAGGTCTTCCCCATACTGCTGGACGAGCTTCGGTCCAAGTCCCGGAACGTTCAGAAGGGCTTGTTCATTAGACGGCAAGTCTTCACAAAGAGACAAAAGCACGCGGTCGCTCAGGATCCGGAAAGCAGGAACTCCCCGTTTCCGAGCCTCGGCGAGTCTCCATGCACGGAGGTCCTCGAAAAGTTTCGGTGTGACTGCGGATTCTTCCATCGGAACTCGGTAAGCAGGGCTTGATTTGCCGACTTTCCGTTTCGCTTTTTTCAGAACGCGGCCCGAATCATCGGAGCGAGGCCCTTCGATTTCGAGAGAGGCCAGATTCGCCGCTTTCGCTTTCTTCCCTGCCGATAAAAGCTGAACTCGCCGAAACGAAATGATTTTTCCGTCTTTTTCGAATTCCGATTGCGCAAGCTCGACATACCTTGCGCGCGAGAGTGCTGAGAGGATGCGCTCAAATGCGGAGCGACTCATCTTCGGCGTAATCTTCAGCGCTTCATCGAAGAGTCTGCCAACGGCTTGAGCATCGCGTCCCTCGAGGCTCGCGAGAATGAGGCTCGCGGTGGTTCTCTCGACCTCGTCCATTTCCCGCACTTCACTGGAGGGAGCGCATCGATCGCAGATCCCGCAGACCACCGAAGAATCGGTCGTGTCGCCGAAGTGGCGAATGAGTTCGAGCATTCGGCAAGAATCCGTCGAAGTATAGGCTTGCATCGAATCGAGCTGGCCGATTCGAGACTTCCGCTGTCCTTCGTAGGATTTTTTCCAAGTCTGATAACCAGGACCGGCGGCGATATTTTCATCCGCATCGACGAGGAGAGCCCCATGGAGCCAGAGCTTTTCGATCGCCTTCTGGAATGCCTCCGGGTCGATGTCGGAAACCTTCGAGACGAGGCTATCGCGGTAAATCGATCCTTCCGCAGGCACACCCTTCATCATTTTTTCAAGAACGGGCGTGGGTGGAAAATCGCGTTCGAGAAAAAACTCGTGGGTCTTTCGATCCGAGAACGAATGAAGAAGGAGCGCCTCGGAAGGGAGTCCGTCTCGACCGGCGCGCCCGATTTCTTGGTAGTAGCCTTCGACACTGGCGGGAAGGGCCGCATGCGCGACCGTGCGAACATTCGGTTTATCGATTCCCATTCCGAAAGCAACCGTTGCCACGATCACGTCGAGCTCATCATTCAGAAATGCCAGCTGAACCGATTCGCGGTCAGGCGCCATCATTCCCGCGTGATAAGCTCGGGCACGAAATTTTTTCGCGAGTCGAGTCGCAATTTCTTCCGCTTTTTTCCGTGTCGGCGCATAGACGATGGCGGGAATGCGGTCCGGGGCGGAGAGCAGTTCTAAAATTCGATCGGGCCGCTCCGAAGGAAGCGACTCCACTAATTTCACTGCGAGATTCGCGCGTCGAAACCCGTGAATGAAAAGTTTTGGATCTCGGAGTCGGAGCTGAGTGCAAATGTCTTTTTGGACGAGGGCCGTTGCCGTCGCGGTCAGCGCAACGATCGGAGTGCCTTCCAAACCCTGCAATCGCTCGCCTACCAGCCGATAGTCAGGGCGAAAATCATGACCCCACTGACTGATGCAGTGGGCTTCATCGACGGCGATGAGGGTCGGAGGATTTTTCCGAATCATGTCGGCGAAACCTGGAACCGCTAGTCGCTCCGGAGCGATGAAAAGAAATTCCAGTTCGTTTCGGAGGTACGCGCGGAAGGTTTCCCTCGATTCTTCTCTAGAGCGACCCGAATGGATGCGGCCGGCTTTCACACCTTTCCCGATCAGCCGATGCACCTGATCTTCGATGAGCGCGACGAGCGGACTGATCACGAGAGTCGCCCCCCCGCGGGCGAGACCCGGAATCTGGTAACAGAGACTTTTTCCTGCGCCTGTGGGCATGACGACGAGTGCATCGTGGCCGTCTGCTACAGCTTGGCAAATCGCCTCTTGCTGAGGACGGAAGTGATCGAAACCGAAGCGAAGTTTGAGGATTTCTTGAATCACGGTGTGGGCATGACTATAGGCGGACGGAACCAAAGCATGCAAGGCGACGTTCTTTGAAGAGTGATTTGAAGAGTGATTTGAAATAGCGCATTCCGTCATTAGCAGTCCCTCATCAATCAGGGATGCAATGACCGTACGCTCTACTTTTCTTCGGCTTCGCAGGCAGTCAGCGTTTGATCCAGTAACGAAGTGGACGCACTCACGGGCGCGTCACTAGCCCAGTCGATCGAAACTTTCATTTTTCCCGTTCTTCGGAACTCGGAAGGACTGAAATCGATCGTCCCTTCAACTTCTCGCGTAGCGTCTTCCGGAACGGAGATTTTCTGTTTCAAATCTTCTGTAATGCCTTCGACTGATTCCCAATAGGGAATAGTGATTTTTACTGAAACGGCTTTTGCTCCGCGATCTTTAAACCGAGCCGCCCACAGGCTTGACTTCCGAATGCACACCGGCGCGAGCGTCACTCCCGGAGCACCGGCACCCCCGCTGGTTTTTACGGGTTTCCAATCAAACACGGAATCGAAGTCGTTTTCGACTTTGTCTTTAGACTGGGCAGAAACTTCTTCCAGTACCTTTTCCCAGACCCGCTTCACTCGCACGGTCTCGAGCATTTTCAGTTTCGCCGAATCGGATCGCTTCGAACAGCCCGCGGCTAGTTCAGGGGCGGAGGTTAATTTCGCGTGAAGCGGAAGGCATGCGAGGTTTGAGCCGAGGCGAAGCGATGATGCCAACAACGCAGATTGAGATACCGACTGCGTGCTCGCTGGATTTTTCTCGAATTTACCCTGGATGAGTCCCCGCACATGCCCCGATGCATCGGTGAGCGGCGCGCCCGAGTTTCCTGGTCGTATTTCACAGCCGGCGTCGGCTCTGAACGTCATCAGCGGACTCAGAGGGTCGTTACTCTCGGGCAGTGCAAACGTTCCGAAAGCCGACTGACATTTCGCCACTCTGAGCACCCCGGCAAGGTGATCTTGTTCTACGAAGGGATCGACCTTATCGACTCGGTAAATGGCCGATTTCTCAAATCCCTCGCCCGACATCTGTAGCACGGGGCGTTTTGGTTTTTCGCGAAGGCGGAAGAAGGCGTAATCCGGATTCGCATCTCCGCCTTCTTCTTTGAAGGACGTTTGGATCACTTCCGAGCACTCCGCCCTCTCTGCGATAAATCCAGTCACATCAGGGAAAAAAAGAAAAATTCGGCCGCGACAATCTTTGCCCTCGGCTCGAAGATCATTCGGAATGCAGTGACTGTTCGTCATCGCGATTCCGTCACCGACGAGTGAGGCCGTACAGGATTCAGTGGCTTTCTCTTCGACGCCGACAAACATTGCGATCGACGGGTTACAGTCTTCAACTTCGCAACTCACGACGGTTTTTTCAGCTCGATCACGACTCTTTTTTAAATTTTCAGCCCGCAGTTTATCTGCTCGCTTGTTTGGGTGGTGATTCCAACGACCACAGGAGGTGGATGCGAGAAGACAAAGGCTTAAGGTCACCAAACCGAAAAGTTGTCGTTCAGCCATTCGCTGAGAAAGTCGCAGTGCCATGAGGAAGTCTCCAGGCACCTCTGATATCGCAATGCGTTAAAATATGCGAACCCTTTTCAGCGGGAGTTCATTTCTGCCGAGTAGGCACCCAGGCTGTCGTACGGCCCCCGACCGTATCGTGAGTAATCTTTTCTTTTCGGTGGGTTACGGCCTCTTTCGCTTTTCCCCATCGATAGTGAAAGAGCCACGATGCCGGGTAATGGTCGTAGTCCGCCCCCACACTCACAGCTTTTCGAATGATCGAGAGAAGCTTTGTTCGGAGGGCTCCGACCTCGACCGCTTTCAGTGATGAAGCCAGCCGATGAGGAGAGATTCCGGATTGGAAGAGGACTTCGTCAGCGATCCAGTTTCCCACTCCCGCAAAGAGACCTTGGTCCAGGAGCACTGCCTTAATCGGCGCACGCCTTTTTTCGAGGATCTCTCCGAGCTTCAGAGCCGTCGGGAATTTTAAGAGAGGATCGAATCCCAGTTTTGAGATGGGGGCTTCGTTTTCCGGATCTTCGGCGAGCCGAATCCGCCCGAATCTCCGAGGGTCGGTGAAAGCCACTTCGCTTCCGTCTTTCGTGACGATTCGTAAACGGCAGTAAGGGAGAATGCGGGTTTCTTTATTTCGAGCGCGAGCCGCTTCCCAGTGCTTCGGCCCCCCCCAAGCTTTCACGAATCCTTTTTTAGTCGAAACTTCGAGGTCTCCGGTCATCCCGAGGTGGAAAACGGGCCAGGGCTTCCGATCGAGCTTCAACCAAAGGTATTTTCCCTTTCGCGCGCTGCCGAGAACTTTAGCTCCTTCGAGAGCCGCTTTTACTTCTTCGGCCGATGCTTGATCGAAAACGATGTGATCGTCGAAATCAGGAATCACCTCAGCGATGACTTTTCCTTTAAGTGCTTTTTCTATCCGGCGACGGGAGGTTTCGACTTCTGGAAGTTCAGGCATTTGCGCCTGACGCTATTCCGCTAGACCGCGAAGGTAAATACGTTTTAGGTCATGAATGGAATTATTCATTCGCTCGATCTTCGCCCGATGACTCTTTCCGCCGCTAAATTTGCGAGCTTCGGCGTATCCTCCATTGAAGCAATACGCTGAGTGAGTAATGAGGCATTCTCTCCTCACTTCGAGGTCTTGGACTAGCAGCGTGCCAATGAGTGGATTTCGAAGCAGCCATGATTTTCGGATTCGGCCGGTAGACCGGACAATCCCGAGATAAACGGCCTTCTTCTTTTCTAAATCGGGATCATTCCGCTTCGGCGCTTCAAATCCTGCCAGAGTGGCGGACCAAGCCAGTAAATCAGCTTCGGTGATTTCCGTTCCTAAAGCATCCCGCACTTTATCCGTTGCTTCTTTGTATTCGTCATCACTGTAGTTGGCGACCTGTCCGGCAGCGATTCCGACCTGCCAAATATTGCTTTTGCAGTTAAAGTTCCAGATGTCCGACCGCGTTTTATCTCCATTGCTCGTGTGGCAATTCGAATAGCGGAAAACATCTTCTCCGGGTTTCTCGAGGTTTCCTTCTCGAAGGGCCCACCACGATGCGCGAGCGGCGGACGTTGCCTGCTCATCCCGAGTGCCGGGTAAGAAAGGAAAAACACAGCGTCCGTACCACTGAATGTGTTTCGATTCGATTTCGTTCAGAACATGGCCGTTCACGGTCATTTTCCTTGCCGGTTCGTTGAGCACCGGAGAATAGCAGTCCCGAAGCAGTCGCTTCATCGCTAATTTCGACGCAAAACTTGCGGTCGGGAAGATCGAGGTGAACAGCAGCGCAAGACCTGCGCAAATCTGTGGAATTCGATGGTGGGTCATTTTCGAGTTCATGATGTTTTTCCAGGTGAGAGGTCCAAGAGACGTCTACTTATACCCTAGTTTAATGCGTCGTGTCACGTCTTTTATTGATGCCTAACCCTATGATATAAAAGGGATTAATTTTAATTAAGAACGAAAAATGGAAAAATCTACAGGTATTTGGCTAAAATCTCCTTTCAGGACTTCCTTCCTCCTAAACTTCCTCCCCCTCAGGTGTCTGACTATGGTTAAAATGGCGGCGACTTATACCGGTGAACTTCATTGTGAGGTGGTCCATGCCCCGAGCGGCTCTCGCCTCGCCACAGACGCTCCGAAAGACAATCAGGGAAAAGGGGAAGCATTCTCTCCGACCGATTTAGTGGGGGCTGCCCTAGCGAGTTGCATCCTCACGACGCTAGCGATCGTTGCAAAACGCGATTCCATTGCTTTCGAGGGAGCATCTGCCGAAGTCGAAAAAGAGATGGCCTCGAGCTCCCCGAGGCGAATCGAATCTTTGAAATTGAAAATTACTTTACCGACATCTATTCCGGCCGACTACCGATCGAAAATAGAACACGTTGCCCACTCCTGTCCGGTCAGCAAAAGCCTTCACCCCGAATTGAAAATTCCGATCGAATTCATTTACGTCTAAAATCCCGCGATGAGTATTTCACCGACGAACCGTAAAATGCTCTGGATCGTGGCGATTGGGTTTTTTATGGAAACCCTCGACTCTACGATCGTAAACACCGCTTTACCGAACATGGCGCATTCGCTGGGCGAAAGCCCGCTGTCCATGCATTCGGTGATTATTTCGTATTCGCTCACCCTCGCTATCCTCATTCCGGCATCGGGGTGGGTCGCCGATCGATTCGGAATCCGAAAGACGTTTGTCGCCGCGATCTCGATCTTCAGCTTCGGTTCGATTCTCTGCGCCTTAGCTCCCACGCTGAGTCTACTCATCACCGCCCGGGTCATCCAAGGAATCGGCGGCTCGATGCTCATGCCGGTGGGACGACTTTCGATTTTGCGCGTCTTTCCCCAAACCCAGTTTCTCGAAGCGATGAGTTTCGTTGCGGTCCCGGCTCTCATCGGACCCCTCATCGGACCGACGCTCGGTGGTTTCATCGTCGAAATCTCGAGCTGGCATTGGATCTTTTTGATCAATATTCCCGTGGGACTGGTGGGCATTTACGCGACCTTAAAACACATGCCCGTCATTCCCACATTCCGCGTCGCCGCTTTCGACTTCAAGGGATTTGGATTTTTGGCGGTCATGATGATCGCCATTTCGCTCGCGCTGGAAGGCGTATCGGATTTCGGTTTCGCCCATGCGACAGTCCTGCTCTTAGTGGTTTTAGGATTTGCGGCACTCACTGCCTATGCGCTTCATGCGTCCCGAGATCCCCGCGCCCTCTTCCACCTAGACCTTCTTCGGACTCGCTCCTTTTCGATCGGACTTCTAGGAAATCTTTTCTCCCGGGTCGGCAGCGCCGCTATGCCTTTTCTCATTCCGCTCCTGCTCCAAATGAATTTGGGCTACACGCCGGTGCAGGCGGGCTCAACGATGATTCCGATCGCGGCCGCCGCCATTCTTTGCCGAAGATTCGCCACCCCATTCATTACGCGCATCGGATACCGTCGTTTCCTGATCGCAAATACGTGGATCCTCGGCGCGAGTATCATGAGCCTGGCCTTTATCTCTCCTCGCGAACCCGCGTGGCTTCGTCTCATTCAGCTGGTTATTTTCGGAACGGTGAACTCGCTCCAGTTCTCCGCGATGAATTCCCTCACCTTGAAAGATCTCGAAGCGAAACATACGGGAAGCGGCAACAGCTTGCTTTCCATGACCCAAATGCTCGCGATGAGTTTCGGGGTCGCGAATGCGGGTGCCCTGCTCACCACGTTTAACACTTATTTTCTAGCGAATGGACGCACTCCGATCCATGCCTTCCAAGCGACCTTTATCTGCCTCGGCGCGATCACTGCGATGTCGACTTTCGTTTATTACCAGCTTGGACGAAACACGCACAACCAGCCGAAAGCCGCTGTTCCCGACTCGCTTTAGGTTTTCACCACTCTGTCGGAAAGTAATCTTTCAAAAAATTTCCCCAGGAATGCTTCCCACTGAGCATGCCCGAGAAGAAAGGATCACAAATCCGCGCGGCCCCATCTACGATATCGAGCGGTGGCTGGAAATCATGGGCCTGCTGTTTTTTCGATGAAAGTTCTGCCGGGTCTTCGTCGGTCACCCATCCGGTATCGACCGCATTCATAAAAATTCCGTCTTTTGCATAATCTCGTGCGGAAGTGAGCGTCATCATGTTCAGGGCGGCTTTCGCCATATTCGTGTGAGGATGCTTATCGGTCTTCGTGTGCCGAGAAAATTTTCCTTCCATCGCAGAGACGTTCACGATGTGTTTCTCGCCCGTGGAGTCCTTTAGCATCAGCGGCTTTAACTTCGCGCAAAGAATGAATGGTGCGACGGAGTTCACGAGTTGGACCTCGAGCATCTCCGCCGTCGGAACATCCGCCAGCGCCATTCTCCAGCTATTCATTTTTCGTTCATCGACCTGCTGGAGATCCGCATCCAGTCGACCGGCCGGGAAAAGAGTTTCAACCTCCGGCTCGTCACACGCGTAAGGAATCTGTGAAAGAGCGGCCGAATCCGTTAATCCCGGAACCGATTGCAATTTACCCACATGCCATTCGGACAACCACTCGATTTTTCCCGGTTGGTTCTCAGTCGCAGACCGCGGAGCGATGCCCGTTAACAAATGCTTAAGTTCTTCGTGCCCTTTTAAAATCGACTGGGCCGCGGCGGGCAGAGCCGTCACCGGGGAACTTTCTATTTCCATGAGATGAGAATAAAAACCAGGAGGACGTCGGACGGTTTGCGCAGCATTATTGATCAAAATATCCAAGCGGTCGTAAGTCTGATTCACCCACTGCGTGAAGGCCTCGACGCTCGGAGAGTGCCGGAGATCTAACCCGTGCACTTGGATGCGGTCAGCAAAGTCGGCGTAATCTTTTTCTCGACTGAAACGAATCGCAGCATCGTGGGGAAAGCGAGTGGTGACCAGAACTCTTGCACCTGCCCGCAAAAGCATGAGTGCCGCTTGATAACCAATTTTCAAACGAGCACCCGTGATGATCGCTACTCGCCCCTGGAGCGAAGCCGTTTGGAAACGCTTCTCATAATTAAACGGTGCGCACGTAGGGCACATCGAGTCGTAGAAAAAGTGGACTTGGGTGAAAGCGGTTTTACAAACGTAACACTCCCGAGGTCGCTGAAGATGGCCCACGGTCGCCATTTCCGAACTCGAGACTTCCAAAGCGTGGACGACTCTCGGAGGAGGAATGAACAAAGAATGCTGACGAGCTGCTCGAATGGCGGTGGCAGCCCGGACGGTGCGGTCTTTATTTGCGAGCTTTTCTTTTTTGTCGGAACGCATGGCCTTGATGCGTCTCCGGACTTGAACACGGTCAGGATAAATGACTTTTCCAGCGGCCATGAAAAGTCGAACGCGCTCCTCATCTGAAATTTGAGAGAGTAAAAGGGCGTCGGCCGCGACGTGTTCTAAAACTTCTCGGCACCGTGCGAGATCGGCCACGCTAATTTTTGGTACTTCCTTCTCGGACATGCGACCTGAATACCACGAATTTTCTGCTTGAGAACAAGGAGCGCAGCGCTTCATTCGCGGTGGAAATCACGTGGTGATTCTAGGGGCCTCTATCTCCATTAAACGCGACCAAAACGTCAATAGGCGAAATTCCGGCGTATGTACGAGGTTTTAAGCGTACTACACGATAAAGGTACCTATCGGAGGCTCCGCCTGCTAGGCTAGCGAAGTTAGTTCAGTTTGCTTCTTCCGAGTCTGCGGGCATGGTGCCCATATCCTCTTGAGTGGCTCCCAGCCTTTAGGAGGTTTTATGGGTAAGAAATTATACGTTGGCAATCTGCCATTTTCCGCAACCGACCAAATCCTAGCCGACACTTTCGCTCAATGCGGAACGGTCGAGTCTTCGAAAATCATCACGGACCGCGACACCGGCCGTTCGAAAGGTTTCGGCTTCGTCGAAATGAGTTCGGACGCTGAAGCAGCGAACGCGATTTCGAAATTCAACGGCGCTGACTTCGACGGTCGCGCTATGACGGTCAACGAAGCGAAGCCGATGGCTCCGCGCGAAGATCGTGGCGGCGGTCGCGGTAATCGCTACTAAGCCTCGTTACGAATTCTAGAGGAGACCGCTCGGTTCGAGCGGTCTCCTTTTTTTCTTCTGAAGTTCTCGTACCACTCTCCCACAAAGGCGAATCACTATGACGTTTCCGACGAAGATGACGACCCCTCCTCCACCGAAAAAAGGCGTGGTCCGTTGCTTCACCTGTCGGGAACGCACCACCGCTAAAGATGGACTTTGGCATAATACGAAAACTCAGAGCGTCTTTCTTTGTAAAACTTGCGGAGCTCAGGCTCTGGCGGAGGAGCGAAATGGCCGGAAATCAACGAGCAACGCAGAATAAGCGCGCACGCGAACGCAATCGCCAGGAAAGCAGCGAAGCCAAGGCTGAAAAACGAAACGCCCGGAAAGAAACGCGCAAGGAGCGCGATCTTCTGAAGGAATCAGGATCAGACATTGATCCGGATTTAATCGGCATCGTAGCCGGCCCGCAGCCAATTCTCGACGAATCGACCTAATTTATTTCTTTGAGAGATTTGCTTAAGGACTTGAGTCATGGACTACAATGAGATTTCGGTCTTTTTGAGAGTCGTGCAAACGGGAAGTTTCAGCCAAACGGCGATTCAACTCGGAATGCCAAAATCGACAGTCAGTCATAAGGTAATGTCGCTTGAAGATCGACTCGGCGTCACTCTCATTCAGAGGACCACGCGAAAACTCAACGTCACTTCCGCGGGGATGGCCTATTACGATCGCTGCTTGCAGGGGTTTAAGCAGATCCAAGAAGCCGAAGAAGAAGTCGCCGCTCATCAAGATGAGCCCAGGCTACTGCGCATCACCGCTCCCATCGAACTCGGGAGTCGCCTTCTTTCAGATTTGATCTCTCAGTACACGGATCAGTACTCGAAAGTACGAGTGGAGGTTCTTCTCTCGGATCGCTTGATTGATCTTTTAGCCGAAGGAGTCGACCTTGCGATTCGCGCTGGAGAACTGGAAGATTCAAGTCTGATTGCAAAACGAATTGGGGCCGTTACTTTCGCTCCCTACGCTTCTCCTAGCTACCTCGAGAAAAAAGGCAATCCAGACCATCCGACAGATTTGGCTCACCGCGACTGCCTCAGGTTAACTCCCATGGGTGCCGAGGAATGGTTTCTCACCAACGAGGCCCAGCAACTGACGATTCCTGTCTCGAGCCGGATCATGATCAACGACCTGGGTACCGTGAAGACCTTACCCGCCCGTGGCCAAGGGGTCGCACTCATTCCGACCTACTTCTGCCAAGCCGAAGTCGATGCGGGGACTTTAGTGAGAATTCTTCCCGGATGGCATTCGGAAAAAAATCCGATTCATTTCGTCTACCCCTCACAAAGATTTGTGACGCCGAAATTGAGCGCGTCTAACTGCTCTCGCAGGGAAACAACTGCGAGAGCAGTTAGACGCCTACCGTAATTACTGAAGATCTCGTTTTCCGAAAATTTTTGCGTCGAGTGAAACTTTACCCGGAGTCATCGCGATCATCAGGATCGCAAATCCGAGGTAGACGAGCGCGATCTCGTAAGAGTGTCCACCGGTCGGGTTAACGAACGGGTCTTTCGTCACAAAAAGGTGGGTGGTCACCGCGACTGCCATCGTAAAAAAGATTCCGAGTGAAGCAAGCGGCGTCAGAAAGCCCAAAACCCAAGCAATCCCACCACCGAATTCTGAAAAAGCCGCTAGAAATTGGAAAACCCCCGGAACGGGCGCGTCGGGCCCCATCCATCCGAAAGGCTGCTGCATTTTTCCCCATCCGTGGAGGAGAAATGCGGTGCCGATGATGAGTCGGATGAGGAGGAGTGCTACGGACTGGAAGTCCGAATGCGGGATAACTTGGAACCAGCGTTTCAGTTTCATGGAATGTTCCTTGCGAGGTCAGTTGAACGTTAAACTTCTTTCTTTCTCCAGTTTCAGATCATTCGTTTCGAGATACAACCGATTTGTCACTTACCCTTACCACTGGAATCTTTCTCTATGAGTCTTGCAGAACGTGCCGCCGCCCTCCTGGTGCCAAAACCTTTTCAAGAATTCCTGCCTTATGTTTCGCCGTCCGCACTCCGTGTGGTTCACAAAGATAAAGTTCTTGGGCTCGCATTGGAAATCGCCGCTCGAACAGTGAAAAGTCCCTCTACCGAAGACTGGAAACCAATCGAACTTGCGTTCAGGGCATCAGGATCGAAAATCCGAATCGATTCCCAATCCGGAACGGGATTTAAGTCAATCTCGGAAGGCGACCGGACTCGAGCCGGAGAATTGTTGCTCGAGCTCTACTTCCACTTAATCCATCAACCGACTCCACTCGAACTTGATTTGAGACCGACTCATTTCAGTTTTCATTCGGTCGAAAAAACGCTTGTGTGGAATCCGAGCCGACTCCGGCACATTCGGACACCGGAATTTCAATCACGGGTCATCGATCTTTACCGAGGCTTTTTCTTTGACGACGCGAAAGCCGCTGCCCGCGGGCTTGAACTCTACCGTTGGGAGACCACACCGAAACCGGGGTACGACGAGCGAATGGAGAAGCTCCTCCGCATCCATTTTGGAGATGCCCGTTCAAAACCTGTTTTGTTCGAAATTTCACATTTTAAAGAAACATTTCACCTCATCTTCGAAGAAGCCATCGAGAGCCGTACGCGTTTTCATCCTGAATTGACCTTTCTCGGAACGACTTTAACGGGACTCTATATGTCACTTGAGCAACTTGCCGTTCCTCTCGATGTTCGAGCCGCCTACCTGCGTGCAACCGGAGGTCAGTCGTGAAAATCGCAGTCGCGGGTGCGAGCGGTTTCATCGGAAGCGAACTCCTCGCGCGCTTCGAAACGGATCCGCGCATTGAAAAAGTCATTGGTTTTTCTCGCTCGAAACGAGAGTCCAAAAGTGGATCGAAAGTCGAGTGGCGAAAAGTCGATCTAGCCGATTTGGAAGCGGTTCATAGCGCTCTTGGAGAAGTGGATACTGCCGTTTACCTCGTCCACTCCATGTCTCCCCAAGCGCGTTTAAGTCAGGGGTCTTTCGAAGATTTCGACCTCCTGCAGGCAGATAATTTCGCGCGTGCCTGCCAGTCTCGAAAAATCATTCGGATTTTTTATTTGGGAGGAATTGTTCCTCCGGGGCGAGACGACTCCCCCTCTCTTTCTCTTCACCTAAAAAGCCGGCTCGAAGTCGAGCGAGTTCTCGGTGCCTATGGGGCGAGTGTGACTGCATTTCGCGCCGGACTCATCCTCGGCGCAGGCGGTTCGTCGAGCGAGATGCTGGTTCGACTGGTCCGTAGACTCCCCATCATGCTTGTTCCACTTTGGACGAAGACGGAATCTGAACCTATCGATGTGCATGATGTGAGCGAAGCGATTCACACGACGCTTTTTCGCGACGATCTTCAAGGCCAAATCTGGGACCTCGCGGGCGCCGAAAAAGTGAGCTATGCAGATCTCATGCAGAGAACAGCAGAAACGCTGGGACTAAAGCGAACGATCATTCCGTTGCCCGCGATCTCTCCTTCGGTTTCGAAACTTTGGGTCAGCCTGATTAGCGGCGCTCCGAGAACGCTCGTTTATCCCCTGGTAAAGAGCCTGCGGCATTCGATGCTCTCCGAACCGACTCGGAGGCTTTTGCCGCACATCGGCCTCATTCCGAAGCCACTCACTGAAAGTGTGCGCTCGCTCACGGACGCATGCCTGAAGAAAGACACCACCCCACGGGTTTATCTCCGACGTCGTGATTTTTTAGGACTCCGGACGGTTCGATCGATCCAAAGGATTTCATCCCTCACGGAAACCCAGCTTTCAAAACTTGGATCGCTTGCGGAACGCTATTTTTTTTGGCTGCCACACATGCTCTTTGGCATCCTCCGTGTTCAGAAGTTTACGGATGGTGAAATTGTTCGCATCCGTTTTATGATTCGATTCACGTCGATCATTCTTTTGGAACTTGTCGCCAGGCCCCATCCAGAGCGCGATATCGAAAGATTCGCCATCACAGGTGGGATGCTCCAGACGAATGGCTCGGGGGGATTTCTCGAATTTCGTGCGGTTCGATCTGAGAACGTCGGCCTATCCATCGTTCAGGATTTTGTTCCCCGACTTCCTTGGACCATCTATTTCTGGACTCAGGCAACCATTCATCTCTGGGTCATGAGCCGATTTGCGAAATTTCTCGCTCGTTAAAGTAAGAATTTTCGAATCGTTGGTGATGAAACTACTACCGTTCTTAAATTCTGCTTTATAGTGAAGAGAAATGGATTGGAAACCAACGACCGGAAAACTTTTTTCGCTGATTATTTTTTTCTTGTCGCTCCAGACTGCGCGAGCGAGTGGAATCTGCGATTATTACCGGGAGAGCTCACCCCGTCTTTATGAACTCGTTTGCAGTAACGGGTATTCCAGTTCCAAACCTGCGGGAGCGAGTTCCACGTTCACGTCTTCATTTAATTTGAACTCTGCTTCGTTACCAACTGAACCAAGCTCCTACGGGCTCGAGTCACTCGGCCATGTCTTGCGCGCAAATCACTCCGAAAAGAATGCCACTTTTTCGATCGTAAAAGGCTTCAACAAATTCGGTACAGGGATTTCTACCGGCGGAAACAACACCTTTTACGGCGATGATTTGATCAACCGCCAATTCGGACTGCCGGAACTTCAAACCTTCGAACCGGCAGAAACTCCAACGAGCTCTATCCCTAATTTAAACATTGGGACCTCACTCGAGCTGCTTCGAGTCACAAAAAATGCTTCGGTGAAACTTGGAATTTCAATTCGTCATAATAGGATCACGTCGAGTTGGGGCGGAGGGCCCGCACTGGCGTTCGCTTCGCGCTACCTCACCTTTGGCGTGGCTTTTTCCAATGAGCGAGTCTCTGCCGCGATCGATCCGGTGGTCTTCACCACTTACCAAGTGAGTGGCCGGCTTTCGATTTTCGAAATCGAATACAATCAACTGAGAAATAACAGCACTTTCAGCTTAGGTCCGATCCAAATCTACACTCTGACCACGACACTCGGCGGATTTATAATCACTCTCGCCCAGCGGGCACTTCAAACCAACACGGTCAATGGCATGGACACAGTTACCCAGTCGCACATCGCCGTCCAATACCTCTTCTCTCGACACCTCTCCGCGGGTCTGCTCTACAATTACATTCCGGGCGCGATGACGCTAGGCGCTCAGATCTATCTCTAGACATCATCGTGATTCCAGTTTCCAATCAGCCGATGATTCGATTCGGCTCTACCGGATTTTTTCTTTTAATGGCGGCTTCTGCCTGGGCAAACCGACCTCCTGTTCGCGAGCACGCGGTACAGGTTACTGAAAATCTTTATCGCCTGAATGGAAATTTTTTAAAAAGTGGAAATCTAGGTGGAGGTTCTGATTTGCCAGATCCTTCTCCTCCTTTCGTGAATGCTCGCGGAGAAGTAGAGATTTACGGTACCGCCGATCATTTTCTCCGATATGCAAATTGGAAAGAATTTCTGACCGGTGGGGTGGCAGAATCCGTTCCTCTCTCATTGCGAGATTCCGCCGGAATCAGGATCACAGAGCAAGGGCAAATTCCCTGGGATCTTCGGAAATACCTGTGGCGAACCCCAGGCCATCCTGATTTGGAAATTCTCGTGGGCGGTTCAATGAGTGCGACTCACGGTCGCAGACTCCCGAAATGGCCAGATGACAACATCACTCGCCGAATTTTTATCTTCCGAAAAAATAATTCGGGCGACTGGATTCGTGACCCGGCGCCGATCGTTGGCGATGCGTCCAGCGGATGGATGGGACATTCTTATGGAGGAAATTTTTTCCAGCTGGGACAGCTCAATCCAGATTTGATTGACACCGGACTGCCGAACCCCGTCTATTTTTTTTACGAGCGAGTCACTGAGAATGCGCAGGCCCCTAGCAAAACGGAAATTTTCGCTCGAAAACTTTTGCCCGCGAGTGCCCGCGAACTTTTTGGACCAGAAATAAAGATTCTCGGCGTCGGAAAACCGCCCTTCCCTTCCACACATCGTACGATCGGCGGGTACCTCGTGGAAGGTCCTCGCCCTGTTGAAATGTCTATTCAGGGGAAACTTTTTTTCATCATCGGATTTAGCAGCGGAGATTTCTGTACCGATAGTTACCGCATGAATTATGCGTGGAGCAAGAATGTGGAAGGGCCGTACCATCCTTCGTTAGACCATAATCAGAAGGACCTGATTGATTTCGGATCAGATTTGAAAAGTTCACTTGGACTATCCTGGGTAGGTCGACCGGCAATATTTCTCGGTAAAAATGGCAAGTATGAAGTCCTCTTCCACGCCGTTTTAAAAAGTATTTTGCCCAACCACGATTACCGGCGGTGGCCAGAACCGGGTGGATATGACCTGGGAGACTTTTTTCGCTCGACCTACAAGTCTTCAATTTCGACTCGCTTAAACGAAGATGGCTCTCCGGACATTCAACTGGATTTAGGACGAAAACTCCCGCCGCTTAGGCGATGATCGCATTCACAGCGCCGTAATCCGTAATCTGTTGGAGAGGAATCGGGGTGCCGAAAATTTTCAGAATCGTGGGAAAGATGGCTTTCGTGCTGCAATACCGGCCCCCTTCGGCAAGCGGTTTGGGCATCCCATTCGAAAAATCGATCGGGAGAGGCTGAAGGTATCCATAGCCTGCATTTCCCGCATAGCTTGCAAAATCCTTCGGTCCGCGGTGGATCGCTCCGATAATTTGCCCTCCTCGCACACCCATTCCGGCCATGAGAAGACTGGTGGAATCGGCGTGGTTGGTACCTGCATGAACAACCCGGCCGAATGGGTCGCCAGGCTGGTGCCACTGCTCACGATCGAGTTCGGTGTGCATGACGAGCAGAGTGGAGTCGAGTAAACTTGCGCCTCCTCCGGTTGCTTTCTCACTGAGCAGCCTCATGATTTCTCGGTAACCTGCCATGGACCAAGTCATCTGCAGAAGTCCGTTCAGATAAGCCGAATGAGGATCCCCGCCTGCCCAAGCCGAAAGATCGACTACTGCAGAATGGTCTTCTCGCACTAGAAATGCCGCCTGACCAAAATTAGTGGCAAGTCCCAGGATAGAGTTCGAAAGGTTCGATGAAGGAATGTTTTGAAGAGATGCAACGAGAGTGGTCCGCTCGGCGGCAAGCTGCCCAGCTAAGGTGGAATCAGAAGGATTCGTGGCAACTTGGCGTTTCAGCAGTCGGTAGTTTGAAAGGCTGGGTAGTGGGCTCACACTGGAAGCCAAATTATTCAGCTCGGAGTAGAAGTCCACGCCGACTGCGCTTTGTCGTGTGCGTAAATCTGCGCGACCGAATAGGGCGGCACTCACCGAAGTCATGGTCATCCAGACCCTTTTCACGCAGTAAAGGTATTCAGGATCGGTCGAAAGGTTCGATCCGGTAATGGTTAGAGCACTAGAAAAAGAGCGCGAATAGGCTTCCGCAATTCCTCGGCTGGACTTGCGTCGAAAAGCACCCGAATAGGCCACTCCTGAAAGCTTTTCGATCGAAGAGAGAATCGCCGCCCGGCGGCCGGCATCTTGGATGTCGTTTGGATCAGCTTGCGTGAGTCGGGACATCTGAGTCGGGTCCGGAACGCAGATCGGAACTTGAAATCCTGAGTTCATGGCAGAATTTAGAAAGAGGTCTCCCGGTGCGTTCGCAAGCGCCATGTAATGCAAGGGGCGTACATAATCGTTTGCTGCGATCGAATCCGCGACCAGGCCGGTATAACTGACCGCATAGGAGGAGTTTGCGCCCATCTGCATCGCAAGGTTACCGATTCCATGCTGTCCCTCTTGGCGAAGGCCTTTCCAAATCGCAATTCGGGAAAGATCGTTTTGGGAAAAAACTGAAGCCATGCCCATCCCCATGAATTGGCGATTCGCAGAGAAAGGGTGCATCGAACCCTCACTGTCGCTATGGCGGTAGGTCATCTTGAATGCTTTTCCGAAATTCGCACCTTCAAAACCAATCTGCGAATTCGAAATAACGACGGAGTCTAGGTACTGACTGAGGTCCTGCAAATCAGAGACGGCGATGGGGTTGTGGTACCAGGAAGAATCCCAGCCACCCCAAATGACGATATTAATCAGGTGGCGTCGGCGGCGAATGCCTTCTGCTTTCGCGAGTCGGATGAAATCTCCTCCTCCGTGTGCAGCAAGATAAGCGGCTCCGAATCCAACACCTAAATTCCGAAGAAACGTGCGACGGTCGATGTTTTTTTTGCGGCTCATATTAATCCCCTGCTGAATAGATCGGAGAGTCGACGATCGTTCGAATCAATCGGTTATAGTTCATTCCGTTTTTCTTAAAGTCCGCTACCCACCGCGCGAATTCGGTTTCATCCGTCAGCGCGATTTGGCGTCCGACTACGTTTTCGAAAGTGCGGCGTACGATGCACTTCGTGAAAAGGTCGCTGCCTGCCATGGCGGCTGCGACTTGCTCAACGCCGGTCACTTCTTTGCCGACAACGGCGCCTGTGCCCATATTACTCGTCCAATTTACCCCGATGATTCCGTAACCATTCGAAGTGCGGGTGGAATCCATTTCTCCAAACATGGCCGCGCCTTCGTTTTCCTGCACATAGCGCAAGTAGTTCGGACTGAGTGCTTGTCCGATCGGATCGAGGTTAACGTGGCAACCATAACAAATTTGCCGATGGTTCAAGTGAGCTTTCGCCGACGCTGAAGCGACGATGTTCGCCGCATCCACCATGTATTTTTCATGGAGGGTTGCCTGAGAAGCGTTTGGTTGGAACACGTTGGCTTCTCCGCAGAGCAGGCGAGTGAAATATCGAGACGCAATCGTCCGCATTTTACTGGCTACCGGAGTGAGAAACGCGGGCATCGCCAGAATTCCTGCGGAAGGCCGCACTCGCATCGGCGCCGGCTTTGTTCCGTCGGTACTAGAATGCGGCGCGGAGACTAAATTTCCACTGAGAGAAGGCATGGTGTCGAACCGGATCACTTGAGTTGCTGAAGAGGAACTCGTATTCGGCTGTGCTCCCGGGACATAGAACGGCATGTGTAGACCGTAGCCTCGGTACATGAGGTCTAATTCAGGAGTTCCCACGGTGTAGTTTGCAGTCAAAAGTTGCGAATAAGGAGCGTCGGTCTCGATGATGTGATTCACCAGCCGGTAGGGTTCTTCACGCAAGCTTTCGTTCAAACGCTTGATAGCGGCCATTTCGGCTACTCCAGCGCCCCGGTTATCCGCGTTCATCGCGATGTTATTCAGCCCGCTCTGGTCAGGAACCGCCGTATTCAAATAATTTCCTAGCGAAGCATCATAGCCGGGAGGAAAGGCGACCATATCTCGAGCATAAGCGTCGGTTCGTAAAATCTCGGAGGCGAGCGGATGCCCACAACGCATCTGGTTCAGCTTGATTGGGTTAGCAACCGAGTCGACGCGAAGCCAGCTTCCAAACTTCACCCAGCTATCCGTAGGCGACCAGACCGTATCGGCTTCCCACAACCACCCACTCGGACCTCGAGAATATTCTGGCGGTCGATAGGAACAGGCCACCATGAAACGCTCGAATGCATTACAGACGTAAACTTCCTCACCCGTGTACCAGAGTTTAATCGCGCTAAGTCCTGTCTGCTCGCCACTCGGCGAGAAACGACGAAGTCGCATGTCTTTCAAATCAAAACGTTCACTTCGAAAGAAGTTTCCTACGACCGAACCGTCTCGTAACCGGGCATCGACGAAGGAGAGAGCATTCGGAACGGTGAGCGAACCCATTATCTGTGCGATGTCGTTTAAATTTGTCGCAACGAATCCTCCAGCAGAGCCGGCAACGCGACCGCCGCAGAGGTAATAATCGGGTGCTCCCGGTACCGCGTGAGCGGGATCCGTAACACTCATCAACGTGCATCCTGCGCGAACCGAATCTGCTTCTCCACCGGCATAAGCGCGGATCATACCGATGTAATCATCTAATTTATCTTTGTGTACAAACGCTCCGAAACTTTCCCAGCGATTAGCCACGTGATTCAAAAATTCCCAATTCACCATCGTGGTCCGAGGATCGAATGCCTGAATATTTGGCTGTCCGCCAGCAGTTTGAAGATTACAGTTTTGCGCGTGAAAGCCGCCATCGCTTGATACAGCTATGACTTTTTTACCGTTTAGGTCCGCCGCGTTCCCGATTTCCACCCCTGCAAGCAGAGAATAACTATTGCCACTCGCGCCCCCGTTATAGCGACGGTTTTCGAAGTAGTCTCCGCCCTCCAAGAAATCTCTGAGCCCCAACCACTCACGGTGCCAACTTCGAACCGCACTCAGATAACCCGCCTTCGTGTCAGTTCCTTTTTGGATGGTATCGACAATTTGGCCAAGGGTCTTTCGGCTTGCTTCAAAATCAAGAATCGCCTGCATCGGTGGACGCATGCGAGCGATGTCCAGGTAAACCTTTCGAACAGCATCGCCCTTCTTAGGATTGCCAACCAGAAACTGCGGAGCGCTCATGAGCGCGACGCAAATCCCCCTGCGAGCTTCCGCTTCTCCACCTGAAGTTTTTAAATTTGAGTATAGGCTTGCGATTTCTTTCACTTCGACGGAATCCGCAGAATAAGGATAGAGCCACGCATTTCTCACGGCAGTAAACGCGAGCCGAACATTAGCGTCAGTCGGGAGACTTTCCCCATTCGCAAGGACATCGCGTTCAGAAAAAATTCCACCGCTCTCGGTACCGGTGAGGTCTCCCCGACAAAGCGCTAAGGTTTTAGCCCGTAAAGCGATCTGCGCCAAACTCGAAGTAGGGCGCTCTGGCTGGGCGAGTGCGCGGTTCAACCCCGAAGCCGTGCCCGGCAAAAAGTCATTCATGCTGATGCCAGAAGCAGAACGCGGAAAAAGCGTAGTCAGACGAGCAAACATCACTTCGCCGGAGAGACGTGCAGTCGAACCATACGAGCTTGCCTCTGCTCCGGTGGTTGCGCTGACCTGACTATAATCAGCGTGCGAGGCATCTTCGCTCTTCATAAAACCCGGCAAAGGAATCGGAATGCATGCGCTCGAAGTTCCGAGTGCAAAAACCGTTAATCCGAGTTTAATCCATGCGCGTGACGAAATGAGATGTGTGGTCAATGCGCTAACCCCCCGGTTGCTCTTAAACAGAAACTGACTTACTCAGTATCGGCGAGTTCATTCATTTAGAATAGTGAGTCACTTTAGACCCGCTCTTTCGCAGTTGGTTTTCGCTCAGCTCAGGCCACGCGCTTCTCCAGCTTTAGGATTGTTACTAGCTGCTCTCAAGAGCCGAGAAGTCAGTAATCTGTCGACCGAGAATTGAGTTCTTGAGTAATAGCCGAAGCATGGAGATTATCGTCCGCATGGAAACCGTTTTAGAAACCCGCGCTCTCATCAAACGTTACTCCGACCTGACGGCGGTGGATGGTCTGGACCTTCGGATTAGTGAGGGAGCCTGTTTTGGTCTTCTGGGTCCCAACGGCGCAGGTAAAACCACCACATTGGAAATGATCGAGGGGATTCTCCCTCCCACTTCCGGAGAAATTCTTTACCGAGGCGAAAAAATCGGTCGAAAGTTCAGTGAAGAAATTGGCATTCAATTTCAATCGACCGCCCTCCCGGACTTCCTAAGGGTTCACGAGGTTTTGAAACTTTTTTCTGCGTTCTATCAAAAACACATGAGTTTGAACGAACTGAAAGACCTCTGCGACCTCGGAGATTTTTGGAACCGCGATGCTTCGAAGCTTTCCGGCGGCCAACGACAGAGGGTTCTGCTCGCGCTTGCTCTCGTGAACGATCCCAGCCTGGTTTTTTTGGACGAACCTACGACCGGCCTAGATCCTCAAGCGAGGAGACGATTCTGGGAGCTCGTAGGACTCATTCGCAAACGCGGTAAAACCATCGTTTTGACCACCCATTATATGGAAGAGGCATACGAACTCTGTGACTCTATCGCGATTATGAACCACGGGAAGATCATTGCGGAAGGAACTCCAAACGACCTTTTGAAGCAGCACTTCCATGGGATTTCAATTCGTTTGCCGAAGGGTGGCGGTTTCAATCTCACGCCGGATAACGTAAAAGGAGCAGAAGTTTTTGACCGTGGAGAAGCTTTTGAAGTTTTAACGGAAGATCCGAATACGACTCTCCAGAGGTTGATTGACTTGGGAATTCCTCTGAAAGAAGTGCAAATTCGATCGCGAAATCTCGAAGATCTTTTTTTAAAATTAACCGGAAAGGGATTTCACCATGAAGAAGCTTCTCGCGCTGATCCACGCGCGTAATCTCGAATTCTACCGAGACCGATCGGCCTTGGTATGGACACTCCTTTTTCCATTCATCGTACTGGCTGGCTTCACTTACGGTTATTCGGGAAAGAAAGAAGCTCTTTTGAATATCCGCGCCAGTGGACCTGGGTTGACAGAAAGCTCCCTCATAAAAAAATTTCGTTCCACTCCGGGAATGGATTTTCAGATCACGACCGACGAGCCGGCCGCGATTAAAAAACTCTCCCGGTATGAAACGGACTTGGTATTGAAGGCCGATGAATCTGGAAAGAAATTTACCTATTCCTTAAATCCAGATTCTGACCGAGGAAAACTTGCGGAGCGTCTTCTACAAGCCGCCGTGGAAGCCGATTCAAATCCCCGAGCCGAATTGGTCATGGTGGAAGTGACTGGCCATAAAATTCGCTACGCGGACTGGCTTCTCCCAGGCCTTCTCGCCATGAATATCATGTTCGGATCGATGTTCGGGGTTGGTTACGTCATCGTTCGCTACCGAAAAAACGGCGTCTTAAAACGCCTTCGTGCGACCCCGCTGAGCGCTTTCCAGTTTCTGCTCGCGCAAGTCGTCTCGAGGATGACATTAATGGTCGCCACCGCCACTCTCGTAGTCGGGGGCGCAATGGTGATGATTGGCTTTCATCCCGCAAATGGCGTGGCAGGGACGATAATTGATTTACTGCTCTTTCTTGCCGTGAGTTCAGCGGCGATGATTTCTGTAGGCTTAGTAGTGGCCGCCCAAATCTCCAGCGAAGAAGTCGCCGACGGTGTTTTGAATTTGATGACGTGGCCCATGATTTTTCTTTCGGGCATTTGGTTTTCGCTCGACGGAGCAAGTCCTTGGGTTATCCGCATTTCTCGAATGATGCCGCTCACCCACGTCGTGAAAGGGCTACGTGCAATCCTCATCGATGGCGCCCACTTCTCAGACCTCATGCCGGAAGTAGGAATTTTATTGGTGATTACGGCGGTGCTTGTCACCATCGGTTCTGCGCTTTTCAAGTGGCGCTGAATTTTTCACCGCTCCTGAATTTCGATCTGAGGCAAAAAGCTTCTCACAGCGTCTGCGTGTCCGAGCTGAGTTCCATGAACCGTGAGGGTTGCGCAAGCGGCGGCTAGACCCCATCGCAAAAGGTCGCTCGGAGCAGGCAACCCTTTTTCTCGCTGAATGAGGTAAGCCATTGCTCCCACCATGGAGTCCCCCGCTCCCACGGTTGATCGCACTTTCACGGATGGTGCTTTTCCGAACCAAGCTTTCCCTGCGTGAAGAAGAAGTGCCCCCCCTTCGACCGAAGAGATGCAGATATACGGTATTTTCGCCGACAGTTCATTCGCGGCATCCATTACCTCTGCGCAAGACTTCACTTCTTTATCCACCAGTTCGCAAAATTCAGACAGGTTCGGCTTAATCAGAAATGGAATCGAAGGAGTGCTGAGCAAACTTTTAAGGATCGGTCCGGGAATGTCGACGATGCATCGAGACTGTTTTTTTCTCAGGGATCCCATCATTTCGGAAATGTTCCGCGTTGAAAAACCTGGGGGCAAACTCCCTCCGAAAAGAACCAAGCTCTGAGGGGAAAGGCCATCGAGGGTCGCGGAGAGTGACCTGGATTCAGAATTTGAAATCAAGGGGCCCGCGAAACTCAGGCGAGTCTGCTGAGAACCCTCTTTCAGCGATACGGTAATATTAATTCGTGCGGGTTCACTCACCGGAGTGAATGCGTGGGGCAAGCCCTCCTTCTCGATGAGCGACTGGATCTCTGAGCCTACCCCACTCCCCAGAAATCCCCCCACGGTCACTTCCCCGCCGAGACGATGGATCATGCGTGCCGCATTGATGGCATTGCCGCCTGGGAAACGGGTTTCATCGTGGACATAATTCTTCTCGTTGGGAACGAGCCGATCGACGACGCCCCCAAGGTCGAGCGTTGGGTTCGGGGTCACTGAAAAAATCATTCTGCTCGATCCCTTTCTTAAACTTTGAAAAATCAGGGGTATTTTAATTCCACTTTAGCCGAAACCCTCCAGAGACGGGCACCCGAGTTTGAAAACCATCAACGGAATCCCCCGATTTAACTTGATTAGAATAATCCAATAATAACGGACATGCGTCCCTGAAGACACAGGGAGATAGTTTGGCTAAACAGTGAATTATAATTAAATTATTTTCTAACCATTTGTTTTTATTAATTTAAATATTTAATAATTCTTCAAATTTTTAACTCAGGCGCCGAAAGGAGTAGTAGACTAAATGATACGACTAGGGGGCCGTTCGATGAAAACCTTTGGTTGGGGAAGTTCACTATTGGAGCAGATCGGGGGCATGCTTGCGCGTGCTGCGCTCCCTCTTTCACTTCTCAGTGTCCTCGCTGGCTGCTCTTCAGAGATTAATGCAATTGGCAGCCGATTCCGCAGACCTGCCGCAGATGTCGTTGCTCCCTACATCATAAATTTAGTGGCTCCCCCAAACGGAACTGCGATCCTCGGCCAAAACCTCGACTTCACTGTGACTTTTTCTGAAGCAGTTCACCCGACTTTTACAACTCGAATCGCAATCATCGTCGGCGGAGCAACCGTTTACGCGAATTACTATTCCGGATCCGATACGACGACCCTCGTTTATCGGTACACCGTCGGTTCAGGAGAAAACGATTCAGACGGGGTAACTTTAGTTTCACCGATGCAACTAAACTCAGGGACGATCAAAAACGCAAAAGGCGTAAATGCAATCCTGGATTTCGCCCCGCCGAATACCTCTCTTTTAAAAGTGAGTACGACACTCGCTATGATCACTTCAGTCACTCCTCCCGGGAATGCCACCTACGGTCCTGCCCAAAACCTAGATTTCGTCGTTCACTTCACCGAAGCCGTGAACGCGTCGGCATCCACTCGCCTTACTTTGGATATCGGTGGTGTCACTCGCTACGCAACCTATCAGAGCGGCACCGGAACCGCGGATGTTATCTACCGCTACTCCACCGTCATCGGCGATAGCGACCTGAACGGCATTACCCTGACTTCGCCGTTGGATCCAAACGGTGGAATAGTCCAGAGCTTATCGGGATCGAGCGCGCAGCTCACCTTTACCTCGCCTAATACCACTGGAGTTTTGGTGGATGCGGTAGCGCCTTTCATCACCAGCGTAACCGCACCGGCGAATGCGAGCTACCGAGCCGCAACGAATATTGATTTCAATGTAAATTTTTCAAAAACAGTCACGATCGGAGCCAGCACGCGCCTGGCCGTGGATATCGGCGGAGTCACTCGCTACGCGACATACTTATCGGGTACCGGAACGAATGCGGCCGTTTATCGTTACACCGTCGTTTCGCCGGATACGGATGCCAATGGGATTTTAGTCTCATCGCCACTTCAATTAAACGGCGGAACGATCCAGGATTCTACCGGTAATAATTCTGCACTTACGTTCACCGCGCCGGTAACCACTGCAGTCCTTGTCGATACCACTGCGCCTACGATCACCGCAGTCTCTAAACCTGCAAACGCCACCTATGGACCCACTCAGTTCCTCGATTTCACCGTTAGTTTTTCTGAAAGCGTGGCAGTCGGTGTATCCACTCGAGTGGCGCTCGATATCGGTGGAGTCACTCGGTATGCAACCTACCAATCGGGAACGGGAACATCATCTGTTCTGTACCGTTACACGGTGACGTCCCCCGACCTCGATTCCGACGGTATCGCCGTGAGCTCTCCGGTGCAGCTGAACGGGGGAACGATTGGGGATGTCGCAGGAAATGCCGCGATTCTCACATTCACGCCTCCGGTAACCACTTCGGTGTTAGTCGACACCGCGCAGCCGACCATTACGAGCGTCACTCCTCCAGCAAACCTCACTTATCGCGCAGCAACGAATCTCGATTTTACCGTAAATTTTTCAAAAACGGTGACCACTTCCGGAACGCCGAGAATCGCAATCGATATCGGAGGCGTCACTCGCTACGCCACTTACCAATCAGGTTCCGGAACGGCGGCTCATCTTTATCGCTACACGGTCGTTTCTCCCGACACAGACGGAAATGGAATTGGGATCTCTTCTCCGCTTCAGTTGAACGGCGGCTCGATTTCAGACTCTTCCGGAAATAATGCAGTACT
Source organism: Oligoflexia bacterium (assembly GCA_014376785.1). Taxonomy (GTDB): domain Bacteria; phylum Bdellovibrionota; class UBA1018; order UBA1018; family UBA1018; genus JACMQW01. Next base: position 79,810 of record JACMQW010000014.1, read on the forward strand.
CACATTCACGCTCCCAAATACGACGGCGGTGCTCGTAGACACGACCGCTCCGACGATTTTAAGTGTTACTCCGCCGAGCAACGGAACTTACGGCACAGGTGCCGCAGTTAATTTCGTCGTGAATTTTTCGGAAGCGGTGAACGCATCGGCTTCCACAAGACTGGTTCTAGACGTCGGGGGAACGGCTCGTTACGCCGTATACACGTCGGGCTCTGGGACGTCCGCAGTCACCTACCGGTATACAGTCGTGGGCGGCGACATCGATACGAACGGAATCACGCTTTCCTCTCCTCTCGATTTAAATTCGGGAGCCGTTGCCGACATCGGCGGAAATGCTTCAAGCCTGACTTTTACCTCTCCTAATCTCACCGCCGTTATCGTCGACACGAATCTGCCGACTCTGAATAGCGTCACTCCACCTGCGGATGGCTCGTACCGCGCGACCCAAAATCTCGACTTCACCGCGAACTTTTCAAAAGCAGTGAACGTTTCAGGATCGACTCGCATCGCGATCGATATCGGCGGAGTCACTCGATACGCGACCTACCAGTCGGGAACCGGCACCGCTGCGATCCTTTACCGTTACACGGTCGTCTCCCCTGATGCCGACTCGGACGGCATAGTCATCAGTTCCCCACTCGATCTAAACGGTGGAACGATTCGTGATGCTGCTTTAAATAACTCCTCCCTGACATTTACTCCGCCAGTGACCACGGCAGTTTTAGTCGATACGACAGGTCCGACTATTCTGAGCGTCACTAAACCTAACGACGGAACATACGGCGCAGGTTCTGATCTTGATTTCACAGTTAACTTTTCAGAAAGCGTAGCGTTCACAGGAGTGCCTCGGATCGCAATCGATATCGGAGGCGTTACTCGCTACGCCTCGTACTTCTCGGGCAACAAAACCGCTACCGCGATTTTTAGGTATACGGTTGTGAATCCCGATACAGACACCAATGGAATCACCGCAAGCTCTCCTCTACAATTAAATGCAGGAACAATCGGCGACGAGGCGGGAAATCCATCCACGCTGACTTTTTCACCTCCTACGATGACATCCGTGCTGGTCGATACTACGGGTCCCACGATTACCAGCATCACTCCGCCCGCAAACCTCACTTACAAAGCGGCAACCAATTTAGACTTCACCGTAAATTTTTCGAAAATCGTCGTCACGACCGGTACTCCGAGAATTGCAGTCGATATCGGCGGCGTCACTCGCTACGCGACTTACCAATCCGGCTCGGGCTCGGCCGCTCACCTCTATCGTTACACGGTCGTATCCCCAGACACGGATACGAACGGAATCGCCACGACATCGCCATTACAGTTAAATTCGGGCACTCTCGCCGACGGATCAGGCAATGCGGCCACTCTCACCTTTACATCGCCCAACACTACCGGTGTCTTAGTCGATACCACTGCTCCGACTATTTCGAGCATTACTGCACCCGCAAACGGAAGTTACGGAACCGGCGCGGTAATGAGCTTCACTGTAAATTTTTCTGAGAATGTGAATGCTTCTGCTTCGACGCGTCTTACCCTCGATGTCGGCGGAAGCACCCGGTACGCGACCTACAGCTCAGGATCGGGAACTTCGGCAGTGATTTACAGC